>JYNY01000495.1 GCA_000954095.1 Candidatus Omnitrophus magneticus | reverse complement strand
GTTCTTCCCTGCCGGAACAAAAAAAGAAAATGGAAAAATTTTTTCAATTCGTCCATAAAATGCGAAACATCTTTAAAACGCCTGTATACTGAGGCAAACCTGACATAAGCGACTTCATCAATATTATACAAACGCGCCATGACCATTTCGCCTATTTCAGTGGACTTTATTTCATGATCGGCTTTTCTTAAGGCTTCGCGTTCTATCTCTTCGACTACGGCCTCAATTGTTTCCATGCTGACAGGACGCTTTTCGCAGGCTTTCATAATCCCGGTTTTCACCCGTTCTCTATCAAATTTTTGGCGGGCGCCGTCGCGTTTAATTACCATTAACGGCGCGTCTTCTATGTATTCATACGTGGTAAAACGTTTCCCGCATCCCAGACACTCGCGCCGTCTCCTGATACTCGCGCCTTCAGCGCTCATTCGTGAGTCGATAACTTTATCTTCACTATTTCCGCAATGCGGACATTTCATATTTATCCTTGAACATAAAAATTGAGTTTCGCTATAGCGAAACTCAATTTTTAGATTAAACTTTTACAAGTTCTATCCCGCTTTGAATTAAAAATTCAAGAGCAAATGAATCCGGATAATCTCCGGAATAAATTACTTTTTTTATACCCGCATTTATTATCATTTTAGCGCAGATAGCACACGGCTGATTTGTTATGTAAAGCGTCGCGCCAAGAACGCTTATGCCATACCGGGCGGCCTGTAGAAAAGCGTTTTGTTCCGCGTGTAATGCCCTACAGAGTTCATGCCTTTCTCCTGACGGCACATTTAATTTTTCTCTAAGACATCCTGTCTCCAAACAATGCGGCACGCCTGAAGGCGCGCCATTATATCCAGTAGCTAAAACATGCTTGTCTTTTACAAGCACTGCTCCGACCTTACGCCTTAAACAAGTAGACCTTGTGGCTACAAGTTCGGCAATACTCCTAAAATATTCATCCCAACTAGGCCTATTCATCATAATTTTATTATCCTAAATTTATAAACTACTCATTTCATCTATAATATCGCTATAAAGAGGAAATGATTTTAAAAAACTTTTTACTTCTTCCCTCACCTTGATAATTACGGCTGTATCATCTTTAGCCTTTAACGCTGAATCCATAAGATGCGCTACTACTGTCATATCTTTTTCCATCATTCCACGGGTTGTAACAGCCGGCGTTCCGACACGTATACCGCTTGTCACAAACGGACTATTTTTATCAAACGGTATAAGATTTTTATTTACTGTAATACCCGCTTTATCAAGCGTCTGTTCCGCTTCTTTTCCTGTTAATCCTTTTAATGAAAGGTCTACTAAAAATAAATGATTATCTGTTCCGCCGGATACAACGCGGTATCCTTTTCTTTTCAATTCTTCTGAAAGCACTTTACTGTTTTTTAAAATATTTTTCTGATACTCTTTAAACTCCGGCTTTAGCGCTTCTAAAAATGCGACTGCTTTTCCCGCGATAACATGCATAAGTGGACCGCCCTGTATGCCCGGAAAAATTTCAGAATCAATACGTTTCGCGAATGCTTGTTTGCAAATAACCATTCCTGAACGCGGACCGCGCAAAGTTTTATGAGTAGTCGTTGTAACAAATTCCGCTAACGGAACAGGGCTGGGATGTAATCCCGCCGCGACAAGCCCGGCTATATGCGCCATATCTACCATTAAAACAGCACCAACCTCATCCGCAATATCTCTAAACTTAATAAAATCAAGCGTTCTAGGATATGCTGACGCGCCCGCTATTATCATTTTAGGTTTACACTCGCGCGCTTTATTTCTGATTTCATCATAATCCAGCATTTCTGTATCATGCCTTACACCGTAAAACTGCATATTAAAATATTTCCCGGAAAAGTTTTTTTTGTGGCCGTGCGTAAGGTGTCCGCCGCAAGCTAAATCCATCGCTAGGACAGTGTCTCCCGGTTTCACTACCGCGAAATAAACCGCCATATTCGCCTGCGAGCCTGAATGCGCCTGAACATTAACATGCTCGCCGCCGAAAAGCTGTTTCGCGCGGGCTATCGCAATATCTTCCACTACATCAACAACCTCACATCCGCCGTAATACCTCGCGTGCGGATATCCTTCAGCGTATTTATTCGTCATGCATGATGAAACCGCGTCCAGAACCGCTCTACTCACGAAATTTTCACTCGCAATAAGTTCTATGCCTTCATATTCACGTTTTGTATCTCGTAAAACCGCATCAAAAATTTCAGGATCAACTTTTTTTAAATGCCTCATTTTTTTCCTTTCTTAGCATTTGTTAAAAATTTTCTTTTCCATTGCTTTTATTGCTTGAACTCTTCTGGCGTGTCTATCACCGAGAAACGCGGTGTCAAGCCACACACATATTATCCCGTTAGCTTTTTTAAATGACAATTTATTACTGGATAAAGCTAAAACATTGACATCATTATGTTCGCGAGATGAACGAGCGTCCTCGACTGTATGGCACAATGCCGCTCTGACGCCCGGCATTTTATTAGCTACAATACTCATGCCTATACCGCTTTTACAAATAACAATTCCCCTCGCGCCTTTTTTTTTAGAAACTTCTTTAGCCGCTAAAAAACCGAATTTCGGATAATCGCACGGCTCTATAGAATTAGTGCCGGCATCTTTAACTATATACCCTTTGGCTAAAAGAAAATTTTTAATTTTTTCTTTTAATAAAAATCCGCCATGGTCAGAAGCTATAACTATATTTTTATCCATTACTTTCTTCCAACAATCCTTCTATTGATTGTTTGATAATATTTAACGTGACTCTATAAAAAGATAATGATCTGCCTATAGGATCAGGGATTGAAACATCTCCCTGATTTTTTCGGAACTTGCCCAAAAAAATTATTTTTTCTTTCGCGTTAGGAGCTATGGCCAAAACCCCTTCTCTATGCTCAGCAGTCATAACCAAAATAATATCCGCCCAATCTACCAAATCCTTTGTGAGCGGCTTTGAAAAATAATCATAAAAATCTATTTTTTCTTCCTTCAAAACTTCAATTGTTTCAAACGACGGTTTTAATCCGTAAATACCAAAAGTGCCTGCTGATTTTGATTTGACACAAAGGCCTTTTTCTTCAACTCTTTTATTGAAATACGCCTCGGCCATTATACTTCTACAGCTATTCCCGGTGCACACAAATAAAATATTTTTAAAATTTACCATCAGTCTGTAATATCCTATTTTTTTCTTCGACTTTTTGGGCTAATTCTTTTTTATATTCAACAAGTTTTTTTGACAAAGACTCATCGGATAAAGCCAATATCTGTACTGCTAAAATACCGGCGTTAATAGCACCAGCTTTTCCAATAGCTACAGTTGCTACAGGAATTCCTGACGGCATCTGGACTATTGAAAGCAAAGAAACTAACCCATCAAGTTTACTTTCCATGGGAACACCTATGACAGGAAGAATCGTATGACTCGCGATAACCCCCGCTAAATGCGCGGCGCATCCTGCCGCGGCAATAATAACCTTTATTCCATACTCTCTTGCTATTTTAGCGAATTCAGATGTAGCGTCAGGGCATCTATGAGCGGAAAGTATTTTTATGTCGTGCGGCACATTAAATTTTTTTAAGAATTCCGATGTCTCCTTCATAATAGGAAAATCAGAATCACTGCCCATCACAATAGATACTAAAAATTTTTTTGACATATTACTCCTCCCCCCTAAATTTTTTTCTCTAAAAATCGATGCGCGATATCTTTTCTGTAATACATTCCTTCAAAATTTATTTTTTCAACACCGCTATAAACTTTGTGCCGGGCTTCCTCTATTGTGTCTCCAAGCGCGACAACATTAAGAACCCTTCCGCCATTACTATAAATTTTACCATTTTCTTTTTTTGTTCCGGCATGGAAGACAAAAACGCCTTCTCTTTCAGCGTCCTCTATTCCTGTAATTAATTTATCTTTCTCGTATTCGCCGGGATATCCGCTCGAAGAAATAACAACGCATACCGCGTAACGTTTATCCCATTCTATTGTTTTCCCTGATATATCCCCATTCGCGGTACCAAGCATAATATCCACAATATCAGACTTAACACGGGGAATCAATGCCTGCGCCTCAGGGTCGCCGAAACGCACATTAAATTCTAAAACCTTCGGTCCTGTTTTTGTCAGCATAAGACCCGCGTAAATCACGCCTTTATACGGCATCCCTTCTTCCCTCATGCCATCAATAGTAGGTTTCAAAATAACTTTTTCTATCTCCTTCATTAAAACATCATTAACCACTGGTGCCGGAGAATACGCTCCCATCCCGCCGGTATTAGGGCCATGATCACCTTCATAAATTCTTTTATGATCTTGGCTTGTCTCAAGAGGAATAATATTTTTCCCGTCAGAAAAAGCGAGAATAGAAACTTCTTCACCTTTTAAAAATTCTTCGACAATTATTTTATTTCCGGCAGAACCAAAAATTTTATCATCCAGCATTGATTTGGCCGCGGATATCGCCTCTTCCGTAGTCATCGCTACAATAACACCTTTTCCTCCCGCAAGGCCGTCTACCTTGACCACAAGCGGCGCGCCGATATATTTGATATATTCTTCGGCCTTTTTAAAATCGTCAAATATTCTAAAACGCGCTGTGGGAATATCGTATCTGCCCATAAATTCTTTAGCAAAAATTTTACTGGACTCCATGCGCGCGGCTCCGTATGACGGCCCGCTAACTTTAATGCCGGCATTTTCAAGCGCGTCCGTAATTCCGCGCGCTAACGGAAGTTCCGGCCCCACAATAACTAAGTCCACTTTTTTTTCAACACAAAAAGCTTTTATTGTAACACTGTCTAAAATATCAATATTATAGTTATCGGCGATACCGTCTGTTCCCGCGTTTCCGGGTATACAATATAAATTTTTAACATCACTATTTTGCCGTATTTTCCAACATAACGCGTGTTCCCTGCCGCCGCTACCAATAACTAAAATATTCATTTTTTGTCTCCCATGATTTAGATAATTTCTACAATACGCTCACCCTTAACGACTTCTCCGATAACCCAACTCTTAAGTTTATATTTTAAAAGTGTTTTCACCGTTTTATCGGCGTTTTTTTTATTTATAACTAGAATCATTCCTATTCCCATATTGAATGTCCTAAACAGTTCTTCATCTCTAAGAACTGTTTTTTTCATAAGCATTTTATAAACTTCAGGCATTTCCCAGCTAGCCCTTTTAATAACTACTTTACAATTTTTTGGCATAATACGCGGGATATTATCGTAAAACCCTCCGCCGGTAATATGCGCTATCCCTTTTATCTCAATCAAATTACTAAGCTCCAAAACTGGTTTAACATAAATATGCGTAGGTTTTAAAAACAAACTAGAATTCTTTTTAAATTCTTCTTTGGTAAAAATTTTGCGGACCAAAGAATATCCATTTGAATGAAATCCGCTTGAAGCAATACCGAGAACAATATCTCCGGGCGTTATCTTTTTTCCGTCTATAATTTTTTTTCTATCGACTATCCCCACCGCGAATCCAGCTAAATCATAATCGCCTTCTTTATACATTCCCGGCATTTCCGCGGTTTCTCCGCCTATTAACGCGCAAGACGCTTCTTTACATCCTTTGACAATTCCCTTAATAACATCATTCCAGACCTTTTCTTCTAATTTACCGCAAGCAAAATAATCAAGAAAAAATATAGGTTTCGCGCCGGAACAAAGGCAGTCATTAACACTCATCGCGACAAGGTCTATACCGACAGTATCATTAATCCCTGTTTCAATGGCTACTTTGAGCTTAGTGCCGACTCCATCGGTACCCGCGACTAAAAGAGGATTTTTAACTCCCGTAAGAGCCGGATCAAAACACGCGCTAAATCCGCCAATTCGGTCAATACTGCCTTTAATCTTAGTGGACGCGATAAGCGCTACGGATTTTTTTATTAAGTTATCAGCTTTGTCAATATCTACTCCTACTTTTTTATAAGTAATATTTTATTTCATTTATGCGTTTCCTTCTAATAATTTTGACAAGCAAAAAAAATACATTTTGCCATTATAAATAACATGAACAATATACGTTCATTGCTAGGCCGCCGCAAAATATAAAAATTTTTAATTTTTATATTTTTTTAAAAAATAAAATGGCTTTTTTATCCTAAGTTACTATACACGAAAAAAGCCTCTTTTCACTGCGGCCCAACGGGTATTACTCAATCCCCGCTCTTTTAAAAATTTCATTTATATACCGCAAATGATATTCCAATTTAAAACACGCCTCTATTTCTTCTTTTGTCATATACTTTTTCATTTTATCGCTAAGAAGAAGTTCCGCTAATAACTCTTTACCACTGTCCGCGGCTTTTAAAGATGCTGTCTGCACGATATCATATGATTCCAAACGAGTCGCGCCTTTTTTGATAAGCTCAAGTAAAACTTTTTGAGAATAAATAAGTCCTTTTGTTATATTGATATTTTCTCTCATCTTTTCTTCATTAACAATAAGTTTATCTACTAATACCACTATTTTATCCAGCATATAATCCAGTAAAATAGCCGAATCCGGAATTATTACCCTTTCAACTGAAGAATGTGATATATCCCTTTCATGCCAAAGCGCCACGTTTTCAATAGCCGCCATAGCGTTAGCGCGAAGAATTCTACTAAGCCCTGTAATTCTTTCACAAATAATAGGATTTCTTTTATGCGGCATGCTTGACGACCCTGTCTGCCCGCTCGCGAAAAACTCTTGAACTTCTCCGGTTTCAGTTCTCTGAAGCCCTCTGATTTCAACCGCGAGTTTTTCTAAAGTAGCGCCTGTAATAGCAATAGCAGTAAGATATTCGGCATGACGGTCTCGCTGGAGAACCTGCGTTGACACTCCCGCTGGCTTGAGACCGAGTTTTCCGCAAACATATTCTTCAACAAAAGGCGAGACATTAGCGAATGTTCCGACAGAACCTGAAATTTTCCCGTAAGCGATTACTTCGCGCGCAACTTTTAATCTTTTTATATCTCTCTCTATTTCCTTATAAAAAAGCGCCATTTTAAGGCCGAATGTAATAGGCTCAGCATGAACACCGTGCGAACGGCCCATCATTGGAGTCATTTTATATTTTATGGCTTTTTTTCTTAAAGACTCTTTCAATTTTTCAGCGCCTGAAATTAATATATCCATTGCTTCAGCCATCATGACTGAAAGAGCTGTATCAAGAATATCGCTTGATGTCAGGCCGAAATGAAAATATTTCGCCTCTTCCCCAACATATTCAGAAACATTTTTAATAAAAGCCATTACATCATGATTAGTTTTCTCTTCTATTTCCTGTATTCTTTTAACATCTATATTTGCCTTATTTTTTATAACTGCCAACGCACTACGAGGAATAAGACCTTCTTCAGTGAACGCCTCGCACGCGAAAATTTCAACAGCAAGCATTTTTCTAAACTTATTTTCATCTGTCCAGATAGAAGCCATTTGAGGCCTTGTATACCGCTCAATCATATTATCTCCATTCTAAAAAATTATATTACTCCCAAAAATGGACCCAAAAAATGTACCGAGAAAGATAATTTTATAACATATAAACGCTTGTCCTGTAAACCTTTTCTTCATCCCTTTATGACCGCGATTGGTTTCATTTTTGCGACTTTACTAGAGAGCCCTGCTTTTTCTACAATATTCACAATATCCGTAACATTTTTATACGCCATCGGTGCTTCTTCCCGCAATGTGGCGCGTTCCGCGCACCTCGCTATAATCCCTTGTTCCGCGAGCTCTTTATCTATTGCACGGCCTCTAGTAACATTTAACGCTTCATTACGGGACATAACACGCCCGGCACCATGGCATGTGGAATAAAATGTTTCTACAGCTTTTTCTTCTCCGCGTAAAACATAAGAACATCTTCCCATATCTCCGGGGATAATAACAGGTTGTCCTGTTTTTTGATATAATTGAGGCAACTCCTTATGTCCCGGAGCAAGAGACCTTGTAGCGCCCTTACGATGAACACATAATAATTTTTCTTCGCCTGATATATTATATTTTTCGAACTTCGCGATATTATGCGCCACGTCATAGATGAGCCTCATTCCTAAATTCTCAGCCCTTGTTTCAAACACTTGTTCAAATGCGCGCCTTACTAAATGCGTGATAACCTGCCTATTCGCCCACGCGTAATTAGCGCTAGAAGACATCGCGCCTATATAATCTACGCCTTCTTGGCTTTTTACAGGAACACCGACTAACTGTCTGTCCGGAATTTTTATCCCGTATTTATCACCAATCTTCACCATTTTTTCAACATAATCGGTACATACCTGATGGCCAAGCCCGCGTGAACCTGTGTGGATCATAATCACGACACCATCTTTTTGAAGCCCAAAAATCCGAGCAGTATCTTCATTAAAAATTTCTTCAACAGTTTGAATTTCTAAAAAATGATTTCCGGAACCAAGTGTCCCAATTTGATCTTGGCCGCGTTCATACGCTCTGGATGAGACCTTTGACGGGTCAGCGCCTTTCATCGCCCCATTTTCCTCCGCAAAAATAAGATCAGAATCCCAGCCGTAGCCTTTATTAACAGCCCATTTAGCGCCCTCAATAAAAACCCGCGCGGACTCTTTTGAATCAACTTTAATTTTTCCGTTTGAACCTACACCGCTCGGCACAAAACTAAACAAAACGTCTATCAAATTTTTTATTTTTTTCGCGATATCTTTATACATCAAATTCGTGGCGATAAGACGCACTCCGCAATTTATGTCATACCCTACTCCACCGGGCGTTATAACACCATTTTTTTCAATATCCGTCGCAACCACACCGCCTATCGGTAACCCATAACCCCAGTGAATATCAGGCATTGCCATTGCTTGACAGACAATTCCCTGTAAATGCGCGGAATTCGCCACCTGAATAGGCGCGTTATCTTTTAATATCGAAGGCAATAATTTTTCATCCGCGTAAATAATACCGTTAACGCGCATACCTTCCATATAACTTTTAGGAATAAGCCAGCGGTAATCATCAAGTTTTTCAAGTTTTCCGTTAAACATAAATTTTAATATCCCCAATAGTAGCAAAAATTTTATACATCAAATATAATATTTACTTCATAATATCTGATTTTTTTAATGATCTTAAGACCGTGATATGTAACGGATTTTATTTCTTTTTTTACATGCGTTTTGTCAGAAATTTTATATCCACGCGATACAGCCGACAAACTAAAATTTTGAACGGCAGTAATATTGAATTTATAAAATAATATTTTTTTTGAAAATGATAAATAGAGTAGTTCATTCAGCCATGTCACAAGAAGCGATTCATTATCAATCCCCTCCGCCCTTACAGCGATATCCTCGACTTCTTCCGCTTCATCTTTTATTTTAACCGCTCTTCCGCCCGAAATAATATCAAACATAGCGCGAGCGGAATTTTCAAATAATTCTTCCAAAGTTTTGCCGCGCGCGGAACAAGACAAATCCGCGGTATGGTCTAATTGTTTATAAGGTTTCATAATACCTTTTTGCGCGAGCGCGAGAAATGCTCTATGTTGGAAACAAAAAACAGAGACTAGATTTTTGTAGTATACTTTCTATAGATAACGGATATTTTCTTACGGCAAATTAAGGAATGATAGAATAAGGTTTATTACTCACTGCTTAGTAATTACATAAAACCTAATAAAAATGGCGCTAGCGTTTTAGGATAAAACAACTGCTGTAATTTACGATGCCAGCCAGCTAATTTTTTGACAAATTTCGCGTTAGTATTTTTATTTTTTGATATATATATTCTGCCGCTTCTTCTTTGTTAATTAAATGGGAACTTTTCATTTTGCGGTCTCTGATTTCGACATTTCCTTCCGCGAGAGATTTTTTACCCACAACTATTTGCAACGGAATTCCAATCAAATCCGCGTCTTTAAATTTAACACCCGGAGATTTATCAAATCTATCGTCAAGAAGCGCATCTATATTTTTCGCCGAAAGCTCTCTATAAATCCGTTCCGCTTCCTTCGCGGATTCCATATCATCTTTATTGTTAAGGCATATCACAATTACTTCATAAGGAGCAACGGTTATCGGCCAAACAATACCGTCTTTATCCGCATTTGTCTCGATAATAGCTGGGATTATACGGGTAACACCTATTCCGTAACAACCCATAACTAAAACTTTCTCATGCCCGTTTTCATCTAGATATTTCGCGTTAAGCGCCTGTGAATATTTTGTTCCTAATTTAAACGTATGTCCAACTTCAAGCGCGTTTTTTATTTCTATACCAGCTCCGCATTTTGGACATGGATCTTTTTCTGTTATTACACGCGCGTCTATCCATTCTGTCACATTAAAATCTCTTTCATAATTCACATTAACATAATGAGCGTCCACAATATTCGCGCCTGTAACAGCGTTAATAATCCCCTTCACCGCGAAATCCGCGTAAATAGGGATATTTAACCCGCACGGCCCTGAAAAACCTCTTGCGCCGCGGGTAACATCTAAAATATTTTTTTCATCCGCCATCGCGAAACGAACTACTTTTAATTTATTTTTTATTTTTGCCTCATTAGCTTCATGGTCACCTCTTAATAAAATCGCTACAGGTTTTCCGTCAGCCATATAAATTAATGTCTTTATAATTTTTTCTTTTGAAACATTCAATAAAACACTTATATCATCCACCTTTACTTTACCCGGAGTGTTTACCAAATTTTTTTCTAAAAATTTTTCTTCACCCGCGCCTGCGCCTTCACGCAAAACCGCAGGCGCTATTTCAGTACTAGCGGCATATTTACAAGAAGAACAAACTACGATTCTATCTTCACCTATTAACGACGGAATCATAAACTCATGAGAAACCCTACCGCCCATCATTCCTGTATCCGCGAGAACCGGAATATACGGGAGGCCGCATCTTGTAAAAATATTACAATACGCCTGATACATCCTAGAATACGCTATTTCCAAAGCATCCTCATCTTTATCAAAACTATACGCATCCTTCATTATAAATTCAGAACTACGCACAACTCCAAACCTCGGTCTTACTTCATCTCTAAATTTTGTCTGTATCTGATAAAGACAAATCGGTAAATCTTTGTAAGAACGTATTTCTCTCGACACTAGGTCTGTTATAATTTCTTCATGTGTGGGGCCTAACGCTATTTCTTTACCGTGCCTATCCAAAAATTTTATCATTACGTCGCCTATAACATCATACCTGCCTGTTTTTTTCCATAGTTCAACGGGCTGTAGCGCAGGCATAAATAATTCTATAGCGCCAGTTTTATTCATTTCCTCGCGCACAATTTGTTCAACTTTTTTTAAAACTTTTAAACCTAATGGGAGATAAATATACGCTCCAGCGGTAAGCCGCCTTATAAGCCCGGCGCGCACCATTAGTTTATGGCTCACAGCCTCGGCATCTTGCGGGTCTTCTTTTAATGTTGGTATTAAAAATTCAGTCCATCTCATTCTTATGTTCTCCTCTTTTTAATTCCGCGCCCGAATGGCGAAAAATCTCAAGTTTATTACTCCTGCTAACAATACTCTTTTTTTATAATCTCCAATAGTTCGTGAACAGCCGTAGCGCTAGAAACTATTTTAAATATTTTCCCGTTTTGAAAAATAGCACCCTGATTTTTGCCAAACGCGATCCCAATGTCCGCGGATTTAGCTTCACCGGGCCCATTCACTTCACATCCCATCACAGCTACTGTAAAATTTTGCTTACCCTCGGTAAGACATTCGTTTTTATTTTTTTTAATCTTCCCAAAATTAAAACATATTCCAGATAAAGCCTTTTCCAATTCTTCAGTTATTTTTATTAAATCAACTTGGCATCTTCCGCAAGTTGGGCATGATATAAGATTCGGCCCGAATGTTCTTAATTCCAAAGACGCTAATATTTTTCTGGCGATATCTATTTCTTCTCTCGCGTCTCCAGTTATTGAAACCCTTATTGTATCCCCAATCCCGCTAAGTAAAAGAGAACCTATGCCGATACTTGACCTTACCATAGCATCTTTTATTGTTCCAGCCGCGGTAATACCTAAATGTAAAGGATACTCTGAAAGCCGCGACATTTCTTTATAAGCTGAAATAGTAGTAAGAACATTGGACGCTTTCAAAGAAACAACTAAATTTGAAAATTTATTTTTCTCAAAATATTCAAGATACTGTAGTGCCGCGCGCGCCATTTTAATACCTTCTGGATTTTCCGTATCCGCGTATTCCGGCAAAGAACCTGAATTCACGCCGACTCTTATTGGTATATCCTTATCTCTCGCCGCGCTAATAACAGCAAATAGCTCTTTTTCTTTAAAAATATTCCCGGGATTAATTCTTATTTTATCCGCACCGCTATTTATCGCAGTAAGCGCCAGCCTATAATCAAAATGTATATCCGCGACAATTGGTATTTCTATAGATTTTTTTATTTCTCTTATGGCTAAAGCTGATTCTATATTTTTTACAGCCACTCGCACTATTTCACACCCGCTAGCCTCTAGGCCTTGAATCTCTCTTATAGTGGCGCTAATATTAGCGGTATCTGTTTTTGCCATGGATTGGATAATAACAGGATTATCTCCTCCTATTAAAACATTACCGATTTTTACTACGCGAGTTTTGGCACGAATAATCATAAAATATTTCCGTATTTTTCATAAATAGCGCGAACAAGACGCATATTTATTTTATGCCCTGATTTACGCGCTATCACACGGCCTATTAACGGCCTTCCTAAAAGATATAAATCTCCTATCAAATCTAAAATTTTATGTCGTAAAGGTTCATTGGGATAACGAAGAGTTGTTCCTACAGGACCGGTATCTCCCATGATAAGAGTATTATCATAAGTGGCCCCCCTGCCAAACCCTAATTTTAATAGTAACATTGCCTCATCTTTAAGACAAAACGTCCGGGCACCGGCAATGTTTTCTTCAAAAGAAATCTTGTCAAAATCTACCAAAAACTCTTCTTTACCTATTGCCTTGCATTTGTAATCTATAAAATATGTAATACTAAATTTTTCACTAGGTGTTATTGATAAAGATACATCCTTATTGTGAATTTCTATAAGTTCCTTGATTTTAATCGGATTTACCTCTTTTTCCTGTTCAACTATACCACCTGACTTTAAAATTTCAAGGAAAACTTTAGCGCTTCCATCCATCGCTGGAAACTCCCTGCCATAAACGTAAACCTTCATATTGCTGATCCCCATACCCCACAATGCCGCTAAAAAATGTTCCACAGTTTGAATCCCGTTATTCCCTTTTCCAATAGTACTTCTACGTTCATATTCATCAGAAAAAAGCATATCTCCAACACGAATCCACTCCGCGTCTTTTCTGTCAGCGCGAAGAAATATAATACCCGTACCGATAGAAGCCCCCTCGCAAATAACCTTTACTTCTTCTCCACGCTGAAGAGACTTACCTGAAAACTCTACTTTATTTTTTATTGTGTGTTCTTTTACAAACATATTTCACCTCAATAATCCCGTATTTTGCAATAGGCCTTCGGTAAAATGTCTCTAAATTTTTCTCAAAGTCTATTGCAAATCAGGGATAATAAAAAACCCGAATTACACAGCACCTGCCTTGCAATTCGGGTTTAAAAATTTTCTCAAAAACGTCTCAATCATTTATTTTTTATTAAGTTCTTTTATAACCCTACTGGTTAAATCTAAACCTTCCCCTGAATACATTATATTACGGGTATCCAAAATTAAATCATATCCTTCGGCTTTTCCGATAGCAGTTACTATTTTCTGAATATCATCTATAACTTCACGGAACATCGCGTTCTTTTTATTCAATAATTCTTGACGCATATTTTTATCAAAATCATTAAGCTGGGCTATCGCGCTATCCATTTCTTTTTGTTTTTGTTTTTTTACTTCTTCACTGGCAAACTCATTCTCCCCGCGAATTCCTTGTATAATCTGAACTAATTTAGCTCTATCCGCTGTTTTTTTCGCGGTAACTTCATTGAGTTCTTTATCAAAACCTTTACTTTTTTCATATTCATAAAAAGCTAGCCTTAAATCAACACTACCTACCTTCATATCTTTAGCAAAACAAGGCATTGCTATAAAAACGCCAACACTAATAACCAATATAAACTTTAAAACTATATTTTTTACCATATCCTATTTCCTCCCATTCTTAATATTTATGACTTTATATTGAACTCATTTAAAGACTACACTATCATATTTCAAAAGTCAAAAATATACACACTAAAATGATGTTTTAAGCTGTACTGTACATTGGTTAAAAACCATTACTTATACTAAAATAAAATTGTCCTTCTCTTTTATCCCCTTGATTATCGCTTAATGGAAAACCATAATCCAATTTAACCGGTCCTATTGGAGTTTTTACTCGGACACCAATACCTGTTCCATGCTTAAATCCGCTGTAATCTTCTGAGCTGGAATTAAACAAATCATTAGTTTTTTTCCAGATACTACCGGTATCAAAAAACACGGCACCTTTTATTATATTTTGATATATAGGAAATGTCACTTCCGCGCTACCAAGAACAACCGCTTCTCCTCCAAGCGCTGAATTAGAACCTTTATCTCTTGGACCGACAGATCTTTGTTTATAACCTCTTATCGTACTTGCGCCGCCAGCGAAATATCTTTCATAAATAGGCACATCTTCCGTGTCGCCATATGGTTTAGCAATCCCTGTAGCACCTTTTAATTCAAGCACCACATTTTCAATCAGTAATGTTTGAAAATAACTTCCATGAAACCACCCTTTAACAAAATCTTTATCCCCGCCTAAAATCCCGCCAGCATCTTGTAATGATGAACCCAAAACAAGCCCTTTTGACGGTGAAAACTTATTATCCCTTGTATCGTAATTAATACCCCAAGTAAGTCTACTTATAATATTTCGCCCTTGTTCCTTTCTAAGATCTTCCGACGACTCATCCGGCACATCTGATATCTGCACCTCTTCTAAATTATAAATTAAATCGGTTGTCACATATTCTGAAAGTTCTTTTCCAAGACGCAAATTACCACCAGTTCTTCTTTCATCATAATCATATCCTGATAAACCAGACCTATTATGCTCTTCTCGATAAATATCAAACCCAAATGAAAATGGATAATCAAAAATCCAAGGATCTGTCCAGCTTAAAAAATAATTAGATCGAGAACTTCCACCTTCTGCCCTTATAACTAAATTTTGTCCTGCTCCGGTAAATGTCGGGAAATTCATAATGTCAAAATTTTTCTGGCTTAATTGCACAAATCCTATAAAAGCGTCAACAGAGCTGTATCCGCCGCCAAAAGAAAATTCACCTGTTTTTGATTCTTTGACTGTAACGTTAAGGTCTTTAACATTTTTTTGATCTGTCGGCACTGTCTCAAAATAAACATCTTCAAAAAATCCAAGATTATATATACGCTCTTTACTTCTCTTTAATTTTTTACCATCATACTTTTCTCCGGGATACACCCTGACTTCCCTGCGTACAACTTTATCTTTTGTTTTTGTATTGCCAAAAACATTAACCATCCCGACATAAACTTCTTCATGCGCATCAATATTATAGTTAAGATCCATATTGCCGGTACTTGAATTAAATTGCTGTTTTAAATCAACTTCCGCATCCATGTATCCTCTGTCATAATAAAATGTTCTTATACTTTCGATATCCGCTCTTATTTTTTCATAATCAAACGCGTCCCCATTTTTCATTTTAACTAATTTCGTTAAATCCTCATTAGGAAATACCATTGTTCCAGCTAACGCGATAGCTCCAACCTTATAAAGTTTTCCTTCTTCAACTACGATAGTAATATACATAAACTTTCCATCCGAAGAATAATCAAATCTGCTTGTAACTTTAACATCCAAATACCCTTTACTACGATAAAATGTGGCAACTCTAGTTAAGTCTTCTTGAAATTTTTCTTCATCATAAGCGCCTTTTCTAATAAACCACCATGCGGTTTTTGTCGACATAAATTTTGTTATTTCACCAGATTTTATATGTTCATTGCCTTCAACCTTAATTGTTTTAACTTTTAAAACAACGCCTTCATCTATAACAAATACCAAATTAGCTCCTTGGTCTTTATCAGGCTGTTCAACCACGTAATCTACCTTGGCCTTACTATACCCTTGTTCAATATAATACGCCTTAAGGGTAGCAACATCCTGCGCTACACGGTTAAAATCTATTAAATCACCATCTTTTATCGTAATTTTTTTCTTTAAAGTATTTGCTTTTAACCGTGCGTTTCCCCTAAAACTTATAGTGCTTATAATAGGTTTTTCAACAACCGTAAATACAACAATGACCCCTTCAGGCTGGTCTTCTGTTTCGACAGAAACATCATTGAAATATCCCATAGCGTATAACCGCTTAAGTTCATTATTAAGCGCGGCCGGCTCATAAACATCTCCCGGCTTCAATTTAAGCCTGTTAATAATAGTCGCGGTGCTTACAGCGCTATTCCCTTTTATTTTTATATCAACGATATGTTTATCAGTTGATTCCGCGTATATAACATTATGCCCAACCCCTGTTACATAAAAAGAAAAAATTATCGCAAAAAAAATAGCTATTTTTTTAAACATAACTAAAACCCTTCCTCTTCTTCCATTCTGGATAGATTGCTGAACTTTGTATATTCAGATAAAAAGGCAAGCTTAACACTGCCTACCGGACCATTTCTCTGTTTCGCTATAATAACTTCCGCAATGCCCTTATTTTCTTCTGTAGGTTCATAATATTCTTCCCTTAAAAGAAGCATTACTAAATCAGCATCCTGCTCTATTGCGCCTGACTCTCGTAAATCAGACAGCATCGGTCTATGATCAGCTCTTTGCTCAACAGCGCGTGAAAGCTGGCTTATCCCTATAACAGGAACTCTAAGTTCCCTCGCCAACGCTTTTATTGATCTTGAAATTTCTGAAATTTCCTGCTGGCGGGATTCTATTCGGCCATAAGTTTTAATAAGCTGAATATAATCTATAACAATAAACTGTATGTTATGTTGCGCTTTTAGCCTGCGCGCTTTTGCCCTTATTTCTAAAAGAGATATTGATGGAGTATCATCAATAAAAATAGGAGATTTCGACAACTTATCAGCCGCCTCCATAAGTTTTGGCCAATCAGACTGTGAAAAAAAACCTGTCCGGACCTTCTGCGCGTTTACATGCGCTACAGAACATAAAAATCTTTGAACCAGTTGCTCTTTGGACATTTCAAGACTGAAAAAAGCGCACGGTATTTTTTGAACCATACCAATATGTCCCCCTATAGATGCCGCAAAAGCGCTTTTCCCCATTGACGGCCTAGCCGCCACAACAATAAAATCAGAAGGCTGCAACCCAGCTGTCATAATATCTAATTCATGAAAACCGGTTGGTAACCCGGTAACATTCTCTTTTCTTTGATATAAACTATCAATGCGCTCTATACTTATTTTTACTATTTCTTTAATAGAAAAGACTTGTGTTTCTTTATCAGACTTAGAAGTAATATCAAAAATTAATTGCTCTGCCTTATCCAAAAGTTCTTCTATTTCACAGGAAGGCTCATAACTCTCTGAAACAATTTGAGTAGCTACTTTGATAAGTGTTCTTAAAATATATTTTTCACGGACAATTTTTAAATAGTGTTCAACATTAGCAGAAGTCGGCACTTCATTAACTAATTCAGTAATATACGCAGGCCCGCCGATTTGTTCAAGAAGACTCCGCTTTCTTAATTCCTCTATCAATGTAACAATATCTACTTCACTATTTTTATCGTAAAGCTCTACTATGGATTGATAAATTTTTTGATGCGATTCTAGATAAAAAAAGCCGTCTTCCAATAACTCCATTGATTTGTCAATCGCTTCTCTATCAAGTAGCATTGAGGCTAGAATGGATTTTTCGGCTTCTATACTGCTAGGCGGAACTTTTCCTATAATCTTGTCAGAAATCATTTATTTTTAGATGAGGAATTAGCCTTAAACTAATCTTATTAACTCAAGAATAAAATTTGGACATTTTCGGGTTTCAAAATAGACTATTTTTTAACAACCCATACACGAATAGATGCTTTTACTTCAGGATGCAACTTAACATCTACGTCATAAATCCCTAAAGCTTTTATCGGGTTATCTAAAACTACCTTTCTTTTATCTATTTCAATACCTTCCTGTTTGAGGGTATCACATATCATTTCACTTGTAACAGAACCATAAAGTTTATCATCTTCGCCTGTTTCCACGCTAATGGTAACAGAAATAGTTTTTAATTTTTCAACGAAAGCAATACTTTCCTCTTTTAGCTGACGCTCTTTACGTTCTATTTCTTTTTTCTTCTGTTCAATAATACGTAAAGCACCTGCATTAGCTTTAATCGCTAATTTGCGAGGTAACAAATAATTTCTCGCATAGCCATCCTTAACTTCTGCTTCTGTGCCTATATTACCTATATTCTTGACGTTTTCTAGTAAAATCACTTTCACGGCGTACTCCCTGTTTTATTTTTATAAAAGGCAATAGACCCGCTATCCTAGCTCTTTTAACTCTATTAGCTATCATTCTCTGATGTTTTGAGCAGTTTCCTGAAATTCTCTGAGGAACAATTTTTGCCCTTTCTGACACAAACTTTTCCAAAAAATCAATATCTGTATACAAAATATCTTCAACCTTAGACCTACATAATCTACAAGGTTTTTTCTTAATTATTCTCTTTGTTTTTTCATCTGTTCTTACTCTTCTATTACTACTGCTATTACTATCAATTTTCTTCATTTATCACTCACCTATTTGTTAAAATGGAACACTATCTCCACCATTAGGAGTTTCATTGCTTGGATAAAAATCCGCGTCTAAATCAACACTTTCTACTTGAGGTCCGGAAGAATTATGTTTTTCACTCCCGCTATGCCCCCCTGTAGAACCTTGAGAATCATCTTTACGATCTTTAGAACCCATAAACTGAACATTTTCAGCGACTACTTCAATAATACTTCTTTTTTGTTTATCAGCTGTTTCCCAACTTCTAGACTGTAACCTTCCTTCAACTAAAACCATCCTGCCCTTTGTAAGATATTCGCCACAGACTTCTGCCATTTTTCCCCAAACTACAACTCTAATAAAAGACGGGTCTTCTTTTTTTTCACCAGACTTATCTTTATACACACGATTTACAGCAACTGTAAATGATGTTACAGCTGTTCCGCTTGGAACATATCTTATTTCAGGATCTCTTGTGAGATTTCCCATAATAATAACTTTATTCAAACTTCCAGCCACAAGAAAGCTCCTTATTTCACCTTATCTATCAAAGATCTTAACAAATCAGTATTGATTCTGCATAACCTATTAATTTTTTCTATTGAATGAGGTTCTGCGGTAAAAATAACTTCATAATAAAGCCCTTCACCTTTTTTCTTCATCAGGCTTCCAAGCGTCCTTCTTCCTGAACATCTCTCATTCAAAATCGTTCCCGCATTTTCGGTAATAATAGTTTTTACCGCGCCCTTAACAGAATCCACTATTTTTTCTTTCTCCGGGCTAATAACAAACAATCCTAAATATTTTCTTGTCTTTTCCATAAAAAATAACCTTTCAAGTCTAAAATATTACTTATCAATCCCCAATAATTTTGTAGAATATTAACATATATCGTTTTAGATATCAAGTGCTATGTTTAAGAGCTATATTAACTAAAATTTTTCATAAATAAAATAATTCTAAACATTCTATTTATTCGCGTATCTCATAGCCTCATCAACACCTGAAATGGCCCAAACACGCACACATTCAACTGCTTTTAAAATGACATCGTTTAATTTTTCTCTATCTTCTTTACCAAATACTGAAAGTACATACCCTGATTTTTCATCAGGCATATTTTCTTTTCCAATACCTATTTTTAATCTGGCAAATTCATTACCCATTTTTTCAATTATAGATTTTAATCCATTATGCCCGCCGGACGAACCTTGTCTTCTTAAACGCAATGTTCCTAATGGAATACTCAAATCATCAACAATAACTAATATATCAGAAATTTCTTTCGCCTTTGATTTAAAGACCGCTTGCACCGCTTCTCCTGAAAGATTCATATAAGTTAACGGTTTAAACAACATTAATTCTTCACTCTCTAAGCGGGTTATTCCATAAATACCGGAAAACCCTTTATTTTTCACACTACATCCGTATTTCAAAGAACATTCATCAATAACATCAAATCCCATATTATGCTTTGTGCGGGCATATTGCTCTCCGGGATTCCCAAGTCCTATAACGATTTTCATTATTATTCACCGCTAGCGGTTTCTTCTCCACCTTCTTCTTCCTTCTTGCCTTTCTTAATAAGTTCCGGCTCTGCAACACCTTCAGCGCCTTCTAATGTAGCGGCCCCTTCCTCTTCTACCGGAGCGCTAATATTCAAAACCAATTGGTCTAAATCTCCGACAAACGCAACTCCTTCCGGCAATTTAATATCTTTTAAATGTATAGTATCGCCTACTCTTAAAGAAGAAACATCTATATCTATATGTTGCGGAATATTTTTAGGTAAACATTCTACTTCTATTTCCCACATTATCGCATGAAGTACGCCGCTCTCTTCTTTAACGCCCGGCGCTTCGCCTTTCATCGCAATAGGGACTTTAACCTTAATTTTTTCAGTTAAAGATATCTCTACAAAATCAACGTGTATCAATTTATCATTAAGAGGATCCATCTGTGTTTCCTGAATAATAACTGTTTTTTTTAATTTTTTTGAAGCTGTATCAACTATGTCAAGCGTGATAATCGCGTTACCGCCGGCCTCTGTATGCATTGCGTGCCATATTTCTTTACTATCAACTGAAACGGATAATCCCTTTTTACCGCCTTTATAAACTATCCCCGGAACAAATCCTTTTGCTCTAAGATGTTTACATTGATTCTTCCCTTTTTCTTTTCTCTCTATTGTTTTAATTGTTATTTCTTTCATTATTCACCCCTTATATTTCAAAATAATATCAATATAATATGAATTTTTTATTCAAAAAGCGCGCTTATTGTGCGCTCTTCATGGATTCTTCTAATCGCTTCCGCCAAAAGCCCTGCAACTGATAAAACCGTAATATTACCTAATTTTTTTTCAGCGGAGAGAGGTATTGTATCCGTAACAACCAATTCTTTTAAAGGCGCGGCTTTAAGCCTTTCAATCGCGGGACCACATAAAACAGGATGTGTAATCGCCGCGTAAATATCTTTAGCGCCATTAGCTTTTAATGCGTTCGCGCCTTCCGCTATACTCCCTGCTGTCGCGATTATATCATCTACCATTATAACGGTTTTACCTTCAACATTTCCCATTACATGCATTGCTTCCGCATGAACATCGTTTACTCTTCTTTTATCTACTATCGCAAGCCCCGCGTTCAACCTTTTTGCGTACGCTCTAGCAGTTTTAATACCGCCCACATCAGGAGACACTATAACTATATCAGTAAGATTTTTAAACCGAAAATACTGTTCAAAAATTCTGACTGCGAAAAGATTATCTAATGGTATATCAAAAAAACCTTGAAGTTGTCCCGCGTGTAAATCTACTGTAATCACTCTATCCGCTCCGGAACGATCCAATATGTTAGCAATTAATTTCGCGGTTATCGGAACCCTTGGCTGGTCTTTTCTGTCTTGCCTAGCATAACCAAAATACGGCAAAACAGCAGTAACTCTACGCGCTGACGCTCTTTTTAAAGCATCAATTAATATCAAAAGTTCCATTATGTTATCATTAGCAGGAAAACATGTAGGCTGTACAACAAAAACATCTTTCCCCCGGACATTTTCATTTATTTTTACTTTAATCTCTCCGTCACTAAAACGTGAAATATGACACTGCCCCTGAAGAATACCAAGCTCTTTACAAATACCTTCACAAAGAACAGGATTACTATTGCCACCAACTACTACTAATGAATTCATATAAATCTTTCCTCTCCACAATCGCTTCAAAACCGCATTAAACAAAAAATAGAAATGTTATATGTTTCTAATTTGTATAAATCTTTTAGAACTGCTTAAAAAAATTTACCGCTAAAATCTATAGTTCTACAGAGCTACTAACACTTTCACCCGCTTCTAAAACAGTTCCCTTAACTATCCTAACAAAAGGCCCTAATTTACAATTTTTCCCGATCTTCGCGCCAGCCTCGATAATAGTAAAAGGAAATATAACAGTATCTTCCCCTATTACAACATTTTCATCAATAAAAATTGTATTAGGATCTAATATTGTTACTCCATTATTCATGAACTGTTCAAGAACTCTATTATTAAATAGTTTATTCACTATAGCTAAATCCTGCCGAGAGTTAACACCTATAAACTCTTCTCTCACGCAAGATACTGCTCCAACCTTCTTGCTGTAACTATTCATTATTTCCACAATATCCGTAAGATAGTATTCTTGTTTTTTCTCATTAATTCTTATTTCAGCAAGATATTTTTTAAAGTCAACATTATGAAAACAATATGTTCCGACGTTAACTTCTTTTATTTTTTTTTGTTCGTCATTCGCGTCTTTTTCTTCAACAATACGGGTAACATTGCCTTCTTTATCTCTGACTATTCTGCCATATGAAAAAGGATTTTCAACATCGCAAGTAAGCATGGTACATGCAATCTCAGGAAACATAACACTATTATTCAAAAGACGTTTATATGTATCTCCTGTTATTAAAGGCGCGTCACCGCAGGTAACAATGGTATTCCCAGAAATATCTTCTAAATAAATTGCCGCGGATTTTAAAGCATCTCCGCTACCCATTTGTTTTTCCTGTTTAACAAAAGAAATGTCTTCCCCTTTCAACATCTCTTCCACTAAATCAGCGCGATACCCTACTACCGCTATAATCTCTTTAATACCAGCTAATTTTAAAGAACGAACAACCATCCCTAATAAAGTCGTATTACCAATAGGATGCAACACCTTGGGCAAACTTGATTTCATACGAGTTCCAAGCCCTGCCGCTAATATTATCGCCCTTGTTTTACTCATAAAATCTAATAATATTCAACTTCATAATTATTGGTTTAGCGCTACACATATACGGCTAATATCGCAACACTAGAAATAAAAACACTCTAATCAAAATATCTGCATATCTCTCGCGACATCTTTTTTAACTGAAATGATACGCGCTATTGCACAAAATAAACCCAAAGTATATTCTAATTGCCTTTATTAGTCAAGGCGAATTTTATCAATATTTTTTTATTTTTTCAGCTTAGTTAAACCCAAAAAACCACATTAAGAAAAGATTAAGATGTCTAAAATTTTTGGTTAACATACTTCTCTACTTTTTCACAAATTTTATGCTTTGCCCTGCTTATGATAGTAGAAACTGTAGTTTTAGAAATATCCATAATTGCTGAAATTTCTCTCTCCTTTTTAGCATCGTATAAATTTAATATTAACGCTTTTCTTTGTTTTTCACTTAATAAATTTATCTCTTGCTTAATTATCTCTTTAATTTCTTTATCCTCTAAATATGTATCTCTTATTGTTTTCGGATCGAGCACAAAATCTTCTACTAAACATTCTGAATGAACTTCTGTTAATGGCGCGTGTAAAGAAACTTTCTTCTTTTCTTGAAAAAATTTATTGTCCCTGCAATAATTCGCGGTAACATTCATAGCTATCCGAAAAAGCCATTTATTAAATGACTCAATTTTAGTAACTGTTTTCAACTTATTCTTTCCCCAAATTAATAAAAATACTTCCTGAACAATATCTCTAAATTCATCATTTAAAATATAAAGACCATATTGTTTCAACTTATATTTAACGCCTTTCGCCACAATGCCTTCATATGTTTTAATAAATACATCCCAAGAGAGCATATCTCCTTCCACACATTTTTTTATAAGATTTTCCAAACAAAATTTTTCGTTCAAAATTAACCGTCATACTTTCCTCCTATCCATGCAATCATTTTACATTGTTTTTTATTTTAGTCAATAAATTTTTTTATAAAAATCAATAAATGAAAAATAAGTATCTCATCTTAAAAAAATTATTGAATATTTTCGCCCCAAAAAGATAGGATTAAAATAAGATTTTTAATTTTCCCCTGATTGTTTGAACATCGCCGGTTCCGAGTGTTCCTTGGGCATTTAAAAGATATTCGTAATCAACATCCAATTTTAAATAGTCTCTGAACCAAAAGCTTGTTCCGGCTCCGGTAAGGGTTGAATAGAAGTCTCGTCTCCAATCATACATTCTGGCAAACGTAGCGCGGCAACTAAAAAAATGAGTAAATGCTTTTTCAATATAAATTCCGCCTGAAAATATTTTTTCGTCTTCCAAAAAATCCAATACTTCGTTAGCGCGAACAAAGGATTTATCCCAATGCGCGTCTAGATAACTAAAATTTAAAGACACATAAGGATCCTGCCACACTGCCAGTGATGTGAACGGCATATTTTTAATTTTATATCCAAGATATCCTTCGCCGTTTATATCATTTTTCTCTGAATTCACGCGATAAAAAGATGATTCAAACAAATAACCGAACGTAAGCCTGTCAAAAAACAATATCTCATTTTCTGATGAAAAATTATCCATTCTTGCTTCTTTATTAATCCCTTCTATTGGATTGCGCACCAGTTCATCATATGAAAAACTAGTTTTTGAATGAAAATTTTCAATGTCCGCTTGAACTCCGGCATATGGCGTGTGATAAGAATTTTCATTAAAATAATATGTCTTCCACCCTATTGAAAAATCAAATATTTCATTAAAAAAATAATCAACTGTCACATTGTGCCCGGGAATTATTTCTTCTACTTTAGATGAATTGCCTAAAGCTCTTTTACTATAAAATTCCATAATAGTTGTAAATGTGCATCTTAAACGCTTATTAAGCCATACTAAAACACCATGTTTCACAATGTATTCTCTTAAAGATTCCGGAGCGTGCGTATATAAAAAATCAGTTATTAACCCATTGGAACCTTCTTCAACGGCTCTATGATAATCCTGTTTCAAAAATTTGTCTTTCACATCTTTTATAGAATAAATATCTTTATACGCTTTTTTTGCCATAGGCCATAGCTTCAATTTTAAAAGTGTTTCAGCATATCCTCTTTTATATTCTATTTTTTCAGGATAATCTTTTATCAGCGAAGAATAAATATTTGCAGATTCTTTATAATCACAACGATTTAAAGAAGACGCCAAGCGGAGTTCCCTCGTTATTTTTTTCTTATCCGGAAAATCAACATTATTAATTCGCGCTAACATTAAATCAATTTGCCCTGTATTATTTTCTTGTATGAAAGGCGATACTCCGATTTCAATCAGCTGTTTATTGGCAGGATATTTTTCAAGTAACGGGAAAACTATTTTTCCCGCTGATTTGTATTCTTTAAGTTTAAAAAGAAGCCATGCTTCTTCTATTTTTTTATCAAGCTCTTTATCATCATTGACGGATAAGTTCAAGGGCTTTTCTGTATTCAAATTCTCCGGCGCGCGTGTCGCCCATGCCGCACAGTAAATCTCCAATGATATGATGAGAATGATAATCCCCGCCAGTTTTCTCATTATAACTCCTAATCGCGGTAAACGCTTTTGTATAATCTTTTTGCTCAAGATACAGCTCTCCCGCTAGTTTTAAAAAATTATATTCTTCAGGATATTCTTCCACGCATTCTTCCAAAATCGCCAAAGCGTCTTTTGTACGGCCTGATTTTTGATATAACTCTATCAATAAACCGTCTATATTTTTATCGCGGACTCCGCTATAAAATAATTTTTCCAACATCTCTATAGCTTCATCCATTTTGTTGTGCCGGCATAATTTTTCAACAAAACTTAAAAAATAATCATTGCCGACTTTATATTTACTATAAATGTCCCGATAAAGGCTGATTGATTTTTCAATATCGCCGGCGGATTCGTAACTAATAGCGAGTTTTTCCACAGCAAGCCGTTCATTAGGAAATTTATCTAAAAGTGCCGTCCAAACACTAATAGCGGCAGTAGCGTTTTTACGCCCCAAAAAAATATTACCTAATGAATAATATTCAGAGAGAATAGCTGTGTCTCGTTTTATCTCTCTTTTATAAAAGTTTATTAAATTGTCATGTTTTTTATTAATGACATAATACGCGATAAGTTTTTCTTTGATTTCCTTATCTTTGGGATTTACTCGTAAAATCTTTTCCCAATAAAAGGCGGCTTTTCCCATATCCATTTTCATATTGTAATAAGAAGCGAGTGCTTTTAACATATCAATATCTTTTTCATGAAAATGCGTTAACTTTTCTGAAATCTTTTCCATAACATCAAATTTCTCAAGATAAATCAAAGATTCTAAATATCTCTTTGTATTTTTTATATCCGCGGGATCACGGTGGAACTGCTTAGAAAGATAAAAGCTCGCGCCTTCGTAATTTCCAGATTCAATCAATAGTTTTCCGGCCTCGCGGTACGAAGGCAAAAGCATTAATCCCAAAAAAATAATACATATAAAAAAAATTATGGATTTAGCGAATGAAATGCCCATTACGCTTTCCCCTCTTTAGAAATATAAACTAAAAATTCTCCCGGCCATGGGATACTACAAGTCAATCCGCCGTTATTGTCCGACCATAAATTTATTTTATATTTTTCTTTTCTTTCATTTAATTTCTGAATATCCGCTGTGTACGCGGAATTAGGCGCCATATTCGTAAACGCGATATATCCATTTTCTCCAAAATTTCGCGTCAAAAAAGAAACACTATTAACGTCAATTTTAAAATCTTTAATAACAAAAGACGATTCTTTCAAATAAGGCTCACGCGGAGGAATAGACGCGAAATATAAAACCGCTTTTTCAGTATCCGCTAAATGGATGTACGTATATTTTTCCCATTTATTAAACCCTAAAATATTGACTGACTTTGACAAATCAGGATAAATATTTTCACCCTCAATCCGTACTGTACGGCAGGAACCATAATCAAAAAATTCCAAAGCGCCGTCTCCCATTTTTTTTATTTTTCCGTTAAAAAACCCTTCGACTATTTTAGTGTAATATGACGTAAAAATAGGAATAATCGGTTTAGATAAAACATACTCATATATTGTTTTCAGCGCGGCCAGAGACTGCGGCCATTCTCCGCTGTAAAAATGATAATAAATATTCATGGCTGAAATTCTACGCGGCACGGAATCAATAAGAGACGGTATTTCTGTTTGTTCAAATGTTTCTATAACCTTTTTTAACGCGCCATATCCGCCTGTCCATCCGCTTGTATAAATATTTTCATTCGCGTTCGAAGTATGAATTTGAATGCTCTCGTCCACTTGACGACTTAAAGGGCTTACTGTGGTATAAGACGGGGACGCGCTGTCTAACCGGCTGTCTCCTCCGTTTATATTCGCAATGTTAATACTTTGAACGGCTTTAATACAATCGCCTCCGGGTCTGCAATTCCCGGTCCATTGATAAAGAACACTCTTTTTCCCACGCGGCATTATTTCTGTATCAACATAATTTACCGCGTCTATAATTTCTCCTTTAATGAATTCCTCTTTCGTCAAAGGAATAATAACAGCGTTAGCATAAAAAGATTCTGACAATATACCCAAATCTTCTTTAGTTTCCATCTTCCGCGAATACCCTTTTATCTCAAAAACCGAAAGCTGTTTATTCCAGTCTAACGGATGCGTAAAACCATGGACGCCTATTTCAACATTACGAAGCATCGCTATTTCTTTAGCAATACGTTTAAATTTTTTAGACCCCAAAAAAGCGGGATCTACCTCCGCCGTAATAAATGACGCGGTTATGGGAATATTATATTTTGTCAAAATTTCATCTTTTATTATCTCGGGGCACACGCGTGTAACATCTATTCGGGAAACGTTGCGGAAACCATCTCCGTCAATATGCGAATAAAATATTCTCCTTCCGAATAGGGTTGTGGTGTCATATTTAGGAAATTTTTTTATCCCGAACGCTTCTTCAAAAAAAAGAAACGGATTGATCCGCCAACGGAATTTATCATCTTCATAATTAATAAAAAGCTCATAACCTTCCATAGCTATCCCGCCGCGCGCTGTAGTAACTACCAAAGCGCTTTCACTGTCAGCAATATCTTTACGTTTTAACCGCAAATAAATATGGTTATTAGCATCTAGACTTTTTATTGTAACGTAACTAGTTAATTCATCCGTAAGCGTCCTTTCAAATTCAACCATATTTTTATTTTTATCAATAAGTTCTATCAAAAATGGATTATCCGACCAGTTTCCGGAATATTCCAAAGACATCTCATTGAATACTTTATTAACTACGGGTAATGGCGTTAACTCTCCTGTTTTGCTATTCTTTAACGCGCCAAAATTTCTTAAAATAACACATTTTTTTTCTGATTTTATTTGGACGGCAAGCCACTCGCAATAGCTATTAGCCCCTATCATCTCATCATCTTCAAACCATGTTAATATGCCGTGAATATCTTCCATTTCCGCGGGAGCAGGCAGTCCTTTATTTATATCGTGATACCTAACCTTCATCCCTAAATAATTAAGAATAACTTCGGCATTTTTACATATAAGATTATAATCAGTGCTTCTATTGATTGGTTCTTTTGAATCAAATATGGCTAAAATTGTTCTATTAATAGTAGCAGGCTCTACCGCTTTAACGGCACGAATATCCGAGAGGAAAATAAACGCGAAAAAAAAAATTAATAATTTAATTATTTTAAATTTCATAATATTTTAAATGCTCGACTTGCCGCGCGCCGCGCGGAGTTCCTTGGCGTCATGCTTCGGTTTAACAGTACCTATATTCTTTTTTACGCGCGCTTTTTATTTTGTGCGCGCTACTGGTATTAACTCTATTATCATAAACCGCGTTTAAATCTTTTTCCGCCACATACGGATTAAACCCTAATTTTCTGCATTTTGTCACACAATCTTTTATAATCTGCCGGCTATTACACGGAGCGTAATCAATCGCGAACACATTCAACTTGAATCTATCCATCAATCCTCGCAAAACAGAAATTTTATATTCACGCTCGCTACTCTCAACTTTTTTATAACCGCCATTTTTAAAATCCGGCATCATATTTATATCTTCAACAATTAAGCCGTCAATAAAAGGCGCTATATCCTCTAATATTTCAAAACCGTTATTACTTAACATTATTAAATCAGGATATTTTAGCCTTACAGCCCTTACTAAATCTATCATAGCGCGTTTAGCGCCGTAAAATTTTTGTATATTTTCAGATTCCAGCATCCCAGCAGTATCTATAGTATCCAGCATTATGCCGTTAAATCCTTTTTTTAGAATATCCGGAATAATTTCATTTATAATTATTTTTTCCCATTCATAGCTTCTTGGATCTATATAATAATTTTCCTTCCAATCCGGATTTTCACGGAGAACCCATTCTTTATCTTTTATTTTTCCCCAATATGGCCGGTAGGATTCCGCTTCTCCGAAACTCACGTAAGCGATAAATATTTTTTTATCAGTATAATTTTTGAAATCCGGACACACATCCGGATCTAAAACAGCCATATCATATTTATTAAATTTCTCCTCCATAAATGGAAATTTCTCCACATCATAATTTAAAAGTATAAACCAATTTTCAACTCGCGTAAGATTCACGCGGTTAACACTATCCGGCTCAGCCGCTATGGCGCTTACTGAAAACGCCGCGAGTGTCCCATATAAAACTATTGCTGCAATAAAAATTATTTTTTTCATATTCACTAAAATTTTATATCCTTGTTTATTAAGGCGTTAACTTTTTCCAATAACTCTTTCGCGTTATAAGGTTTTGGCACATACGCGTCAGCCCCGGATTCTATCCCCCAAAACTCATTAGATTTTGTTGTCTTCGCTGTAAGCATCATTATGGGAATATCCTGAGATTCAGGAGTTGATTTAAGAATCCTACAGACTTGAAATCCATTAGGCGGAGGCATCATAACATCAAGGATAACCAAATCAGGATGCGTTTCCTTTGTTTTAGCTAAAGCTTCTTCACCGTTAGACGCTGTTACCACGCTAAATCCTGAAGACTCAAGACGCGCCTTTACCATTGTCACAATGTGCGGCTCATCATCTACTACTAATATTTTCTTGTTAGCCATACTAAACCTCCTGTAATTCAAGAATAAACCGTATTAAGCGGCAAAGGAATTAATTTTAAATGTCCTGCTCGCCTCGTATCTAATAACCTTTCCCCGCGCTAAAACAATTAAGCGTATTTTTTTATCAATTCTTCCACTTCTAAAATTTTCATTGGTTTAGAAAGATACTCGTCCGCGCCGATAGATTTAGCAAAAAAATCTTTCATAGAAGGATACCCTGTAAGCATTACAATTTTCGCGGACAAATTTTTTCCCTTTATATACCTTATAACTTCTATCCCTGTAAACTCAGGCATATTATGGTCAACTATAACTAAATCATAATTATTCGAAGCCACATAAGTCATAGCTTCCTTGCCGTCACTGGCTATATCAACGTCATACCCTTTAAAACCGAGCCGCTCTTTAAGAATATCAAGAAGGTCTTTTTCATCATCAGCTATTAATATTTTCATCCTGCTACCACCTTTTGAATAAAATTTTCGTCTATTTTCCCTAAAATTTCATAAGCATCTTTCCCGTCAACCGGATAACTTAACACTTTACATTTAATGCCGTATACCGCGCATTCCTGACGCGTTAATAAATATTCCTCAAGCGCTTGCTGAAACCGGCCGGCCGTGATTACCGCGCTTTTCTTATTCATATTCGCGATAATTACTATTATTTTATTTTTCACAGTAATAACATTGTCTACCATATGCCTTAATTTCGCGCGTATCATATTCGCCATTTCCAACAAAATATCGTCACTATTCTCCTTTCGGTGTGCCATCTCTTTTACTCCAAAATAAAGAACAGCTACATCCCTATTATGGTTTATAGCGTCTTTCAAAATATCAAAAATATTTTCACATACTCGCTCATCTTCGTTATAAACCGGTAATGTAAAAATAAATTTCGCGCCTTTATTATTGCCGCTACTTTCTACCTTGATTTTACCGCCATGAACTCCCACGATATTTTTTACGATTGAAAGCCCCAGACCTGTCCCTTTTTCACCGGCGCTGTCTATCCGTTTAAACTGTTGAAATTTTTCAAATACTTTTGGAATGTCGTCTTCTTCTATTCCTATACCGGTATCACTGACACTACACTCAACCATAGATTCGTAACTCCTAGCTGATATTGTTATGTACCCTTTATTTGTAAATTTAATGGCATTATTTACAAGATTAGTAAACAGTTGAATGATTTTATCTTTATCTACATACAATAATAACGGCTCATTTGGCACATCAATAAATATATCCAGCCCCTTTTTACTTGCTTGTCCCGCGAACGACGATTTTATATTTTTTATAATTTCATTTATATCCGTAAGTTCTCTTTTTAATGTAATTTTACCCGACTCTATTTTTGATATATCCAAAAGATTATTTATTATCCTAGTAAGGCGGTCAATGTCTTCAAGGGATATAGATAAAAATTCTTTCTGCGCATTAGTTGTATCTCCCAAAACCCCGTCAAGCACTTGGCTTACGCCTTCCCGTATAGTTGTCAGAGGCGTCCTGAGTTCATGGGATACAGTTGAAATAAATTCTGTTTTAAGCCGTAGAGATTCTTTTTCTTCAGTTATATCTCTTAAGAAAATTACTACGCCGAGAATATTGCCTTCTCCCGTTTTAACAGGAGATATAGACGCGCGCAGGCTCTTTCCGGTATCAGTATTCATCGGTAAATCTTTAACTATCGCCTCATTTTCTTTTCTACATTCTTTTATGCCGGCGTCCAAATCTATAATCCCAGTACTATTATTGTTAAAATGAATGTCTGTTTTTCTAGAACTATTTATACCAAGCAGTTCTTTCGCTTTCGGATTCATCACGACTATCCTTCCCAACTCATCAATCATAATAACACCTTCAGCCATACTCGCGACCATTGACTCCATCTTAGCTTTTTCAGCCATAATGACACTTTTCAACTGTTCAATCGCCCTTCCTGCCTGATTCGCTATTGTATAAATAAATTTTAAATCAGATTCGCTGAACGCGTTTTGAGTACAGCTTGAAACATTTATAAGCCCTATAATCTTACCGTTCACAATAAACGGAGTATTAAAAAATGAACGAATCTCCATGCCTCCTAACATTCCATTCATTTTTGCAAGAGGTTCTTCTTCCGTCGCGAGCACATTCACATGTATTTGATTAAGCGCTATATTTTTACCAGTCAAAAGAGATACCGCGTATATAATTTTTTCGCGCACTTCTTCAGTAAGGACTTCTGAGCCTATATATCTAGGCTTAATAGTCATCTCGATATCGTCATCTTCCAATACAATAGACGCGCATATATCATAATTAACCATTTTATTGAGAGATGCCATGATAAAGCTAAAAAACTGCTTATACTCCAATGTGTACGAAATCGCGTTTGTCACTTCATTTAAAATAGTAAGTTCAAAAGTTTTCTTTCTAATTTTTTCCTGAAGCTCTTGTGAAAAATCCTCTATTTCTTTTATTGACTGGGAATCATTTTTCATAATAATATCAAGCTCTTTAGCATCTTTTAAAATACAAATATAATTTTCACAATCACTGGTGTCCGCGCCTCTTTCGGCAATATCTTTACCCGCCGGCGCGGAGCTTATAACCGCGTGGCGCATTACCATCATCGTTACCTTAACAGGAATAACTGATTTATTTTTCGCTTCGCAAAATATTTCAATATTTTTGACATAGCCGTATTGTTTCACATCTTTATAAATTTGCTCGTCAAAATTTTTACCGTCCTTACAAAATAAAAATTCAAATGGTTTCCCTATCAACTCGCCTAATTCATATCCCAACAAATTTGTAACAATCTTATTAACAAATTTTATTTTTCCATTTTCGATAATAATAACCGCGTCAATCATACTTTCCAGAATAGATTCAGCGTAAAGTTTACGGCATTTTTCATTAAAGTTTTCATTTTTCATGTTGTTCTGCCGTCCGTTTGTAAACACGCCCGCGCCTTTCCTGATATATTCTCTTACTTCAAATTTTTTAAAAATAGACTCAATTAAAAATGTATTTTCTTCGATAGTATCCTTACGCTTTTGCGGCTGGCGGGATATTAAATAAAGCACCGGGGTTAAAAATACCCAAAGAGCTAAAAATAATAATAAAGATTTAATAACAAGAACTCTCCCGATTTTTAAATTATCCTCAAACGGAATTGTAATAAAAACTTTTAATGATCCGCTGTCTTTAGAAGATTCCCACAAATGATCCCGCGCGAGAACAATCAAAGTTTTTCCATTAAAAAGACATGAACTTGAACTTATCATCCATGTTTTACCGGCTGAGGGTAATTTACACAACATCTCTTCTATTCGCTCTTTGTCGTAAGAAGTATCTATAGGCGAGGAAGACGATAAAATATAACCATGGCTATCTGTAATAAAAGCTTTAAAATCCTTTAAACTAGGCGAGTTTACCACCGCGCTAAACGCGGTAGAAAAACTTTCCACGCTTACATCCATTTTTAACATACCTAAAAATTTATCGTTCTTGTTTTCAATCGGAACGATAAAAGATAATTCTTTGGATCTCTTACTATACTCTGAACTCTCATTAAACCATATAATATCTTTAACCTTTCCCTTATTATAAGACGCGCGCCACCACTCTTCTTCCTGCACATTCCTCTTATTATTAAAATCTTGAGAACCCGCTATTTTGCCTGTTTTATCTACAATTTGAATGTCGACAATAGAAGAATCTTTCCCATAAATACCATCCTGAGATAAAAAAGATCGTGTGTCAAATACGTTAACGCCTTTATTATTTGCTTTTTCAAAACGATTAGCGGCAAAATTATTTTTGTCCGCAGAATTCGTACTATCTTTTTCTTCCAGCCCTTCTAAAAATTCAGTTGTAATATTTTTACTCGCCATAGACCGCGCTAGAGACAAATAAAAAGCCATTTTCTGCCGCACGCTGTAATCAATGATACTGCCTGTTGTTTTATAAGCGTCTATAACAGCACTGTGAATTTTTTGATTCACGTGATAATAAAAAAATGAAACGGTTGATAACATCGCCAATAGCGCAGAAATAACTATCGCGAATATCTTATTTTTAAACTGACTGTTATTAAACTTGAAGGTGTACTGTTTTGGCATGAATACCTACAACTATATCTTGTGTAAGAACTTCAATAAGTTCTAAAAAATTATTCACATATTCCTTTAGCCCCATTTTCAATTGATCAAATTGGATATCAGCGGTATGCGATACTAATTCATTTATATTCGGTTTTCCCCGTTCAAAAGATAATTTCGAGAGAAAAGGATATTTATCCATAGATAACTCCACAGCTCTTTTAAACAAGACTTTCGCGGTATTTTCACCTAATAAAAAATTAATTTTTTTAAAAATTAATTTTTCAACTATTAGATTAATAAACTTTAAAAACTTTTCTTGAGTTGCACGATGGTCTGCTGTTTCTAAAAGTAATTCTATCCTGTAACGATCAATCGTTTTTTTCTCCCGCCGTATTTTCGCGGAACCCAAACTATCTTTAAACGCCTCCTTCGGAATTACGCCGCGTTTTGAATAGTCAAAAATAAAATTATCAAATCCCGCGTCTATTGATTCCTCTATTTTCTCCGTATTTTCTCCGTCAGTCTGCGCGATAAGCGCTAAATCATTAAAAAAATTTTCACGTTTAATATCTTTACAAATTTCAAGTAAATTCCCATATGTCGCCGGAACATCAATATCCATTAAAATCGCATCAAATTTTTCTTTTGATAAAGAAGGCCGTATATCATTAGGGTTTTCAATAACTGTTATTTCATAACCCTCAGCGGAAAGTTCTTTTTTTAAAAAAACACCTTCTTCCTTAACAGGCTCAACCAACAAAATTTTTTTATTCATAAATCCCGGTCTTTCAATAAAAAATATTTTATTTTTCTAAAATATATAATACAGTAGCGTGCTAAACGCCTCTTTAAAAGATTACCTTGCGCAATTGTTTTGTCAAATAAGTAGCTTGATATATTAAACCTTAGCCTCTTCCTTCTTATTGATTTTCGAGCTCAATTTTTCAAATATCACGCAAATAGCTAATGCCGCGAAGATAATAAGAAAACTATCTATATGAGTTCTATAACGAACCCGTGTCAAATATAGGGTATAAGTAAGGCATTGCGTTCCTATTAAAAGAAGTATTGGAACTGTATATTTCCACTTTTTACGCGACAACCAAACACCCAAAATTGAAAGAAAAAGTATTGGAAAATACGTAAGCGCTTGAACAAATCTCTTAGCGGGGCTGTCATCAGGATTAGGAATTGTCGGTGTTACAAATGCCTGCCAATATCCAATAAATTTTCTAAAAAAAAGCTCGGCAAATTTTTTAGGATTATCTTTTATCCACTGTTTCGCGTGGTCTTTTAAAAATTTCGCGCGTTCCGCGGGATCTTCTATATTTCTACTTTGATTTTGTATTTCTAAATGTTTTTTTACTATTTGGTATTGTTCCAGCCGCGGATCATTTTCTTTAAAATTTTCGTAAAACCCGGTATCTCCATACACATAATTAAGCTCAGAATTACCAAGGAAAAACGCGCCTCCGGATCTAGATGTATTAAAAGGATACACCCTTAATTCATTGTGCCATTCATACCACAGCATAGTAAAAATCAGTATCGGGATAATAGAAACAAGAGTAAACAATACAACTCTAACGAAACGTCTTATTATCGAAAGTCCCGTTGTAATAAATAACCATAATGCCATAAACGGCGCGAATGTAAATAATGTCGGCACAGTTAAAATACTGATTCCAAGAATAAAGCCGCTTACTATCCATTTAAAAATTGAGCTAGGATCATCTATGACGGATATCATACTTAGAACTAAAAGCGCCAATAAGAATGTAAAAAAATGCGTCGGGTATTCGCATGTCCGGGAGAGATAAATAAAAATAGGATATAACGCTGATAAAACCAGCGCGGTAATACCTGCCTTTTCTGAAAATATTCTCGTTCCTATTTTATAAATAATAAAACATAAAATAGTTCCGATAACTGCCATAAATATTCTCACATATAAAAGAGATTTTCCGAAAACCGCGTAAACAAGAGCCCATACTGCCGGATAAAACGGTTCAGCAGTAAGATGTTTTTCAAACTTTCCGGTTTCAATAAGCTGTAACGCGTATCTTAAATATCTGTTCCCGTCACTCCATCCCATTTCATTAGGATGTAACGCGAAAGCTAGAATGAGTCTAAGTGTCAACGCTAAAGCTATAATAAAAAATACCACAACTATTTTATTTTTTATTAAATTTATAACCATTTTAAAATCCTTTCCTTTTTTAAGCCAAAAGACTCTTTTGGGCCAAAATATTTATTTTATAAAAAGTATACACTATATTTTTTAGACACAAATGTTCCCGCGTAAAAATAAAGCGGTTTCTTGACTGAGAAAGGATTACATGGTAAACCCAATATATAATGGGTTTATTTTTTAATAGAAAAAACAGAATGCATTTACAATGAGTAAATACGCTTTTCCGTATAAGGTTTAAAATGGCCAAAACAAACAAAGAAAACTCACCTGACACGGTAATCCGAAAAAATGTAATAAATTTTTTTATTATCGCGTCGGGCATTATTTATCTCGAATTATATTTTCTTCCGCCATTTCTTTTCCCTTGGATTTACAAAATTATTCCGCGTAGTGTTTATGAACTTATCGTAATGCCGCCAACGCATATATTTTTCTTTTTTACGCTTATTACGTGTTTTCTTTTCCGCTCAAAAGAAATTTCTCTAAGAGATAAAATTTCAAAAAAATATGTAATAGCCCACATCCTAATTCTCAGTTTTTTTTATTGGTATTTATTCAGAATAATAGCAAGCTATCCATTTAAACCGATGGATGACAGTAATTTAATTTTTAAAATAATTAAATTACTTAACCCGCGGATGGAAAACTTTTCAGGCAGGTTTAGGTTAATCTGTTTTTTTCTGGCAGTAAGCGCGCATTTCACTATTAGCGCAAGCATGATAAAAATAAACCGCAAAGCCCTCAGGTGGGGATTGTCAATGATTCTCGCGTTTTTTCTGGCAGAATTAGCGGAAGTATTCCAATTTCTTACTGAAATACTTGTTGTAAGCGTAGCTAAAGCGCAATACTTTTTATTGAAACTCGCGTCAATTGACGCGTTTTTTTATCAAGTGCCCGGGCACACGCCTGTAGTCGGCACACCACTATTCAAAGTCACGGTTGTTCATTACTGTTCCGGATTAAATGGAATTGCTTTGTTTTGGGCGGCATTTACCGTAACTATAATTTTATCAGGATCGCGGGTAAATAACCTTAAAGCGCTTCTTGTTTACGCTGGCGGAACAATGTTTATGTACGCTGTAAATATATTACGAATTTTAATTATTATCTTGATCGGCCATTTTTTTAATTCAGGAATCGGGGTAGATATTTTCCATAAATACGGCGGAATGATTTTATATATTATCGCCATTATCACTATACAAAAACTTACACACGATTGGCTTATGAATAAAGACACGAAAATTATCGCAAAAACATAGACCAACGCCATAGTCAAATTTTGCGGCAGATTTAGATTTTATCCCAAAAAACTAAGGAGGTTAAAACCCATGAATTTTTTGTCTAAAATTTATGAGCTTTCCAAAAATATTTTAACCATCCCGCCAATCTATGACATATATTACAACAATATAGAACCACACCCTGCTAAAAAAACAATAACTTCTATTATCTCCTGCGACACCAATTTTACTGTCACAAAAAAAAATATAGACTCTTATTTTTTAAACGTTGACGACAAATACAATTACGCTCTTATTGTAATGGATAATTATTCGCTGGATGACACTATGGAATTTTTTATGAATGAAGGCCGTCTTTTAAAAAATACCTGCTATTGCCGGTACCGTAAAAATACGGATACTCAAAAAGTGTATCACGATGGCGGGATTTTAGCGGCTCGCAAAATAAAATCTGATTATATCTATTTTATAAAAAATAACGGCATAATACTTGAAGATACTTTTAAAACAATCACTCTAAATTTCAATAATACGGGGGTATGCCTCTTCGAATTTATCAATGATTCTTTTATCGGGGTTAAGAGAAATGCCTTTTTAAAAAACTCAAAACAATATTATTATTTGCTAAATAATTTTAAAAAAATTGAACCGCTCTCGGAAAAACATTTCGCGATGTCATTACAATCCTGTCCGATAAAACTATTTCACCAAAAAACTAGTTGAAATTCCTTAATTTTAAAATCAGAAATTCTGGCTGGTGTTGCGCTTAACAGATCTATCAATGTCAACCTTGATAATAATGCTTCTTTTATTATCCTATGCAAATAAAATAACGATTTTTCATATTTAGATTGGTATTTTATATATGTCAAAAGTAAATAATATATCATCGCTATCCAGACTTGACTCATCACCGCATTTTTACTTGTTCCCAAAAATGTTTTTATTTGTAAATTCTGTTTTATCCATCTAAAAAATATTTCTATTTGCCATCTTGTTTTATATATTTGTACGATCGTTTTAGCTGACAGTTTAAAATTGTTGGTAACAAAACTAACTACTTCGTCACTTTTTTCATCTAAAAATCTTATCATTCTTAAATTCTTTTCATATTTTTTATTTTCTAGTTTTATTTTTTCATCAGACAATATCCCGTCTTTCATTGCCTCTAGATGCTGTCCGAGAACTGTATATTTTAGATTGTTTTTTAATTTAGTCACAAAATAACTCTTAGAAAAGTCAATATTACTCCATAGTTCAAGGTCTGTATACGCACGGTCAAAACAATATATGCTGTCCGGTTTAATATTTAATTTATCCTTAGCTATTCTTATATCAGAAATATTCCCTTCAGTTATCACTG
>JYNY01000494.1 GCA_000954095.1 Candidatus Omnitrophus magneticus | reverse complement strand
AGACGCAAGGGAAAACGTTGGGAGATTATTGGCTGAATAATCATAACCATAAATTCATCTACTTGGGTTCAGGACTTGAAGGTTCGCCGGTTCCCGAAATCCCGGGTGGAATGGCCCTCGCGCTACTATTTGGGTTTGGAGTGAGTTATTTGAAACGGATAAGGAATGCCTCCATGGATTCCCGCTTGCGCGGGAATGACAGAAGAGGGGGCGGGAATGACAGATGGGGAAAACTCCCAAAACTTTTAACTCTCTTAGTAATAGCGTTCGCCGGACTCTTTTGTGTTACGCCAATTCTGGCAAACGCCGCGAACGACTTAAACGGAGACGGGTATCCGGATATTGTGTTTTCGAATGAACTGAATGGTACAAACCGTAATATAAATTCCTATATATATTGGGGGGCAAGTACTGGGCCGTATTCTACAAAGACCGAACTTCCTACTAGCGGAGGAACCACTAGCTCTATAATAGACCTCAATAATGATGGGTATTTGGATATTGTCTTTTCTAATGTTTATAATGGTACCAGCTATAATATCAATTCTTATATTTATTGGGGAGCAAGTGCTGGGCCATATTCTACTAAAACCGACCTTGCTACTAGCGG
>JYNY01000492.1 GCA_000954095.1 Candidatus Omnitrophus magneticus | reverse complement strand
GTAATAAAAGGGCGGGGGAGTATTTAGTATTTTTATAATGGGTGCCGCGTCAGGATTAATTGCCGCGCCTTGCGCTACAGCTGTACTAGGCGCGCTTTTGGCATATGTGTCTTCGACTCAAAATATTTTTATAGGATTTTCACTTCTTTTTATATTTTCTATAGGGCTAGGAACTGTTCTTATTTTAGCCGGAACTTTTACGGGGTTTGTAAAAACATTATCTTCCGGAAAAAAGTGGAGCGCCGTAATCGGAAAAGTTATGGCATTTTTACTTTTAGCTTTAGGATGTTTTTATATATTTAAAGCAGGGGCGCTCAGTAGTTTTTAATCATTTAAGGGAGGGGTTTTTAAATTATGAAAAAAAATAATACAAAAATAATGCTTGGAATTATTGTGACACTTTTATTTTTATCCGGCGCTTGTTCTAATGTTGATGGAGCTTCGCCGGTAAATAATGGAGAAGCTAAGATTAATTTTGAACTTGAAAACATTTCAGGCGGAAAAATAAATTTGAAAGATACACTCGTGGATAAAGATGTTATCCTTATTTTTTGGGCTACATGGTGCCCGTATTGCGTGAAAGAAATACCGGATGCCAAAAATTTTTACTCTAAAAATAGTGATGATATAGAAGTGATAGGCGTAAATATTCAGGAAGCTAAAAATAAAGTTGCCGCGTTCGCGGAAAAAAATGGAATAAATTATCCGATAGTTTTAGACAAGACAGGAGAAATAGCGCAATCGTATAAAGTCAGAGGGATACCTTCGATTATAGCCATATCAAAAGAGGGTAATATTGTTTATACCGGACAAAATATTTTTGACGCAGGCGAAAAATTGAATGCTAAAAAATAAATTTTTTAATTTTAGATTTCAGATTCTTTTTGGGTTGAGATATATTTTGTAGTTTAACTAAGGAGGTAGGGATATGTGGACGCAAAAATATCGGCTTCGTCCAGTAGCCCATTGTAAATCTGGGTGCTGTAGATTGTCCCGGACATGACGCAAAACTGTCTAAGTATTTTTTTAAAGGGCATAATTGAATTTTATAATTTCAATCCTGTCCGGTAAACGTCTAAAAAAATAAAGGGAATCACTCCAAAAATGTTAAAATGGGTAAAATGGAAACACGCTAAAACGCCCATAAAACAAGGAGGATTCCCTATATGGCTAATTATAGCACGGTTTTAAACCGAAAAACTGCATTTGTCCATAGCGAATAATGCGAATCTGTTCGGCTAAAAGGCTTAAAAAAATCTTTGACGCACCTCATCAAATGGTGCGCCTACAAATTTTTTTAAGCCTTTTATCTCAAACATCTTAGCATTCTTCATCTATGTCCAAACGCAGTTTTCCGGTTTAATCAACTTTTAGCATTAATTCCGCGATATCATTTTGAACGTTTTGTAAATTCTTTTAATGGCGACCGTTATGTTAAGACTCTTAAATGCTGGAACCAGCTTGGAT
>JYNY01000491.1 GCA_000954095.1 Candidatus Omnitrophus magneticus | reverse complement strand
AAGGGTTTTATGATATTTTCGGCTCGAATTTTTCTTTTTCGATTTTCAATTATTCTACAAAAAATTTAAAAAAAACTTTTTGTCATTATAGCACAGCAGTACTTTTGTTCCAACCAGAAAACAAGTGTAAAACAAAAAGTAAGAAAAATTTTAATAAAAATGACTAAAATAAACCACATTTTTTATTCTTAATTTTGGCTCTAAAACCCGCATGGTTACTGGACTTTACGCGAGTCTAGAAAAAAAATATCGAAAAATCGGCTTTTCAAAATTTGCATTCTCTAGATTTGTCAGGTAAGCTTTATAGTAGAGAATGAGAAAGTGAAAATCGAATCAAAAAAAAATAAGAAATGTAAAATTGAAAAAAAATGATATGAAAAATAAAATAGAAAAATTGTAGAAGATTGGAGTGATTAGTGATTAGTGAGTAGTGATTAGTGAAAATTAAAATAACAAAAATCGCGCGATGCGCGGAAGGATGGAGAGTAGATATGAGACAGTTGAAAAAAAAATTCAAAACCATTTCGGAACGTCTTACAAGTCTCGTCGAGACTGGGATTAATTCCGGAATAACAAAAACCGCGGCGGGATGCCGCAAAGGAGTGTGCACCATGTGCCACTTAAGAAATTTTTTGAAAATTATTTTTGGAAAAGTCGCTAGCCCAATGGGAATGGCTAGGATGGTTTCCAGTCAATCGCAATCGGTACAGAGTACCGGAAGGAGGGGAAAGATGAAAATAAGGAAAAAAATAAGTATGTTATTAGGATTTATAAAGAGTACCTGTCTCTTTATCGGTCCGCCGCTATTCAGAATAATACAGACTTTAACAAGTTTAATCGCGGCCATTCCCGCGCAACGAGGAAAACAGGCCAACTCTGTCATTCCTGCGCAACGAGGAATCCAGACGAACTCTGTCATTCCTGCGCAACGAGGAATCCAGACGAACTCTGTCATTCCTGCGCAACGAGGAATCCAGACGAACCCTGTCATTCCTGCGCAAGCAGGAATCCATACAGGTAAAGTAAGTACAAATTTTTCTCAATATTTATTAAAAATATTCAAAAAAACAAAAACCGCCCAAACGGGCAAAGAGAGGTGTGCCATGAAAAGCACAAAAGAAGTCAGAGGAATTTTCGTAACTATCTCTAAAATTATTCTTGGCGCTGTTGTCAAAATAAAATTAGGGATAAACAAAAAGGCGCAAAGCGCCAAAGGAGAATGTGTCATGAAGATAGTAAAAGTAGTCAGGGAAAAGTTTTTCACAGTTATTTTAAAAATTGTCTCTAATTTGGAGATTAACCTTAATAATGCTATTAAGGGAATTTTTGAAATAACAAACATCCCGCAAAGCGGGGAAGGATTTAGTCTAGTGGGCAAAGAGATGTGGATAAGAAACCCTGCATAATCCATAATTGCGTCAATTATGGTATATGCAGGCCTGCATATACCATAATTGACGCAATTATGGATTTTACGAAATTTTGTTTCATTAAGTTTTTCATGATTACTGCCCATCCTTCCCCGCTTTGCGGGATGTTTGTTATTTCAAAAATTCCCTTAATAGCATTATTAAGGTTAATCTCCAAATTAGAGACAATT
>JYNY01000490.1 GCA_000954095.1 Candidatus Omnitrophus magneticus | reverse complement strand
CAGTGATAACTGAAGGGAATATTTCTGATATAAGAATAGCTAAGGATAAATTAAATATTAAACCGGACAGCATATATTGTTTTGACCGTGCGTATACAGACCTTGAACTATGGAGTAATATTGACTTTTCTAAGAGTTATTTTGTGACTAAATTAAAAAACAATCTAAAATATACAGTTCTCGGACAGCATCTAGAGGCAATGAAAGACGGGATATTGTCTGATGAAAAAATAAAACTAGAAAATAAAAAATATGAAAAGAATTTAAGAATGATAAGATTTTTAGATGAAAAAAGTGACGAAGTAGTTAGTATTGTTACCAACAATTTTAAACTGTCAGCTAAAACGATCGTACAAATATATAAAACAAGATGGCAAATAGAAATATTTTTTAGATGGATAAAACAGAATTTACAAATAAAAACATTTTTGGGAACAAGTAAAAATGCGGTGATGAGTCAAGTCTGGATAGCGATGATATATTATTTACTTTTGACATATATAAAATACCAATCTAAATATGAAAAATCGTTATTTTATTTGCATAGGATAATAAAAGAAGCATTATTATCAAGGTTGACATTGATAGATCTGTTAAGCGCAACACCAGCCAGAATTTCTGATTTTAAAATTAAGGAATTTCAACTAGTTTTTTGGTGAAATAGTTTTATCGGACAGGATTGGTGTTCTATTGATAGATGTTTTGATATATTATTCCAAGAAATCTGTGAACCGTAAGTAGTGTTTATTCCTTTAAATATTTCATATAAATAGTTTTCGTTTTTATTATGTTTTAAAATGTCTCCGATAATCCACTGAATATAAATATCGAAGATTGCTTTTGAAATAGTTTTTTTTATAAGGTATTCAGAGATAGCGGGTAAGTATCCTCCGTGTAACAAGTATTCTTGTAAATATTCTGTAAGACGGCCATGAAATTTTTCGTAGTTTGTAATTTCGGTGTTGAGTGGCGTGTTTTTTATCGTGTCGCATAAAGTTGATTAACGTGTTTTAAAAATATGCACTGTGTGATACCACCAACTTTTCGGCGGCGGCGGCAAATAGGTCTATTACCCAAGGCGTAAGAAAATTCCATAGCGATAAACCAATAAAAGTATTTGCTTTATTATGATGTTTATTTGAAGGTAGAAGGGGGATCCCCCTTCTAAAATTTTTATTTTTTTAACCTTCCATCCCTATTTATAGTTAAACTATATACGGGGGTGGTTAATATGTTAGGAGTTGCCATGTATATTACTATTAAATCTTTACTTGAAAAAGGTCTTAACAAATCTCAAATAGCTATAATGCTTCCCTTGTCCAGACCAAAATTAAACAAATTTAAGGTGAAAAAAATTTTTAAGATTTCCACCTTATCTATTTTTTTCTTGTAAGATATACCTCCTTTTTCTGGTCTGTTTATTTTTGTAAACATAAATATAGTAGTAGTAAGTGTGGAGACTGTGTATAACTGTGTAACAGTTATACAAGTGATGGATGACAAGTTGTGGGTAACCGCTTTGGGGTTATCCACAATCTTGTCTCCAGAACGCCAGTATCCACACGTTCTTGGTTAATAATCTCAAAACCAGCCATCCGAGTAAACAGTATAAAATTTTTACGGTAAACTCAAAGAGTTTCCTTGTGATGGCTGGCAAAATTTTATCCCGTAATACACCTCCCATGGCGTTTGATAAT
>JYNY01000489.1 GCA_000954095.1 Candidatus Omnitrophus magneticus | reverse complement strand
GTTCCCGAAATCCCGGGCGGAATGGCCCTCGCGCTACTATTTGGGTTTGGAGTGAGTTATTTAAGACGGATGAAGAAGTAGAGTATATATCGTAACTACCTTAAAAGGGGAAAAGGATACAAAGGAGAAGGGGAACATTTCCCCTTCTCCTTTGATACAGAAAAAATAGACCTTAGGCAAGGGGGTGACAGCGAGCCCCATAATCAAGCAACTTGCAAGACACGACAAAAGTTAACCGGATAAAGAAAGGCGAGCGTCAAGAGGGGGAAGGGAACCCTTCCCCCTATGAAAAAAACTGTGTGTAGGAATCTTTATTTTATTAGAATTATTTTTACAACATAAAAAATAAAATAACGAGAACACAATTTTGGAGTGAGTTATTTAAGACGTATAAAAAAATAAACTTATGTGCACACCTCCTTAAAAGAAGTCCGTCTTTGATGTGTTGTCAAAGGCGGATTTCTTTTTTTTGTAAAAATTTTTGGCGAAAATAATTTGTTTTGAGAAATTGTTCTTTTTCTAATGTTTCGAATGCCGCGCGCGGGAAATAATTCTAGAGACTACTCGTGTTGCAGAATTTATTGATATTTGTGTTTGGAAGACGCTGATTTATATCGCATATAGATAGCTTCTAAATATTCTCGTTTGGCTTTAGGACTCATAATGTAACATCTTTATTTAAAGTATATTTTTCCGGTTACATTATTTATGAGTCAACGATACTTTTACGGTATCGGCACGGGGGACATTTAATTTGAGTCAATTCGCTAAAAAATCATGATTGAATTTCTAAACGAAGCTGTTATAATATGGCAGTCAAATCTTATCCGTCCGTTTTTGGAGCTTTCCTAGATTATAGATTATTAAAAAAAGAAAGAAGTTTATGTATCCTCTTGATAAAAAAGAAAATTGTGGAGTTTTTGGTATTTTGGGGCATGAAAACGCCGTAGGGCTTACATATCTAGCCCTTTATTCATTGCAACATAGAGGCGAGGAATCATGCGGTATAGCAGTGATTAATGACGAAGGGAAAATATCACAACATACTGGAATGGGCCTTGTGCCTGATGTTTTTAATAAAGATGTTCTTGAATCTCTTTCCGGACGAAACGCGATTGGCCATGTCAGATATTCCACTACCGGTTCCAGTATTTTAAAAAATGCCCAGCCTTTTGTAATCAGCCATCATAAATTTTCGGTTTCTATTGCGCATAACGGGAATTTAACCAATGCCGTAAAATTAAAGAGGGATCTCGAGACAAAAGGGTCTATTTTTCAGACTACTATGGATTCAGAAGTTGTCTTGCATTTACTTGTGCGTTCAAAGAAAAAAGAAATAGAAGACAGGCTTATTGAAGCGTTAAAAGATTGCGATGGTTCATACTCCATGGCTGTTTTGTCTGAAGATAAGCTTATAGGAGTAAGGGACCCATATGGGTTTAGGCCTTTATGTATAGGATATAAAGATAAATCTTATGTTCTCGCGAGCGAAACATGCGCGCTTGATCTTATAGGCGCGGACTTTATTCGTGAAGTTTTGCCGGGCGAGGTAGTTGTTATTTCAAAAGAAGGCATTCGGTCAATTAGGCCGTTTCCAAAGAGATGCACAAGCCAGTGTATTTTTGAATATATTTATTTTGCCCGGCCTGATAGCAGTATTTTTGGCGATAGTGTTTATGATGTGCGGGAAAGGCTTGGCATAGAATTAGCAAAACATCATTCAATTAAAGCGGATATTGTTATATCTATCCCTGATTCAGGGAATTACGCGGCCGTAGGGTACGCGAAGGAAAGCTGTATTCCTTTTGAATTCGGTATGATTAGAAATCATTATGTAGGCCGAACTTTTATTCAGCCATCGCAGGCAATGCGTAGTCACAGCGTAAAAATAAAACTTAATCCCATAAAGTCAGTATTGAGGGGGAAGAACGTTATTGTTGTTGAAGATTCTATTGTGCGCGGAACAACTACCGGCAGTAGAATTAAAACATTAATTGAAGCCGGTGTGAAAAAAATACATATGCGTATTACATGCCCTCCTATCAAATTCCCTTGTTTCTACGGCATAGATTTCCCGAGCCGTAAAGAGCTTATCGCTAATGAGCTTTCTATCCCTGAAATAGCTGAATTTATCAAAGTTGATTCTTTGGAATATTTGACTTTGGAGGAAATGCTAAATGCGGTTGGAAAGAATAGAGATAAATTTTGTACCGCGTGTTTTAACGGTGTATATCCGACAAAAGTGCATAAAAAAACTTCGAAAAGTGTTTTAGAAGAAAAATGATATTAACTAGGAGATATTTGTGGAGACCATAAATTCTTATCAAAATCAAATTATAGAAAACGCGAAAAATCATTTTGAAAAAATTGTTAAAGAGCAGTTAGCGCGCGTTGAAGAGATGAAAAAAGGCGTGGAATGGATTGATTATTCAAAACTGAAACCAATTATTATAGGTATCTGCTGGGGTGATGGTATTGGCATGCGTATATCAAAAGACGCGGAACGAGTTTTAAAATATATGCTTGAAGAAGAGTTAGCGGCCGGCTGTGTCGAATTCCGTACCATTAGCGGCCTTACGATTGAAAACCGTGCGAAACAAAAAAAAGCTATTCCTGAAGATGTTTTAGAAGAAATTAAAAAATGTCATGTTGTTTTAAAGGGTCCCACTACAACCCCGCAAGCAGGAGACAAGTGGCCTAATATTGAAAGCGCGAATGTCGCTATGCGGCGCGAATTGGATTTATTCGCGAATGTTCGTCCCGTGAAAGTGCCGGAACAAGGCATTAACTGGATTTTTTTTAGAGAAAATACAGAAGGCGCGTATATTTTAGGCTCAAGAGGAATTGATGTAACAAATGATTTAAGTATAGATTTTAAGGTAATTACCGAACAAGGCTCAGATCGGATTATCCGCATGGCGTTTGAATACGCAAAAAATAATGGATTAAAAAGAGTTACCGCTGTTACAAAATCAAATGTAGTAAAAACAACCGATGGCAGATTTTCCCGCGCGGCAAAAAGGATAGCCGTAGAATATAAACAATACGGTATAGAACAGGATGAATGGTATGTTGACATTATGTCGGCGAAGCTTATAGACCCATTACGGCGCGGAGATTTTCAGGTTATAGTTCTTCCACCTCTTTACGGAGACATTCTAACGGCAGACGCGGCTAAGCTTCAGGGCGGTGTGGGAACTGCTGGTAGCGCTAATATAGGTAAGCGTTACGCGATGTTTGAGGCCATACACGGTAGTGCTCCGCGAATGGTAGATGAAGGAAGAGATATTTATGCTGACCCGTCTTCCATGATACGCGCCGCGAGTATGCTTTTACGGCATATTGGTTTTTCAGAACGCGCGGAAAGTGTGGATATGGCGCTTGAAATCTGCGGGCAGTTTGAAAAAAAATTAACAATTACAGGTAGAAATACAGGTGCTACAGGCGCGGAGTTTACGTCATATCTTTTAGATTGGATAAATAATCCATCTCTTAAAAAAGAGTGGAAAAATTTTTCTCAAAAATTTAAAAAATAACAATAACCTCGTAGTAACTTCAAAAATATTTTATGGAAAAAGAAGGAATTCTTATAATTGATTTTGGTTCTCAATACGTTCAGCTTATCGCGAGGCGTATTAGGGAACATAAAGTTCACTCCATTGTTTATCCGCCCACAATTTCTATTGAGAAAATAAAAGAAATTAATCCATGCGGAATCATTCTTTCCGGTGGGCCGTCTAGTGTTTATGATAAAGACGCGCCCAGTATTGATAAGTGTATTTTAAATTTAGATGTTCCGATCCTCGGCATTTGTTACGGCATGCAATTATTAGGAAAATTACTCGGCGGTAAAATTAGAAAAGGCGGAAAACGCGAATACGGAAGGACCGCTGTAGTTATTAATTCTAAATCTTCTCTTTTAAACGGTATCCCTAAAAAAAGTATTACTTGGATGAGCCATAGAGATAAAGTTGAGATTTTACCTAAAGGGTTTCATTCAATCGCTGAAAGCGCTAACACGAAAAATGCCGCTTTTGGAGACGAGAAAAGAAAAATTTACGGAGTGCAGTTTCATCCTGAAGTCGCGCACACGGAATATGGCGGAATAATCATTAGTAATTTTTTGGTGAGTATATGCGGCGCGCCAAAAAATTGGACAATGAAATCTTTCATTAATAAAAAAATAGATGAAATCAAAGCGCAAGTGGGAGACGATGAAGTTATATTAGGCCTTTCAGGCGGAGTAGATTCAACAGTAGCGGCAGTTCTCCTCCATAGAGCTATCGGGAAGAAGCTTCATTCGGTTTTTATTGATAACGGCCTTTTAAGAAAAAATGAACGAGAGAGGGTTAAAGGGTTATTTACTAAAAATATTCAACTTGATTTAAAGATAGTAGACGCGCGTGAAAAATTTTTGTCACAGTTAAAAGGTGTTATAGATCCTGAACAAAAACGTAAGATTATCGGCAGGACATTTATAGAAGTATTTGAAGAAACAGCTAAAAATATGAAAAATGTTTCGTTTTTAGCGCAAGGGACTCTTTACCCGGATGTTATAGAATCCCAATCTTTTTTTGGGGGTCCTAGCCACACAATTAAATCTCATCATAATGTCGGCGGGCTTCCTGAAAAAATGGGATTAAAATTAGTTGAACCATTGCGAGATCTTTTTAAAGATGAGGTCCGCGCAGTCGGCAGAGAATTAGGAATAGCTAGAGAAAATACAGACCGCCAGCCGTTTCCGGGCCCGGGTCTCGCGGTCAGAATATTAGGAGAAGTTAAAAAAGAATATCTTGATATTTTAAAAGAAGTTGACGATAGAATTGTGAATATCGCCAAGAAACACGGCATTTATTATACGACATGGCAGATTTTTGGAGTACTCCTTCCCGTAAAAAGCGTAGGTGTAATGGGCGACGCGCGTACATATGAAAACACAATCGCGATACGAGCTGTTACCAGTTTAGACGGCATGACCGCTGATTGGGCGCGCATTCCGTATGATGTTTTAGCGGAAATGTCCAACACAATTATCAATGAAGTCGAAGGCGTTAATAGAGTTGTTTATGATATAAGCTCTAAACCGCCAAGCACGATAGAGTGGGAATAAGAACGGGCTTCGCATAATTTCATTTTTTTTCTTGAGGTAGCGAAGTAGCCGAAGAATTTGACACTCAAAAACACAGTTTTAATTTAATAAGAGGAACAAAATGAATTACGCCAGAGTTGAAGTTCGCTGTAAAAAGGACAAATTTGACGCGGTAAGCGCTAAATTAAAAATAGACATTAAAGATTTGGGTATCAAAAATGTCAAGGAAGTTTCTTTTATTCAGGTATATACCTTAGAAGGAAATTTCTCAAAAGACGATATTTTAAAAATCGCGCGCGGATTATTTACTGATGAAATATATAAAGAATTTAATTATACCGGTGGGTTTAATCCTGACGCGAAGAAAAAAGCATGTATTGTTGAAATCGCCTATAATGCCGGTGTAATGGATCCTGTAACAGAAAGCGCTGTGAAAGCAATAAAAGATATGGGGATTTATACCGTTGAAAAAGTAACAACTTCAAAAAAATATATTCTTTACGGCGGATTGTCCCAAAAAGAAGCGGAAATAATAGCGGACAGGCTTTTATACAATAAAATTATTCAGCATAAAGTTGTTTCAAAAGAAAGAAAAAATTTAGTGGGGGATAATGGACATAGCGTGAAAGAAACAGATGATACTAACCCGTCAAAAACAGTTTCAGTTAATATTATCGGCCTTTCTGAAATTGAATTGGAAAAATTAAGTATCTCCGGCCAGCTCTATTTAAGTTTAGAAGAAATGAAAACTATTCAGGATTATTTTGAGAAGCAAGGCCGTAATCCGACTGACGCGGAATTAGAGACAATAGCCCAGACATGGAGCGAACATTGCAAACATAAAACAATCACAAGCGATTTTGATTATAATGGGAATATTGTAAACAATTTACTTAAAACGACAATAATGAAAGTTACGAAAGAACTTGATAAACCGTGGTGTGTTTCAGTTTTTAAAGATAACGCGGGAGTTATTGAGTTTGACGATAAATACAGCATTTGTTTTAAAGTCGAGACGCATAATCATCCTTCCGCGCTTGAGCCTTACGGCGGATCTGAAACAGGCGTGGGCGGAGTTATCCGCGATATTCTTGGTACAGGTAGAGGCGCGAAACCTATAGCAAATACTGATGTTTTTTGTTTCGGAGAACCTAGTATGCCCGCGGGTAAAGTCCCGAGAGGAGCGTTACATCCTAAACGCGTTATGAAAGGCGTTGTTAGCGGAGTCCGCGATTACGGCAATAAAATGGGGATACCTACCGTGAATGGGAGCGTGCGGTTTGATGAAAGATATATCGGAAACCCGCTTGTATTCTGCGGTACTATCGGTATAATGCCTAAAGAATTTGCTTTTAAAAAAGTTTCATCCGGAGAACTTATTGTTGCTGTCGGAGGGAAAACAGGGCGAGACGGCATACATGGAGCCACATTTTCTTCAACAGAACTTACTCATGAATCAGAAACAATTTCATCCACAGCGGTTCAAATAGGAAATCCGATAACAGAAAAAAAAGTGCTTGATACGCTTTTAAAAGCGCGGGACGCGCGTCTTTTTACGGCAATAACAGATTGCGGCGCGGGCGGATTTTCAAGCGCGGTTGGCGAAATGGGAGAAGAAACAGGCGCTATTGTGTATTTAGACAAAGCGCCTTTAAAATATCACGGCCTTAAACCTTGGGAAATATGGGTTTCAGAAGCGCAGGAACGAATGGTGTTATCTGTTAAACCTAGAAATTTAAAAAAACTTTTAGCATTATTTTCTGAAGAAGACGTTGAAGCAACCGTGATCGGGAAATTTACCGGAGACAAAAAACTTCGGCTTTTTTACGGTAAAGAAAAAGTCGCGGAATTAGAAATGTCTTTTGTTCATCAGGGGATTATAAAAACATTAAAAAAAGCAGTCTGGACGCCGCCTATAGAAAAGAAAGAAATTCCATTTAAACAATCCAAAGATTTAGCAGGCGATTTAATAAAAATACTTTCGAGTTGGAATGTCGCGAGTAAAGAATGGATTATACGTCAATATGATCATGAGGTTCAAGGCACCAGTGTCCTTAAGCCATTGGTAGGCGCTAACAATGACGGACCAAGCGACGCGGCAATTTTACAGCCGGTTTTCACATCAAAAAAAGGAATTGTAATATCAAACGGAATAAACACAAATTATGGAGATATAGACGCGTATTGGATGGCCGCGAGCGCTATCGATGAGGCGTTAAGGCAGATAGTAGCGGTAGGCGGAAATTTAGACCGCACCGCAATCCTAGATAATTTTTCTTGGGGAAACTCAAAAAAACCTGAACAATTAGGCGCGTTAACGCGCGCGTGCGAGGCGTGTTATGATATGGCGAAGGTATTCGGCACGCCCTTTATTTCAGGTAAAGACAGTTTAAATAATGAATTTAACACAGGGAAAACAACTATCTCAATTCCTCCGACACTTTTAATTTCAGCGGTAAGCGTTATTGATAATATTGAAAAAACAATTTCTATGGATGTAAAAGAACCGGGGAATATATTTTATGTTTTAGGCGAGACGTATAATGAACTCGGCGGTTCTGAATATTATAAAATGAAAAACGCGTTAGGCGGAGCTCTCCCGCGCGTGAATCCCGTGAAATCATTAAAGACAATGAAAGCGCTTTCCAAAGCGGTTTCATTAGGCCTCGCGCGGTCAATCCATGACGCGTCAGAAGGCGGATTAGCTGTAGCAATAGCGGAAATGCTTTTTGCGGGCGGGCTTGGTGCGGATATCAATTTAGTGAACGCGCCTAAAGACAAAGAAGTTACGCGTGAAGATATTCTTCTTTTTTCAGAATCAAACTCAAGGTTTATCGTTGAAGTTCAAAAAGAAAAAACAAAAGAATTCGAAAAAATAATGCAAGGCGTGAAGATAGGAAAAATTGGCGAGGCAACAAAAAAACCGGTTCTTATAATAAAAGATTTTAGCGGTAAAAAAGAACTTATGAATGTTGATATAAATATTCTTAAAACTGCTTGGAAGAAAACGATTATAGGGGTTTTTCATGACGAAAAAAATTAAAACACTTATATTGAGGACGGCCGGAACAAATTGTGACGCTGAGACGGCGCGCGCGTTTACTCTTGTAGGCGCTACAGCTGAACTTGTGCACATAAACCGTCTGATTAAATCGAAATCACTTCTTTCTAAATATCATATTCTTGCCATTCCCGGAGGGTTTACATATGGAGATGATCTGGAAAGCGGTACAATTTTAGCTAATGAAATAAACTACGCGCTTAAAAAAGAATTAGCTGAATTTATTAAAGACGGAAAAATTATTATCGGTATTTGCAACGGATTTCAGGTTTTAACGCGGATGGGGATACTCCCTGATACAAACGCGGAATTTTCAAAACCGAATGCGAAGATGCAGGCGGCGTTAGGATTAAATAATTCAGCTAAATTTGAATCCCGCTGGGTATATTTAAAAAAAGAACCGGTAGAAACAAAATGCGTATGGACAACGGAAATGCCGGAAATTATTTATCTGCCGGTAGCGCACGGAGAAGGCAAGTTTATTCCAAAAGATGAAACAATTTTTAAAGCTATGGAAAAGAATCGGCAAATAGTTTTGAGATACGCGGATGAAACAGGGGGCTTCGCTAACGGGCAATATCCTTTAAATCCAAATGGTTCAACAAGAGATATCGCGGGCGTTACTGATAAAACTGGAAGGGTTTTTGGGTTAATGCCGCATCCTGAACGGCATGTAGTGTTTACGCAACACCCAAACTGGCGCCGGGGAATACCAAAAGAAAAAATGGGTACGGGCTTACAAATATTTCAAAATGGTGTAAACTTTGTAAAGAAGATTTGAAGAGGAAAAAGATAAAAGCTAATCTTTAAAAAGGAGGACATATGTGTCCGGAATTATCTGACGATAACCGCGAGTTTTTGAGAATAGATTATTCAACAATTTTAAACTATAAGACAGTCAAGGCGGATAAAATTTCAAATAGAAAAGAAATTCTGATAAAAAATATCAGCGCGAATGGGCTTTTATTCAGGACACCGAATCTTCCACCCGCGCTCTCAAGCGTTGTGTGGGTTGATTTAGACGAAAAAATGCGGAATATTTGTTCTGAAATAGAAGAAGACTTGATAATTCATAACGGAGCGGTTTTAGGTAAGGTTGTCAGGCTCGCGGAAGGCGAACCCGGAAAATCTTATGATGTCGGCGTGTGTTTTTTAAGAAAAAAAGATATCACGCAGGAAGAAATTCAAGAATTTTTTGTGGAAGAAAAAGAAGCAAAACAAAAGAGATAATAATGGAAACGTTAAAAAATTTTCTTATAGGATTAGTATCTATTATTATATCTTTATTTTTAATAGGTTTTACTATGCTTTTATGGCCGATTGCCTTAGGCATAAGTTCAATTTTTTTATTAATTATAGCGGTAATATTCATAATCATACTAATATTTTATTTGATAGTATTTGTAGGATATGTGATAAGAAATCTTTTTTTCCCGCCCAACAAGAAGACTCAAAAATAATTCCTTCCTACCCTTATGAAAAATGAAACATACGAAGAATATTTAAAAGAAAAGGCGAAAAGTTTTGAAGAAAAATGCGTGTTTTGCGGGGAGTGTTGCGGTTCTAAAGATGATCCTTGTTCTAAACTGTTGAAAAACCCAAACGGAAATTTTTTTTGTGAGGATTATGAAAACCGTCTGGGGCCGCAAAAAACAATTTCCGGAAAAGGTTTTACCTGTGTTTCCATTCGAGAACATATCGCTAATAAAACTACCCGTATTAATTGCGCGTATAACCGCTGATTTCGCGATAGGCCTTTGGTAAAATGTTTCTAAATTTTTGATACTATTGTTTTATGAAAAAAATATTAATTACAGGAATAGGTTCTATTTTACGCGGAGATGACGGTATCGGGTCCCGGGTAATAGATGAACTCAGAAAAGAAGTTTTACCGGAAGGAATAAGGCTTTACGCGGGAGACGTCTCTGGGTTAGATCTTTTAAAATTATTTCCGGATTATGATAGAGTTATCGTCATAGATGCCGCGGACATGAATGCGCCCGCTGGAATGATAAAAGTTTTTGATTCGCGGGACATTAGAAAAGCGGAATTTAGCGATTGTCTCTCCACGCACGGTATGACACTCTTACAAACATTAACCTTAGCGGAACAACTTGAATTGAAATGTGAAATTACAATAGTCGGCATTCAGCCTGAAGATATTTCATATCGGCTCAGCGTAACAGATACATTAGAACAAATTATTCCAAAGGCCGTTAAAATTATAAAAGATTTTGTTTTAACCCGATTAGTTTAAGTTGGGTTTAAGGGATAGCGCCTATTTTGGGGATTATTAAGAGTACAATTCTTTCCGTTTAACTTGTATATCCGGATTTTCTAAATATTCGTCCAGCTTCGTATCAATTCTATCCATGTATCCTTTTGGAGTAATTTCGATAATTCTGTTTGCCGCGGTTTGTACTAATTGATGGTCATAGGAGGAAAAAAGAATTGTTCCGGGAAACGAAGAAAGGCCTTTATTTAAAGCGGTAATTGATTCTAAGTCTAAATGGTTTGTGGGTTCGTCTAAAATCAAAACATTAGCTTGAGTAAGCATCATGCGGGCGAGCATACATCTCACCCTTTCTCCTCCGGATAAAACTTTAACAGATTTTAAAGATTCTTCTCCTGAAAAAAGTACGCGTCCCAAAAATCCGCGGACAAAATTCTCAGTAGTATTAGCAGAATACTGTGAAATCCAGTCTATAAGAAGAATATCGTCAGTAAAATAATTTGAATTATCTTTCGGGAAATATGATTGAGAAGTAGACGCGCCCCACTTGAAAGTGCCGCTGTCAGCTGTCATTTCACCCATTAAAATTTTAAATAATGTTGTTCGCGGAATATCTTCATGGCCTACAAAAGCGATTTTATCGCCCTTCCTAACCGTTACAGTCAAATCTTTAAACATAACTTTCCCGTCAATGGATTTAGATAAATTTTCTATAGACAAAATATTGTTGCCGGCTGGCGCGCTTTGTTCAAAATTTATATATGGATATTTTCTTGAAGAAGGTTTGATATCTTCCAGAGTAAGTTTTTCTAAACTTTTTTTTCGGCTGGTCGCTTGTTTTGATTTTGAGGCGTTAGCGCTGAAACGCGCGATGAATTCTAAGAGTTCTTTGCGCCTGTCCTCAACTTTTTTATTATGTTCAGTGCGCTGTTTAAGAGCGAGTTGGCTTGATTCCTGCCAAAAAGTAAAATTCCCCGGATAAAGTTGTATTTTCCCATAGTCAATATCAGCGATGTATGTACAGACTTTATCCATGAAATGACGATCATGCGAAACCACTATGGCTGTATTTTTAAATTCACATAAAAATTCTTCAAGCCACATACGGGTGTCAATGTCCAGATGGTTAGTCGGTTCATCGAGTAGAAGAATATCAGGATTTCCGAATAATGCTTGGGCTAAAAGCACACGCACTTTTTGTCCGGATTCTATCTGGCTCATTTTTACATCAATAAGATTTTGAGGGATATCTAAATTGCTTAATAATTTTGCCGCGTCAGAGTCAGCGTTCCACCCTCCCATTTCTGAGAATTCTTCCTCAAGTTTTGACGAGTGTATGCCGTCTTCATGCGAAAAATCTTCTTTGGCATATAGTATCTCTTTTTCTTTCATGACAGAGTGAAGTTTTTTATGCCCCATAATTACGGTTTCTAAAACAGTGTATTCATCAAAGGCAAATTGGTCCTGTTTTAAAACAGATATGCGTTTTTTATGCGCGACGGAAATTTGGCCTGTTGTCGGTTCAATTTCACCGGATAATATTTTTAAAAAAGTGGATTTACCGGAACCGTTCGCGCCGATAAGACCATAACAATTTCCTTCCGTAAAAGTTATATTTACGTCTGAAAAAAGTATTCGTTTTCCGAATTGCAGTGATAGCCCGTTTGCCGAGATCATAATTTGTCGCCTTTCTGTTTGTTCGCGGGATATTTTGTCAGTGTCGCTTTTTAAGATAAAAACGGCCTCTTTACAAAAGAAGCCGTTTTTATCTACTAAGCGGTAATGTTACGCCTTAATCGCTTCGACGGGACAGACATTGGCGCACGCGCCGCAGTCTATGCATTTCGCGGCATCAATAACAAACGGAGTTCCTTCTTTAATAGCGGTTACAGGGCACTCCGGCATGCAAGAACCGCAACTGACGCAACTAGCAGTAATTTTATAAGCCATAAAATCATCCTCCTGATTTTTGTTTAATTTTTCTCTTTTTTAAGGTATAAATAATACCATATTTTTTTTAGGAAATATAGGAAACTTTTGCGTAGTGCTTAGCGCTGTAAAGGTAAGAATTATTTCAGCAGGCATTCTTTTACAAATATTAAACCAAGAGTAAATATGTTATTTTTTTTAAACTTTCCAGTAAAGATAATTCAGTTGCTAGAGTCAAATACTACTCCCGGAGAAATCGCGAGCGGAGTTTGTTTTGGGCTTTTATTAGGTTTTATGCCTTTAAACGGGCCCATGGCAATTGTTCTTTTTTTATGTTTTTTCCTATTCAAAATAAATCGTTTAACCGCGATGCTTACGTTGCCTCTTTTTAAACTGATTTATATTTTAGGCGGGTATAAATTAACCGATATAGCCGGGACATATCTTTTAGTAGACGTTGATTATTTAGCAGTTTTTTGGAGCCATTTTTTGTATTTTCCCGTTATAACCTATTTGGATATCAATAATACTCTTGTCGCCGGCGGATTGGTTTTTTCTTTTGTAGCGTCTATCCCTATTTATGTTGTTTCAAGAATAATAGCTAAAAAGTTGAAAGAGCAATATTCTAAAAAATTAAAAAATACCCGTTTTGTTAAATGGTTTAAACGGGTGCCGATTTTACAGAAAATATTATCTATTGCGGTAAAACAGAACGATACGGAATAACGTGGGATTTTAAAATAATGGTAACAAAAATTTTTAATATTAAAGGCATTGTTATTGTAACATCTCTTTTAGCGGTGTTGCATTTTGGCGTTGGTTTTTTTGTTTCGCCCATATTAGCGCCGATGGTGATAGAACAAATTAATAAGGTGACAGCCAGCGCTGTTTCTTTAGAAAAAATTAATATATGGCCGCTTACATTATCCTGCCAATTTAAAAATCTTAAAGTATTTGACCCTAAAAATACTGATGAAAGGATTATCTGGATAAAAGACGCTTCTTTGCAAGTTAGTATGTTAGGGCTTTTGGCAAAACGTTTAGTTGTTTCGGAATTAAATGTACGGGGTCTTGATATAAATTTAAAAGGCGAAAGTGACGGGAGTTTCAATATATCAAAAATTGTTAAGCCGAGCACCACGGAAAAAGAAGAAAAAAAATGGCCGGCCATAAAAGATATTTTTGAAAAATTCAAGGCTAAAAAGGATTTATTCGGAAAGGTTTATGAAGCTTTAAAAAATCGGGCAAGTAAAGCAAGTAAGGATAGCAAATTAGCCAAAAAAGAATCAGCCAAAAAAATATCTAAAGAGGTTAATGTTTTGCCAAAAGGCAAACGGGTTAATTTTAAACGGGGAGACGGCGCGTATCTTTTGGAAATTAAAACAATAAACGTTAGTGACGGATATATTCATATTGAAGAAAAATCCAATTCAGTTGATATCGAAAAGGCCGCGATAGGCATTTCTGATTTAGTTGTAGGGAGTAGTAATGATGTAGAATTAAAACATTTTTACATCTCGGGGAATGTTATTAAGGAGCGGGAACCAAAAGGAAATTTTTTAGCTAAATATAAATATTCTGAAACAAAACTTCAAGAAGTTACAGAAATTCGCGTTGAGGCGGAAAAATTAGATTTAACCAGCGTAAAATTTATTTATGCTGACTCCTTGCCTGTGGAGATTGAGAAAGGCACGTTAACTTTGAAATCGAATACTCTAATAACTAATGAAGAGTTGAATTCTAAAAATGATATTCTTCTTGAAGATAAACATATTAGCCCTAAAGGCGGGGTTAAATTAGGCATGGATATAGCGCCGTTACCGGTTATATGCGCAGGTCTTAATAGTGTTGAGCCTCTTAAATTAAATTTTTCAATTACTGGTACAGTTGAAAATCCTAAGTTTGACGGTTTTATAAATTCATTAAAAGAAATTATTAAGCCGGTTTTAGCAAACACTGTGGAAACCGCTAAACAAAGCGCGGTAAGAGCTATCTCCAAATTTTTAAAAAAAGAAGGCGAATAAGAAAAGTTTGGAATATTCTAAAAAGCGCGATACGACTGAATTTTTTTAAATCATTATTGACAATACGGCATTAGTAGAGTTAGAATATTTTCTAGAGTTGATACCAAAAGGAAATTATTATGAAGTATAAGTGGGGGGTGGTTGTTAGAAGTTTCTCTTTATAAAGGAGGTGTGTCATGAAAGTTCTCAAAATTATTGTGGCGCTCGCAAATATTTTAGTTTTCTCTTTCCCATTAACCGCGCATACTCAAACTTCTCTTGGATATAGCGCAGATACACAGTCCGGGACAATACCGGTGGGATATGAATCCTCTCAAATCCCAAACTGTATTAATCGTGAAGAACCTACCAATATTCAACCTGTCTTACAAGGATACAATTCTCAAACGATAGCTACCTTTAAAGCAACAGTCAAAATAAATAATACGAACGCAACCGTAGATAATTTAGAAGCCAGTAATTATAATTTGGTGGATGGCGAAGTTCGTATGGTTAATTATGATGAAAAGACGGGGATGCTTAGCGTAAGGGGATATGATCTTACCTCTAACCATAATATGGTGTTAATGACATATAATGTGGATACAGGGGATCTTACAGTTTATGGCAATGGTCGTTTAACAAGAACAATATACAAAGTAAATGGCGAAATGGTAAATTACGATGAAAACGGAGTCGCTAAAGTAACAAAAATTGATTCTAGAATATACAAATCAAAAAAGAGCGAAATGGCAGTTTATATAAGAAGCGGCAGTGAGATGATGAGAGCCGGCGGCGCATTGACAGAAGGGGATAAAAATGATTTTTTAAACGCGTTGCGTATTCTTTTTACAGGAAGAGAAATAGTTAACCCTTCAAGTGATTATTGGCAGACTGTTGAGTCTTTTGCGACAACAGTACAGAAGGGGACAATTGCCTCTAATGGTACAAGCAATACCTTTAGTTACAATAGTGATACCGGTATACTTTCCATTAGGGGGTATGATTTAAAAACAAATCATAATATGTTTTTAATGACATTTGACTGTATCTCAGGCGATATAACTGTGTATGGAGAACAGCGCGGAACAAGAACAGTTTATAGTGCTGACGGCGAAGGAATGTTTTATGATAGCATCAATTCTACTATTACCACTGTATCAAGCGCGCGGACAAGCAAGGGAAATAAA
>JYNY01000488.1 GCA_000954095.1 Candidatus Omnitrophus magneticus | reverse complement strand
CAAAAGAAGCACAGCAAGTCGTTGATTTTGTTCGAAAAATCGTCGCAAGTATTGCACCGGATGTATGATACTCCCCATTGTCAAGACCACTTTTTCAACAAACTACACAACATGTCTACATTATCAACATCGCAATAGATCGTAGCCGATGCTCCTATAGGCACATCTTTGAGGGAAGGAACAGCTTTCTCATACTCATCCTTACGCATAAACATCAAAAAGACTTCATCCCGGCTGACCATTGCATAAAC
>JYNY01000487.1 GCA_000954095.1 Candidatus Omnitrophus magneticus | reverse complement strand
CGATAAGCGTAGCGCCGCAAATAGTCAATATCGGAAGAATAGTGCTTTCAAATCCTATAGCTATTCCGGTAACCATGGTCGTGGCAGGGCCTGATACCGCGCTCTTCGCTATTTCCTTTATAGGCTTTCCTGAACTCAAATATTCGCTCTCGAGCCCTATCAGAATTCCAGATAGTAAGACTAATATAATCGCCTATAAAAAATTTAATGTGCCAAACATTTTCGCAACAAGTATATACGCTCCTACAACAAAAAGAATCGTTGAAATAAAAGTAGCATCTCTCAAAGAGGAGCGTATTTACTTGTTGCGAAAATGTTTGGCACATTAAATTTTTTATGGGCGATTATATCAGGCTTAGTATCTGGAATTCTGATAGGCCTCGAAAGCGAATATTTTACTTCAGGAAAACCTATAAAGGAAATAGCTAAGAGCGCGGTATCAGGCCCGGCCACGACCATTGTTACCGGAATAGCTATTGGATTTGAAAGCACTATTCTTCCGATATTGACTATTTGCGGCGCTACGCTTATCG
>JYNY01000493.1 GCA_000954095.1 Candidatus Omnitrophus magneticus | reverse complement strand
TTTTTACTAAAAAATATATAAAATTTGGGTTTCAACTGCAGTTTTTGGGTTAAAACTATCAATAAAAAAAGTATACCGCACAAACATTTTTATGTCAACTATTTTTTTATTTTTTTTTTACAAACACAAAAAATTGGCAAACTGTTAAAATTAAAAAAATTCCCTTAAAAAAATTTTAATTTAACAAGGAGGTTTGCCAATGGAGAAAAATTATAGCGCATTTTTAGAAAAAGGAATACTAGATTTTTTACAATATGCGGGAGATAGGGAATCTGTTATCCCGGGTGTTTTAAAGACAGTTTTTGAAACAATTCTTAAAGCGGAACAACAAGGTTTTTTAGGGTATGGGCATGGGGAACGGGGAGAAAAAGAAACAACTAATAAAAGAAACGGATTTACTTCAGCTAGTGTAAAAGGAATTAGTAAAATGTTTCGGATAGAAGTTCCTAGAGACAGGCTTGGATTGTTTAAGCCGGTGTTTTTGGACATTTTACGGGATGAAAATGAAAAGATGAATGATCTAGCGTTTGAACTTTATGTAAAAGGTTTATCAAATGAAGAAGTCAGCACAATAATTCATAAGATTTATGATAAACAATTATCTAGAAGCCGTATATCACAAATTACGCGAGAATATGAAACATTAAGAGTTGATTGGCAAAATAGACGGTTAGAAGAAGAATATTATTGTGTTTACAGTGACGCGATATATTTATCAACTAGACGAGGAGGCAGTGTAAGCAAAGAAGCATATTATGTTATTTTAG
>JYNY01000485.1 GCA_000954095.1 Candidatus Omnitrophus magneticus | reverse complement strand
TAATGTTGATAGCATTTGTGTTCTCTTTCACCCACGGAGCATTTACTGGAGAATTTTGGTCTCTAATCGGAATTGAAGCTAAAAAAACGAGGAGGTAATCTATATGCACGAAGCGGTAGACGCCGTGACTAACTTTATTCATCTTGGAGTTGGGGACGCGGTATATCTGGTAATTGTCGGTTTTGTTGGAGGCCTTGTCAGTGGATTTATCGGGTCTGGTGGAGCGTTTGTGCTAACGCCTGGGATGATGAGCCTGGGAGTGCCAGCGCTGGTCGCCGTGGCAAGTAATATGTGCCATAAGTTTCCTAAGGCCCTGGTCGGATCTATCAAGCGTTACAGATATGGCCAGGTTGACGTAAAGCTGGGCATTATTATGGGTGTTTCGGCAGAGGCAGGCGTCTTGTACGGAGCTACAGTTCAGCAGAGAATCAAGGACAGCTTTGGAGAGGCTGGCTCGAACCTCTATGTCAGCGTAGCCTTTGTCATAGTCCTTGGAGTTGTGGGCGGGCTTATCTTAAAGGATGTTCTTAAAACCTTGAAAGCCAAGGCCCAAAACAACGAAGATGAGCAATTAACAAAGATAGCTAAATGGGTTCGCACCGTCAATATACCAGGCACTATGGTATACTTTAAAAGCATAGACGCCAAAATATCCGTGCTTTTCACCATACCTTTGGGATTTGCTACCGGTATGCTCGCGGCTACGATAGCCGTAGGCGGTTTCATCGGAGTACCGTCTATGATGTATATAATAGGGGTACCCGGCCTTGTGGCCTCCGCTACAGAGCTTGTTATAGCGTTTATCATGGGCGTTGGCGGCACTCTCAAGTATGCCATGCATGGACTCGTTGATATAAGACTCGCCATGCTTATATTAGGAGGCTCACTTTTTGGCATCCAGCTTGGGGCTATCGGCACAACTTATGTCAAACCTTACATGATTAAGGTTGTTATGGCCACTATCATGTTAATTGTCCTGTTCAGCCGGGCCCTAATGATACCTGTATATCTCTCAAAACTCAACCTGATTACCACTTTAAGCGAAGGCGCCGCGAAGTCTTTGACTAACACCAGTTTTACGATCATGATAATCGCGCTTGTAGTTGGCGCGTTTATAATATTAAAATCCCTGTTGAGTGGTGTGAGAGCCGAAAAAAAACTGCTTGCCGCCAAGAAAAGGTAAAGAATTGAATAAAGCCTAAAACACCAAATGGAGGATTAATTAAACCATGGAAACATCGCGTTTAGATTTAATGTATAAAACACAAATGATGGGAGAGCTAAAATCAATACTCTTAGCGGTGGATGGCTCAGATTTTAGTGAAGGAGCAATAAAAGAAGCCCTTCTTTTATCAAAGGCATGTGGCATAAAATTAACAATGCTATATGTACAAGGATTAAGTGACACCTTTGAAACCGGCGGATTGACCTTTGTTGAAACAACAAACGAAAATTTTATTGACAAATATTTTGATAAAATAAGAGAGAAGGCCGCCGAAGAAAACGTAGAGCTGGATGTTATCGTAAGAAGGACCTCTGAAGCTCATAAAGGGATCATCAATGAGGCGTATGAGCAAAAAAGTGATATAATCATAATGGGCAGACGGGGAATGACCGGCCTAAAAAGACTTCTTATGGGAAGCGTAACAGCCAAAACATTAGCTTACGCGCCATGCAAGGTGTTGGTAGTGCCAAAAGAGTCTTCCGTAAAGGGTGAGAACATTATGCTTGCCACAGATGGTTCCGAGTATAGCGAAACCGCCACTGTTGAAGCAATAAGCATGGCGGCGCGCTGTCCGCTCGTAAAGAGTTTTTTGGCCGTATCTGTGGTCCCTTCCAGGGAGAATCTCCCAACCGCTCATGTACTTTGAGGAGTATTCAGGGTCATCTCTCGTGATAGACTTGATGC
>JYNY01000484.1 GCA_000954095.1 Candidatus Omnitrophus magneticus | reverse complement strand
TTTTCGTGAAATCACTTTTTAATATTTTCTCCACTATTTCATTAGCTACCGCGTTAACCAGCCATGGCTGGCCTCCGGTTAATTCATAAATTCTATTTATCATTTCTTTAGAAAATACTTGCCCTGTATCTTTTGTGTGCTGGCTGTATAATTCTGTTATTTCTTCTTTTGTCCATGTCCCTAAAAGAATTGATTCAGCTTTGATATTAAAGGGCGAGCCTGAACCTAATGACGCTTCACTCGGACGGACTTTTGTTTTGTATTCACGAACATCTCTTAATCCCACAAGTGCCACGGTTGAAGGAAATCGTTTTGGTCTTATTTGAAATCCATTTCGTAACTGCCTAAGAATTGACACTAAAACATCGTCATATAATGAATCTATTTCATCCAATAATAAAACTATTGGTTTAGGCTGTGAACTTGCCCAATCTATTAAATAATTTTCTAATGTTAATTTTTTTTTATACTTTTCCGGTTGCGGCGGACAATTCTTCTTATTAAGATATCCCGCGCTGGCATTATAAAGAGAATCAATTATTTTCCTGTTTCCAATTTCTTCAGTTATAGATCTATACCCCGCGGACTCTACGGAAAACACTACTGAAATATAATTTCCTTCTTTATTTAATCTATGCGCCAATTCATGTAAAAGTGTAGTTTTCCCAGTCTGCCTCGGCGCGTGGATTGTAAAGTATTGTGTTTTATCTATTAAATCGAATATTATTTTTTGATTGCGCA
>JYNY01000483.1 GCA_000954095.1 Candidatus Omnitrophus magneticus | reverse complement strand
CTATTCCGAGCGCGTTGAGTCATACGTAACGGAAATTTCCGTCCGTTTGCCCAAACGTTTAGTGTTGAGCGCTCTTCGGATGATAATTGAATAGGTTCTGCTTTTTTCATCAAGCAACATTATAGTAGAATCCTTTTGCTAAGTAAAGCTATAAGTAAACTTATTTAAGACGCACCATACTAGAACTGTCACAAACAAATCATCAAGCGTTGTAGTGGTCTTTTCAGCGAATTTCTTAAAACGCTTGACAAAAGCAGAAATAACCACTTTTACAACCGTCAAACTAAAAAGGAGGACTACCCCTGCTATAAAATAATCCAGAATGCGATTGTCCCAAAATACTTGATTTAAGATTGTCTGGTTCATATGGTCTCCTTTCCTTAAAAAAACAAAAGCCGCCGTCCTGCATTTACATGCAAGATGGCGGCCCGACCATCTGATATCCTCTGGAAAAATATTCCAGACCCTTTTAGAGATTCCTAATTGTCACATAATCTTAAACTTATCTTAATCAAGAATGAGCATGAATTATTATTATACAATACTTTTATAAAATAGTTAGCATAAATCACACGAATTGACTCAAATTAAATGTAACCCGTGACGATACCCTGAAAGTATCGTTGACTCATAAATTGAAATGGTCGGGTTTGTCTCGACCATTTTTTTATTTTTTGGTCAATTGCTTTACGCAGACAAGAAGGATTTAAGAATTTAAATTGTTCTTTGAGCGAGTTTTTATTTGCTGTGGAAACATGTTTTGAATTTAAAATTCGTTGATAAGGTGTCATTGGAGGACTATATTTTTTTAGTTTTTTGGATCCGATAATTTCTTTAGCTATAAGTTTTACCGAGGGGCAAAAAAAATTATGGTACAGTCGCCATTCATTTTTATCCGGTCTAGTTCAAGTTGCGAATGCAAAAAATACGCCGCGCGAACACCGAGCCGTGTTTCATATTTCTGTTTCTTAGCGATATCTGTTATAATCTAAAAATATTTGTAACACAAACCATAAAACATGGAGGATTTTTAAATGGCTAACGAAAGATACTTTAATACAACAGGTTTTTGCCGTCCTGAAATACATTACATGATAGATCCTTTACGTAATCAAAAAAATATTTTTGACCTTATTAAAAAAGAACAATACTTCACCATCCACGCGCCGAGGCAGACTGGGAAAACTACACTTTTACATGAATTGGCGCATAGATTAAATAAAGAAGGAAATTATATTTCAGTAGTGTTTTCCGTAGAGTCCGCGGGGTATAGATCTATAACTGAAGAAATTGGAAACAGGAAAATAATTGATTCTCTTTATAATGCCAGCGCGGGATATCTTAATAAGAAGAATTGTCCGCCGCAACCGGAAAAGTATAAAAAAAAATTAACATTAGAAAATTATTTAATAGATTGGGCAAGTTCACAGCCTAAACCAATAGTTTTATTATTGGATGAAATAGATTCATTATATGACGATGTTTTAGTGTCAATTCTTAGGCAGTTACGAAATGGATTTCAAATAAGACCAAAACGATTTCCTTCAACCGTGGCGCTTGTGGGATTAAGAGATGTTCGTGAATACAAAACAAAAGTCCGTCCGAGTGAAGCGTCATTAGGTTCAGGCTCGCCCTTTAATATCAAAGCTGAATCAATTCTTTTAGGGACATGGACAAAAGAAGAAATAACAGAATTATACAGCCAGCACACAAAAGATACAGGGCAAGTATTTTCTAAAGAAATGATAAATAGAATTTATGAATTAACCGGAGGCCAGCCATGGCTGGTTAACGCGGTAGCTAATGAAATAGTGGAGAAAATATTAAAAAGTGATTTCACGAAAA
>JYNY01000486.1 GCA_000954095.1 Candidatus Omnitrophus magneticus | reverse complement strand
TGGGAGACTATTGGCTGAATAATCATAACCATAAATTTATCTACTTAGGCTCAGGTCTTGAAGGTTCGCCAGTTCCCGAAATCCCGGGCGGAATGGCCCTCGCGCTACTATTTGGGTTTGGAGTGAGTTATTTAAGACGGATGAAGAAGTAGAGTATATATCGTAACTACCTTAAAAGGGGAAAAGGATACAAAGGAGAAGGGGAACATTTCCCCTTCTCCTTTGATACAGAAAAAATAGACCTTAGGCAAGGGGGTGACAGCGAGCCCCATAATCAAGCAACTTGCAAGACACGACAAAAGTTAACCGGATAAAGAAAGGCGAGCGTCAAGAGGGGGAAGGGAACCCTTCCCCCTATGAAAAAAACTGTGTGTAGGAATCTTTATTTTATTAGAATTATTTTTACAACATAAAAAAATAAATAACGAGAACACAATTTTGGAGTGAGTTATTTAAGACGTATAAAAAAATAAACTTATGTGCACACCTCCTTTAAAAGAAGTCCGTCTTTGATGTGTTGTCAAAGGCGGATTTCTTTTTTTTGTAAAAATTTTTGGCGAAAATATTTTGTTTTGAGAGATTGTTCTTTTGTAATCACTAAGCGGATGGTAATTGCAAGCTTGATTATTAACGTTGGGATTTTCCATGAAGCAGGAATTTATATATGGTATAACCATTTCAAAAACATCATAAAACCCTTATGGATTCCCGCTTTCGCGGGAATGACAGAATGATGTTTTCTAAAGGATATAGAAAAGTTTATTACTAACCGCTTAGTGCTTACGTTCTTTTTCTCACGTTTTGCAATGCCGCGCGCGGGAAATAATTCTAGAGACTACTAGAATCGCGCTATTTTCTATTATTTTCTTTCCCCGCGCAATCTGTTATAATCTAGAAATATTTATTTATAAAATTATTTGGAGGGAATTTTAAAATGAAAAGTAAAAGATATTTTAATATAACCGGGTTCTGCCGTCCTGAAAAACATTACATGTTGGATCCATTAAGAAATCAGAGTGTAATATTTGATTTTATTGAAAAAGAAGAGTATTTCGCCATCCACGCGCCGAGGCAGACTGGAAAAACAACACTTTTACATGAATTAGCGCATAGATTAAATAAAGAAGGAAATTATATTTCAGTAGTGTTTTC
>JYNY01000481.1 GCA_000954095.1 Candidatus Omnitrophus magneticus | reverse complement strand
TTATCAACTAGACGAGGAGGCAGTGTAAGCAAAGAAGCATATTATGTTATTTTAGGATTAAGGAAAGATTTTAAACGAGAAATATTAGGTGTTTATAATTTTCCGTCAGAAACAAAATCAGGAATGGGAACTATTTGCGATGACCTTAAAAAAAGAGGAATTAAGAGAGTTTTATTATGGGTTACGGATGGCGTGGCAGGCGTAGGAGAAGAAGTACAAAAGAGATTTTCATATACAAAAATACAACTTTGTATAATCCATAAAAAAAGAAATATTTTAGAAAAAGTACGTTAGGAAGAAAAGGCGATTATTATAACAGGCTTTATACCAACAGTGAAACTTGATATTCAAAATCATACCAAGGAAGAAGCGAGAAAAGAAACAGAAACTTGTGTGAAAAAATGGAGCAAAAAATATCCAGCAATGTACCGTATGTTTGACAAAGAAATTAGTGAAAAATTATTTGCATTTTTAGAATTCCCTTGGCAAATAAGAAGGATGCTGTATACAACAAATTGGATAGAAAATTTGAATGATTCTATAAAACGGACCACTAAAATACGAAGAAGTTTTCCAACAGAAGACAGCGCGTTAAATCTAGTAAGCTACGCGTGTATGGAACGTGAAGAAAAAAGATATAAATACCCTGTGACTTCATTTTATCCAGTTAAAAATGTTCTTGATGAAATGTTGCTTTCTCTAAAACAAAAACAAGAAAGATCTTAAATATTTATGTTTTTTAATATTTTGCCAATTGCT
>JYNY01000480.1 GCA_000954095.1 Candidatus Omnitrophus magneticus | reverse complement strand
ACTTTGCCTATTTTACAATAAATACTATAAATATTCAACTTTTACAAACCTAACAAATTAACTCAAATTAAATGTAATCACTAAGCGGATGGTAATTACAAGTTTGATTATTAACATTGTGATTCACTAGGAAGAGAAATCTATATATGCCTCAAAGTCAATGAAAAATCCATAGTCAAGGCGCAAGAAAATTCCATAGTGTAAATACAAAAAAAAACTAGTTAGAATCACCTCCCTTTTTTAAGGATTTAGCTCTATAGCTGTGACCTGATATGTTGATAATAGTAGAGTAATGAACAATCCTGTCAAGAATAGCAGAAGCCAAATTATGGTCATCGAAAATATCAGTCCATTGTTCAAAAGTTTTATTTGTAGTAATAATTAAAGATCCTTTTTCATATCTACGAGAGATTATTTCAAAAAAATCATTAGCGCTATAGCTTGGTATTTTTTTAAAACCCAGTTCATCTAGGACTAATAAGTCAGCAGATAAATAATATTCTAATTTTTTAAAATAAGTATTATCCGCCTTAGAAGCATTTAAGGTATATAACAATTCAGAACAAGAAGAAAACAAAACTTTAAATCCTTTCATTAAGGCTTTAATAGAGATAGCAATCGCGAGATGCGTTTTGCCTGTTCCCGGTTTGCCGATAAAAACGATATTTCTTTTTTCACTAATAAATGAACAAGTAGAACAATCATTGATTAAACGTTTATCAATTGAGGGTTGGAAAGCAAAATCAAAATCTTCAATAGTTTTATAAGAAGACAGTTTACTTTGAGAGAATCTCTTTTTATAACTATTATCTTTACGAGTATTATATTCATCCTCAACTAATAGTTCTAAGAACTCTAAATAACCCATACTTTTTTGTTTTGCTAAAGACAAGCGTTCTTCGAGAGAATTGCAGATTCCAGATAATTTAAAATCTTTTAATCTATTTTTAAGCGAATTCATATTCAAGCGCCTCCTCTTTTGCAAATTCGACAGGTAAAGAATAAGAGCCATTAGAGCAAATCTTTTTAATAATTTTGTAACTGTAAACTTGATAAGCAAGAGCTCTTTTACAAGCAGAATCAACGACACCGCCGGGATATGTATTTAATAAAGATATTATTCCTTGTACTTTCCTTGACCAAAGATTAGGCGAGTCTTTTAAAATAGCAAAAAACATTTGTTCAGCAAAAGGTCCGATATTGTGCATTTTAGCTTGATATTTTTCTTGATATTCTGTTTCGGAATAAAGTTTATATTTTGGATAATGACTGTTGCTTGTAGAGAAAAGACCTTTACCAGATATAGTTGGATGAGTAGCAATTAATTTATTTTCATAATAGATTTTGACAAAAGATTTAGTTTTTTCGATCTCAAGTATTTTACCTACATATTCAAAAGGAGCAGAATAATAATTGTAATCAATAAATACATGGCAATCATGGTAAAGTTTTCTTGTGCCGACTTTAGCGATTTCAAAATTATTTAGAGGAAGCGGCAATAATAAATGTTTTTCTTCGGCATGAAAAACTTCTTTAGGGATTTTCCGAGTAGTGCCGTGAACTCTGCGATTGCAAGTGTTTTCGAGCCAATATAAAATCTGACGGTCTAAATCATCACCATCTTTAAATTGCCGGCCTAATACAAAATTGTTTTTAAAATATTTTATCCCTGATTCTACCTTACCTTTATCGTTGGGGCGATAAATTCTGCACGGAATGGATGTAAATCCATAATGCGCAGAAAAATCTTTATAAAGCTGTTGAAAGATGGGTTCATAAAAATTAGCTTCTAATATTGCTGCCTTTAAATTATCAATTCGAACAGTTTTAGGTATGCCACTAAAATATTTAAAAGCATTTTTATGACAATTTATAAAAGTTTCAACTGTTTGATCGTAAGTTTTTTCATAATAATCTAATCTAGAATAACTCAGTTTCATGTTAAATACCCAAGTTTTACGACGTTTCCCGTTGATATCAGTAGTGAGGCCAATATACCCAAAATCAACTTGAGCTTCTTCTGCTGGTTCTGTATGAATGCGAACAAATATATTTTCTTTCCTTTTAATACCTGCTAAAAAGCGTTTAATAGCTGAATAAGATATTTTTACTTCAATTTCACGCAGTTTTTGATAAATCAAAATCCCGCTTAATCCTTGTTCCATCCACTCAATAATTTGTTCTCGATAGGTATCGAGTTTTTGAGGATGAGGTTTTTTGATTGGAAAACTTTGATTAGATTTAATACGTTTAATTATCTTATCAACAGTTTTCCAATCATGTTTAACATCACGCGCTATTTGAGATTTGTTAAGACCTTTTTCAAGTAAAGATTTAATAGTAATATACATGGCAACTCCTAACATATTAACCACCCCCGTATATAGTTTAACTATAAATAGGGATGGAAGGTTAAAAAAATAAAAATTTTAGAAGGGGGATCCCCCTTCTACCTTCAAATAAACATCATAATAAAGCAAATACTTTTATTGGTTTATCGCTATGGAATTTTCTTGCGCCTTGGGTATGGAATTTATTTTAGCCTTGAGGATCCTCTTTCTTTCAGAGAAGTTGTATTGTTGAGAGCTCCTGAATTATCAACTTTATGCGACACGATAAAAAACACGCCACTCAACACCGAAATTACAAACTACGAAAAATTTCATGGCCGTCTTACAGAATATTTACAAGAATACTTGTTACACGGAGGATACTTACCCGCTATCTCTGAATACCTTATAAAAAAAACTATTTCAAAAGCAATCTTCGATATTTATATTCAGTGGATTATCGGAGACATTTTAAAACATAATAAAAACGAAAACTATTTATATGAAATATTTAAAGGAATAAACACTACTTACGGTTCACAGATTTCTTGGAATAATATATCAAAACATCTATCAATAGAACACCAATCCTGTCCGATAAAACTATTTCACCAAAAAACTAGTTGAAATTCCTTAATTTTAAAATCAGAAATTCTGGCTGGTGTTGCGCTTAACAGATCTATCAATGTCAACCTTGATAATAATGCTTCTTTTATTATCCTATGCAAATAAAATAACGATTTTTCATATTTAGATTGGTATTTTATATATGTCAAAAGTAAATAATATATCATCGCTATCCAGACTTGACTCATCACCGCATTTTTACTTGTTCCCAAAAATGTTTTTATTTGTAAATTCTGTTTTATCCATCTAAAAAATATTTCTATTTGCCATCTTGTTTTATATATTTGTACGATCGTTTTAGCTGACAGTTTAAAATTGTTGGTAACAAAACTAACTACTTCGTCACTTTTTTCATCTAAAAATCTTATCATTCTTAAATTCTTTTCATATTTTTTATTTTCTAGTTTTATTTTTTCATCAGACAATATCCCGTCTTTCATTGCCTCTAGATGCTGTCCGAGAACTGTATATTTTAGATTGTTTTTTAATTTAGTCACAAAATAACTCTTAGAAAAGTCAATATTACTCCATAGTTCAAGGTCTGTATACGCACGGTCAAAACAATATATGCTGTCCGGTTTAATATTTAATTTATCCTTAGCTATTCTTATATCAGAAATATTCCCTTCAGTTATCACTGCAAAATCGGGAATATCTCCTGAATGATCAAATAAGCAGTGTATTTTTACAGCGCCTTTTTTAGTTCTGAATTTCGCCCATGAAAATGTAGCCAGACATACATCAATTGTGGAAGCGTCAATCGTATATAGCGGATTCTTAAAACGAAATTTATGTTTCGGAGTTAAATCTTTGCATTGGGAAAGTATCTTGTAAAATAATGATTCATAAATTTGATAACTTCTTATTTTATTCGCATCTGCTAACGTAGAACGTTTAACAGGCGATAATCCTAAATGGTATAACTTAGAATTATTTATTTCTAGTCCATTTACAATTTCTCTCAAAGATTTTTTCCCGGAGGCTTGCGCGTATAGTAAAGATCCAAGCTGGTTCCAGAATTTAAGAGTCTTAACATAACGGTCGCCATTAAAAGAATTTACAAAACGTTCAAAATGATATCGCGGAATTAATGCTAAAAGTTGATTAAAAACCGTGCTATAATTAGCCATATAGGGAATCCTCCTTGTTTTATGGGCGTTTTAGCGTGTTTCCATTTTACCCATTTTAACATTTTTGGAGTGATTCCCTTTATTTTTTTAGACGTTTACCGGACAGGATTG
>JYNY01000479.1 GCA_000954095.1 Candidatus Omnitrophus magneticus | reverse complement strand
CTCTTGAAGGTGCTTACCAGCTTGGCGAATATATCGGAGCAGCACAACAGATAGACGAAAGAAGCAGAAGCGCTTGGTCAGTAGATGCTAAGATAGTATCAATATATTATGATGTCACGTCAGTTGCTCTTTTGGTTACTGATTGAACTATTCACCTTTCCGATCCTACAGATATTCTTGTAATAGACAACGTTCAGTCGGTTACGGGATATGAGATAAATATCGCGGTTTC
>JYNY01000478.1 GCA_000954095.1 Candidatus Omnitrophus magneticus | reverse complement strand
CAGTGATAACTGAAGGGAATATTTCTGATATAAGAATAGCTAAGGATAAATTAAATATTAAACCGGACAGCATATATTGTTTTGACCGTGCGTATACAGACCTTGAACTATGGAGTAATATTGACTTTTCTAAGAGTTATTTTGTGACTAAATTAAAAAACAATCTAAAATATACAGTTCTCGGACAGCATCTAGAGGCAATGAAAGACGGGATATTGTCTGATGAAAAAATAAAACTAGAAAATAAAAAATATGAAAAGAATTTAAGAATGATAAGATTTTTAGATGAAAAAAGTGACGAAGTAGTTAGTTTTGTTACCAACAATTTTAAACTGTCAGCTAAAACGATCGTACAAATATATAAAACAAGATGGCAAATAGAAATATTTTTTAGATGGATAAAACAGAATTTACAAATAAAAACATTTTTGGGAACAAGTAAAAATGCGGTGATGAGTCAAGTCTGGATAGCGATGATATATTATTTACTTTTGACATATATAAAATACCAATCTAAATATGAAAAATCGTTATTTTATTTGCATAGGATAATAAAAGAAGCATTATTATCAAGGTTGACATTGATAGATCTGTTAAGCGCAACACCAGCCAGAATTTCTGATTTTAAAATTAAGGAATTTCAACTAGTTTTTTGGTGAAATAGTTTTATCGGACAGGATTGAGGTAAGATAGAAAAGAAGTATAATAATAAGAAAAAACAAAGGCAGGTATGCAATGGCTAATACTAAAAAAAATTTCAGTAAAGAATACTATAATGCTTCCCTTGTCCAGACCAAAATTAAACAAATTTAAGGTGAAAAAAAATTTTTAAGATTTCCACCTTATCTATTTTTTTCTTGTAAGATATTCCTCCTTTTTCTGGTCTGTTTATTTTTGTAAACATAAATATAGTAGTAGTAAGTGTGGAGACTGTGTATAACTGTGTAACAGTTATACAAGTGATGGATGACAAGTTGTGGGTAACCGCTTTGGGGTTATCCACAATCTTGTCTCCAGAACGCCAGTATCCACACGTTCTTGGTTAATAATCTCAAAACCAGCCATCCGAGTAAACAGTATAAAATTTTTACGGTAAACTCAAAGAGTTTCCTTGTGATGGCTGGCAAAATTTTATCCCGTAATACACCTCCCATGGCGTTTGATAATATAGAGACTGATGAAGCCTTTCGGTATTGTACCCATTAAAATATATCCTTAGGCCATCATGCGCGTCTCTCATTGTTGGATATTCATGAACATAAATATTACTGTATTTAACCGTACGCCAGAGACGCTCAATAAAAATGTTGTCAAAGACCCTGCCACGTCCATCCATGCTTATTCGAATATTTGCGTCCAATAGCTTTTGGATAAACTCCATCGACGTGAACTGTGTACCCTGATCATTGTTAAATATCTCTGGCTTGCCATATTTTTTTAAAACTTCATCAAGGCATTCCACACAAAAAGACGCATCCAGTGTGTTACTAAGCCGCCAAGAAAGAACATAACGGCTGAACCAGTCCATAATAGCCACTAGATAACAATACCCTCTGGCGAGCTGAATATACGTGATGTCAGTGGCCCAGACTTGATTAACTCGGACAATCTCAACACCTCTCAGCAGATACGGGTAAATACGGTGTTCCGGATGTTTCTGGCTTATCCGTGGCTTTGGATAGATCGCCACTAGGTTCATCGACCTCATAAGCCGACGAATCAATTTTTTCCCAGCGGTATGCCCCAAACGCCGTAAATACTTCATCATTTTAATAACGCCGCATGGATCTTTCATGAACTGTTCGTCGATTGCTCTGCGAAGCTGGTGTTCATCCAAAAGTTCTTTTTCCTGTCGCTGATAATATAAGTTCGACCGATTGAACCCCAGTAATTCGCATTGCTGGCGAACGCTCAATTCCGTATTATTTTTGTCAATGAACAATATTTTTTGCTCGCGACTTATAGTCCAAGCTTTTTTTTTAGCCAATCAATCTCAACCTGCTGACGGCCAATTTGTTTGTACAAATTGTCTAGCTGTTGCTTGGCATCTGGCTCTTGTTCGTTCTTGCGCGTAAAAATATTAGCTATATTATCGTGTAATTGCTTCTTCCACTTGCTGATCATGTTGCTGTGAATTTCGTATTCAGAACTAAGTTCAGCAATCGTTTTTGTTTCCTTAAGAGCCTCCAGTGCCACACGAGCCTTTAACTCTTTTGGATATTGTATTCGCTTCTTCATTTTGACCTCCTAGTTTGGCTATTATTATAGCCTGTTTTCACACCTTAACCAGTGGTCTGAATTCAGGGAAGCATTATAGCTCGGGTAAATTTTATCGTAATACTTACATTGAAAATTTTTCGCCAAGATATATTTTTTTCGCTTTGGGGTCATTAATCAATTCTTCTTTTGATCCGGAAATCAATACTTCTCCTTCAAAAAGAATATATGATCTGTCTGTTATGGTGAGTGTTTCTCTTACATTGTGATCTGTTAAAAGAATACCTAATCCCATGGATTTGAGTTCCATGATAAGTTCTTGGCAGTCTGAAACAGCAATCGGGTCTATTCCGCTGAACGGTTCGTCTAAAAGAATAAACATAGGATTTGTTACAAGAGTTCGTGTAATTTCAAGCCTTCTTCTTTCTCCGCCGGATAGAGTGTATGCCTTATTTTTTCTAAGATGCGCGATTTTTAGCTGATTTAATAAATTATCAATCTGTTTAAAACGTTCATTTTTTGGGAATCCTAATGTCTCCATAATCGCCATAATATTTTCTTCAACAGTGAGTTTTCTAAAAATAGAAGGTTCTTGTGAGAGATATCCTATTCCGGCTCGTGCTCTTTTATGAATCGGGAATTTTGTTATATCCTTATGGTCAAATATTACCGCGCCTTTATCAGGTTTTACTATTCCTGTAATCATATAAAATGTTGTAGTTTTACCGGCGCCGTTAGGGCCTAAAAGTCCGACTACTTCTCCTCTATGGACATTTATATTAACATTTTTTACTACAGCGCGGTCGCCGTATTCTTTAAAAAGAGACTTTGTTTCTAATAGATGCATATGACCTCATTTTTTTTTGCGCGCTTAACGTTTAGCTACTTGTAATCAGCGTTTCCCTAGATTTCCCATATTAAATCCGCCTGTGGTAAAAACGCCGCTTGATTTTATTTCTTCAGGAGCTATTACGATTGTCGGTTTCCCTAAAAATTGAACACTTCTTGTTCCATCAGTATATATCGCCTCTTCGCATAATGTATAGCTTTTTCCTCTAACAAGTTTTACGTTGCCTTTTGCTCTGACTTCAGCGATTTTTTTGGTTTCTTTACTAAAAGACACAGTAAGTTTATCCGCGAAGAGTTCACCGTCTTTATCTCTAACCTTAACATTATTTTGGAAAATAGCCACATTATCTCCAAAATTAACATCCATTGGGCCGTCGCAATAAACTATTGTTGATGGTTCCATCGCGACTCTAACATTTTTAATTAGTTTGGCTATTTTTTTAAAAGAATCTGCTATCGCGCCTTTACCTTCGGCGCGCATATTGCTTCTAACAATTGTTACTATAGAATCAGTTGTTATTTCACGAGTTTCTTGAGACCATTGCGCGGAATCTGTTGTAAGAAGAGTTCCTTCATCTGTAGTTACTTTTACATTTCCGACAAGTTCTACCAAAGATTTATCCCTGTAATAAATACCTTTATCAGAAACAAGTTTTGCTGAGAATTCTTCGCCGAACGCGATGGCGTTAAGTTGCCCGAGTTGAATTTCATCTCCCATCATTTCAGCGGTAGTGCCTTCTAAATGCCATTTTTTAACGCCTTTGGTTGTTTTCCCGTCTATTGAAAAGGTATACGCCTTTTGCTCTGTGGAATCTTTTTTAGGATTAGATTCTACCTGAGACAGGTTTTTTTTTATTTCAGGCTTACGTGATTTATTTTGCGAGACTACCGCGATACCCGTTATAACTGCTAAAATTATAATAAATTTTATTATCTTCATTTTTTTAAACTCCGGATAAAACCTGTTATCTATTGTGAAAAAGACGCATGCCTAAAACTTGCGTTAATAATGCTAAAATTTCAGGCTAAAAAGGTTTAAAAATAGTTTGCGGATTTTCTGAAGTTAATCTTCCATAAAATTCTATCGCGTATCTATCCGTCATTCCAGCAATAAAATCACAAATGATTCTCATTTTGTCGCTTTTTTTAACACTTGCTTTATAAAGTTCTCTAAAATCATACGGCAATAAAGAATCGCCGTTTTTATTAGATAAAACATCGAAGATAGTTTCTATTATTTCTTTAGCTCGAAAAGCAATTATTTGAACCTTTGGGGAAAGAATTTGCAGTTCAAAGATAAAGTTTTTTAATATTTCAACATCAATTAGTTTTTCTATATCAAATTGAACTTTTGTAAGCGCTGGCACCTTTAAATTTATTTTATCAATAGAAATGCTATTGATAGATTTACTAATCAAGTTTGAAGAAAAACGAGTTCTATAATAAGAATTTTTGGAATGATTATTATTTTGTTCGTTTGCGAATTCAATAGCGAGATATGTTGATCTTTTCCAATCTAATTGTTTTTTTAAATTTTCGTCTGGTGGACTGGCAAGTAAAATATCAGAAAAAAGATTATATATTCTGTCGCGTACATCCTCTAAAGATACTTGCATTTTTAGCGATAATGTCACTTTTTTGGATACGCGTTTGAGAATGGATTCATCCGCACAAAACAAATCTATCGGCTTAACAAATTCAGCTTTTAAAGAATCTTCTAAATCATAAGTTGAATAAGCAATATCATCGGCAAAATCCATAATTTGACATTCTATTGTTTTAAAATCTTTTGAATATTGTTTATCATTGGTTACTTTTTCTTTTATTGTTTTTACAATTTCCCTTTCTGTATAGTAGTATCCTTTTTGCGGTTTTTTTCTAGATAAGGATTTGATAGGTATTTCAGAATCATACTTAAGAATAGAAGCAAGAGTTCTCATTGACAGATTTAATCCAAGTCTAATATCTTTACCTTTATTTATATTTTTTGTAACGATGTCAACATTTGAATCTTTAATTAAAAATTTTTTTTCAATTTTAGTTAATATCCGAAGAGTTTGCGCGTTACTTTCAAATCCGCCATATTCTAGCATCTTTTTATCAAGCACTTCTTCTCCAAAATGTCCAAAAGGAGGATGCCCTAGATCATGAGCAAGCGCCGCGAATTCAACTAAATCAGAATCAATAAAATAATTTTTATTTTGTTTTTTAAAAGTATGATTCAATTTATTGGTAATAGATTTGGCTATTTGCGCTACTTCAAGCGAATGAGTTAACCTATTGCGAAAAAAATCATTTTCTTGACACGGGAAGAGTTGCATTTTTCCTTGTAACCGTCTAAAGGAAGGAGAATGTAATAATCTCGCGTAATCTCTACGCCAATCAGTTCGATATTCTTCTAAAGAAATGTTTTTATCAATACCTTTCGGATTGGGTAATCTGAATTTATCATTTTTTGTATATAGCATAAAGCAAAAATCTCTTCATAGAATTATTTTTTTTTGGCAATACTTATTTTCCCGTCCTTCAAACATAAACGGAAAGAAACTCCCAAACTTTTTGGAAAGCGAATTTTGCTTAGCGCGCTTTTCTTTGCTTCATTTAAAATATAATCAGAAACTATACAAGTTTTATCATTATTTATTTTTTTCATTTTTTATCCTCCATTATTATCTATTATAGCTCAGTATGTGCATACCAAGCAACTTTTTAAGATGTCATAATATTAACAATTCATAGAGATATTTTAAAATTTTAATTATAGTTTAAAACCCGTTCTTCGGGAACTTTTGTTTTCCATCTTTTATGCATCCATACCCATTGTTCAGGGAATTCAAGAATACATTTTTCCACTACGCGCGACCATTCTTGGGTAAGCCGTGTTACTTCTTCATCGCTTCTATCCTGAACATCCGCAAAAATAGGTTTTTCTATTATCAATTTATAAGTGTCATTTTTTTTTCTAATCATAAAGGCCGGAACAATCGGAGCCCCTGTCGCAATAGCGAGTTTTGCCGGCGCGATAGATGTATACGCGGGTTTAGATAAAAAGTCAACAAAGACCCCGCTAGTACTATCCATATCTTGATCCGCGAGAATCCCAAGTATTTCTCCGCGTTTTAAGACTTGAATAAATTTTTTAGGCGATTCATCGCGGTAGAGCATATACCGGCTAAACCGCGTGCGGATTCCGTTTATAAGTTTATCATATTTATAAAAATATAACCTGCGGGCTATTGCCGACCCTCGATATCCTTTAAGCCATATATACATCGGCAAAAGTTCCCAATTGCCGATATGGCCGGCAAGGACAATCGCGCCGCGTTTTAAGGCGAGCGCTGAATCAAGATATTTTAATCCTGAAACCTCACTAACGAGACGTTGTATTTTTTCAGGCGGCAATTGTCTTGTCTTAATCCATTCAGCGCCGTTTTTAGCGATATTGATAAAAACTTTACGGCTAGTTTCTATATTTTTTTCAATGGTATCAGGAAAAATATTATTGAGATTTTCAATAGTAGTGAGCCGATATTTTTTTATCAGTAAAAACGCGGTATTTCCCAATGCCGTGGCAAGTGCCAAACTTATTTTTCTTGGAAGACAGCCGGCTAGCCATAATAAAATTTTAAGCCAATAGTAAATATGATATCGTCTGGTTTTTATTTTCACAAGTGCCTTCTTTATTTCATAATTTTATTTTGAGGCTTGGGGGAAGTTAAGAATTTTTGTATTCAGCTTCTACTATTGTAGTAATACCGCCGCGAATATTGAAGATGCCTTTAATTTTCATGTAGCGTGGAGACGCGGCCTTAACTAAATCTTCTAATAATTTGTTAACAACATGCTCATGAAAAATGCCGATAGTTCTATAAGCGAAGAGATATTCTTTAAATGACTTAAGTTCGATACACCATTTATCAGGGGAGTATTCTATAAAAATATGAGCGAAATCAGGCAGGCCTGTTTTTGGGCAAATACAGGTAAATTCATTGGTATCAGATTTAATCATGTAGGTTTTATCATTGTATTTATTTTCCCACACTTCAATTGAAGGCAGTTGTAATCCGCGTATATTATTTTGTAATCCATCATATGTTTTTTCCATATATATTTTTCTCCCAATAATCTGGTTTTATCCCTAAGGAATATTAAAAATTTTGTGCAATTGTCCGACTGCTAAAATATCTCTGCCCATAATTTTTTCTAAATATCTTTTAAAATAATAAAGCATCTCCGCGTCAGGGGCTTTTACTTCATCGTTCACCGGTGTAACCGGCTGTAGAACTACTTCTAGTGCGCCCTTTAAGGATATAACAATATTTCCCATTTCTTTTATGTCTTGCATTTTTGTTTTGTCAGTTACAACAGCTTTTATTATAAGTTTTTTTTGTATAGCTATTTCCGAGAATTTTTTATGAATTGCCCATATGTCCTGATTGTTTGGTAGTATTTCTCCCGCGGATGAAGGGAGTTTAAAATCCATAGCTATTATATCAATATATTTAATCACAGTTGTTAATTCTTGAGGCAATAATCCGTTAGTTTCGAGATACACCGGATTTTTTTTATATGTTTTATAAAGTTTTAGAAATTCTATTAAAAATTCCGAGTGTTCTAAAGGTTCCCCGCCTGTTATGGAAAGTTCATTGTAATTATCTTCAAAAGAAAAAATTTTAGTTAAGAGGCTGTCCGGAGTGAAACTTTTATAACTTGTAAATTTTGTATCGCAAAAAGCGCATGTTTTGTCGCATCCATAAAATCTGACAAATAATTGTCTTGACCCAGCGAAAGGCCCTTCACCTTGATATGATAAAAAAATTTCAGATATTTTTGCGTTTTTAGTGGCAAGCGCCATAATTATACTCCTATCGGGTCAACGATATCGGCGCTTTGAAAACCTTTTGCGCGAAACGCGCATGATTCGCACGTGCCGCAAGGTTTTTTACCACCTTTATAGCATGACCATGTATATTGAAAGGGGACGCCCAGTTTCGTTCCTGTTTTAACTATTTCTTTTTTTGTTTTGTTTAAAATTGGTGTTATTACAGAGGCCAGGTTCCAGACCTTTGGGTGCGGAGCCGCCATAGCCGTGAGCAGCATGGTTACTGAAATGGCCAGGGGAAAGACCCTTGACGAGGCTATGGCGAGGACAAAAGAGTCAGTAGCCGAGGCATTAGATGGACTCCCACCACAGAAGATGCATTGCTCAAATCTTGGAGCCGACGCCTTACACAAAGCTATCGAGGATTACAGAAGCAAGCACGCCGGTTAAGTGAGGACTCGAAAAATTTATTTCCAGGGGGGACTTCAATTAAGCGAGGCTGATAGGGACAAAGAAATTAGTGAAAATTTATTTGCATTTTTAGAATTCCCTTGGCAAATA
>JYNY01000477.1 GCA_000954095.1 Candidatus Omnitrophus magneticus | reverse complement strand
GCCTAAAACCCAGTAAAATAGCCAACTTGTGTCTCGAATAGCGGAAGATGGGCTAATATCGCCAAATATAGATGAAATCCGGATGCTGAGATTTTTTCTTCTTTAAATTCTACTGATTTTTTTACTAGTTCTTCTAAATCAGTTTTATTCATTTTCGCGTTTAATACAGCGACTAACTCTTGCCGTTCGGTATTGGCTTTGTTAAAGTCTATTCTCTTTTCATCTTCGATTAAGCCGATAAGCCTTGTTACTTCTATATATTTTGTTATATCAACATTATATTTTGATATAAACGAATGGACATTTTCCCAATATTTTGAAAATGTTATTTTCTTTTCTTTGTGATCCCACGCGGTTTTGTTAAATCCCGCGAGTTCTTCTGAATAAATCTTTTCTTCTAAAGATTTTAACTGGCCTAAAAGTTTATCTATCATCTCAAGTTTTTTTGCCCGTGTCTCTACTACCACGCAAAAATCTTGGACGTTCTTTTGATAAAGTTCATTATTTTCTATGCCGTAAAGTGGAATATTTTTTTCGCGCGTGACTGAAAAAAATTCTGTCGCGCCTAACCGTCCCTCTTTCATTAAATATTCCGCTGTTCCTTTTTTGATTTTTTCATCAGGAAATGTTTTTAAAATTGAAGTATCAATATATCCACTAGCGCCTTCTAGCGCGATTAAATCTAAATTGTAATTTTGAGATAAATTATCTAATAACTCAACTATTGAATACTGCGCTGAAAGAGACGCGTGCGCGTCTTGAATATGAAAAATCATTCTGTCGTCTTTCCCTGAAAAAACTTCTCCTTTTGTAGCCATGTTATAAGGAATATCAATATTTCTATTCGCCCTCTCAACTTGCGCGAGCGGCGCGCCCAGCCCCGCGGCCTGCGGAGAAAATGCTTTAGATAAAACTTCTTCTCCTCCTGCCCAGACTATATCTTGATATAGAAATAATCCGGCAACAATAACTGCTACTACTTTAACCCAAACAAATTTTCCTAACCTAACCAAAAACATTTCTTTTCGCGTTTCCATTTTAAACCTCCCATGGTGTTAAAATTTTTAAAAAATAATAAAAAATAGCAATTTAAAGACCTAACTAAATAACATTTTTATATTGCAACATAAAAAATTTTTAAAAACAATAGACAAAAAACTAAATATTTTCTTCTTAACTTACGGTGCGTGGTGGCAGGGCGAGTTTTTATGACTTTTTTAGGGGGCGCGATGGGAATTTGGCTAAAAAAAAAGGGCCCGCGCGCGGCATGGGCTTTTTTAGCCGGCGCGCTATAATTGTATACGGCTAAAAAAGCCTTTTTTTGAACATGTTGGGTGCGCGTAAAAAATAAAAAAAATGAAATTTTTTTCATGCCGCGCGAATCCCGAGCAGTGTTTCATGTTTCTGTTTCTTAGCGATATCTGTTATAATCTAAAAATATTTGTAACACAAACCATAAAACATGGAGGATTTTTAAATGGCTAACGAAAGATACTTTAATACAACAGGTTTTTGCCGTCCTGAAATACATTACATGATAGATCCTTTACGTAATCAAAAAAATATTTTTGACCTTATTAAAAAAGAACAATACTTCACCATCCACGCGCCGAGGCAGACTGGGAAAACTACACTTTTACATGAATTGGCGCATAGATTAAATAAAGAAGGAAATTATATTTCAGTAGTGTTTTCCGTAGAGTCCGCGGGGTATAGATCTATAACTGAAGAAATTGGAAACAGGAAAATAATTGATTCTCTTTATAATGCCAGCGCGGGATATCTTAATAAGAAGAATTGTCCGCCGCAACCGGAAAAGTATAAAAAAAAATTAACATTAGAAAATTATTTAATAGATTGGGCAAGTTCACAGCCTAAACCAATAGTTTTATTATTGGATGAAATAGATTCATTATATGACGATGTTTTAGTGTCAATTCTTAGGCAGTTACGAAATGGATTTCAAATAAGACCAAAACGATTTCCTTCAACCGTGGCGCTTGTGGGATTAAGAGATGTTCGTGAATACAAAACAAAAGTCCGTCCGAGTGAAGCGTCATTAGGTTCAGGCTCGCCCTTTAATATCAAAGCTGAATCAATTCTTTTAGGGACATGGACAAAAGAAGAAATAACAGAATTATACAGCCAGCACACAAAAGATACAGGGCAAGTATTTTCTAAAGAAATGATAAATAGAATTTATGAATTAACCGGAGGCCAGCCGTGGCTAGTGAACGCGGTAGCTAATGAAATAGTGGAGAAAATATTAAAAAGTGATTTCACGAAAA
>JYNY01000476.1 GCA_000954095.1 Candidatus Omnitrophus magneticus | reverse complement strand
GGTCGCAGTTTGTGTCTGGGGTTGTCTGTGAGTGCCGGGATGTGTGTTTAAGTGGCGTCTTTGCACTCAACTGATCGTGCGACAAAGTCACTCGTGATATGGAGAGGCGACATAATGGATGACATAACAGAGTTAAGTTCAAGTGTTAATGATTAAGCAAACGAAATATTAAAACAATATCCAGTTAAACATAAAATGATTTACGGTATTGAAGAAATAGGTAACTTATAGGTATTTAAGCAAAATTGACCGTAAGAGTAAATTGCGTAGTCTTCTTTGTCTCATTGACCTTTCTTTATCACGCCTGCCGTTACTAAAAGTCAATATATACAATTCTTTTTCTTCTCGGATAAGTTTTACTTTTACATTTTCTTGAACTTTTTTCCATGGTTCTTTTAATAATTGTTTTTCAAGCTTAGACAGTTTTCCTCTTGGCGTTCCGACAAGATAATCAGCATTATGTTCTCGCATTTTTTTAAGACTTTCTTCGGTAGGAATGCCTCTATCCATAATCCACAATCTATTTAATTTGCCATATACTGTTTCTATCTTTTTTAAAAATTCCGGTAGAGTTGTCCGGTCTTGAGTATTTCCCGGCATAACTTCATAGGCCACCGGAAAACCTTCTTTAGTGACTATAAGCGCAATTACTACTTGCACGCAATCACTTCTCTTATCTCTACTATATCCGAATTTTTTTAATCGTTCATTATCTTTTGAATCTGCCTCAAAATATGTGCTGGTAAGATCGTATAATAAAACATCATAGGATATATTAAATAATGTTTTCCAACGTTCAGATAAAAATGAAAATAAATCTTTTTTGGGCGCGTGAAGTAAATCCAAACAGCGATACAAAGTATCATCTAACGCGATAGAATCATCCTCTCCTAGCAAATCCGCCATAGCGCTACTTTTAAACCATTGCCTGTGTAAACGCCATTCACTACCAGCCGAAATCCAACGATACGTAACTAGTGTTTTTAAAACATTAAGCCAATTTGTCCCTTTACGGCTAGGGGTAAGATGTTTTGACCAAAAATTATCTAATCCCAAAAAATTCCACATCTCAAGCGCTAACCAGCATGCTCCCCATTCTCGTGGACGCTCAAGGCGCATTTCATTAAGTTTTATCTGTAT
>JYNY01000475.1 GCA_000954095.1 Candidatus Omnitrophus magneticus | reverse complement strand
CAGTGATAACTGAAGGGAATATTTCTGATATAAGAATAGCTAAGGATAAATTAAATATTAAACCGGACAGCATATATTGTTTTGACCGTGCGTATACAGACCTTGAACTATGGAGTAATATTGACTTTTCTAAGAGTTATTTTGTGACTAAATTAAAAAACAATCTAAAATATACAGTTCTCGGACAGCATCTAGAGGCAATGAAAGACGGGATATTGTCTGATGAAAAAATAAAACTAGAAAATAAAAAATATGAAAAGAATTTAAGAATGATAAGATTTTTAGATGAAAAAAGTGACGAAGTAGTTAGTATTGTTACCAACAATTTTAAACTGTCAGCTAAAACGATCGTACAAATATATAAAACAAGATGGCAAATAGAAATATTTTTTAGATGGATAAAACAGAATTTACAAATAAAAACATTTTTGGGAACAAGTAAAAATGCGGTGATGAGTCAAGTCTGGATAGCGATGATATATTATTTACTTTTGACATATATAAAATACCAATCTAAATATGAAAAATCGTTATTTTATTTGCATAGGATAATAAAAGAAGCATTATTATCAAGGTTGACATTGATAGATCTGTTAAGCGCAACACCAGCCAGAATTTCTGATTTTAAAATTAAGGAGTTTCAACTAGTTTTTTGGTGAAATAGTTTTATCGGACAGGATTGGTGTTCTATTGATAGATGTTTTGATATATTATTCCAAGAAATCTGTGAACCGTAAGTAGTGTTTATTCCTTTAAATATTTCATATAAATAGTTTTCGTTTTTATTATGTTTTAAAATGTCTCCGATAATCCACTGAATATAAATATCGAAGATTGCTTTTGAAATAGTTTTTTTTATAAGGTATTCAGAGATAGCGGGTAAGTATCCTCCGTGTAACAAGTATTCTTGTAAATATTCTGTAAGACGGCCATGAAATTTTTCGTAGTTTGTAATTTCGGTGTTGAGTGGCGTGTTTTTTATCGTGTCGCATAAAGTTGATAATTCAGGAGCTCTCAACAATACAACTTCTCTGAAAGAAATTGGAACCTCAAGGCTAAAATAAATTCCATACCCAAGGCGCAAGAAAATTCCATAGCGATAAACCAATAAAAGTATTTGCTTTATTATGATGTTTATTTGAAGGTAGAAGGGGGATCCCCCTTCTAAAATTTTTATTTTTTTAACCTTCCATCCCTATTTATAGTTAAACTATATACGGGGGTGGTTAATATGTTAGGAGTTGCCATGTATATTACTATTAAATCTTTACTTGAAAAAGGTCTTAACAAATCTCAAATAGCGCGTGATGTTAAACATGATTGGAAAACTGTTGATAAGATAATTAAACGTATTAAATCTAATCAAAGTTTTCCAATCAAAAAACCTCATCCTCAAAAACTCGATACCTATCGAGAACAAATTATTGAGTGGATGGAACAAGGATTAAGCGGGATTTTGATTTATCAAAAACTGCGTGAAATTGAAGTAAAAATATCTTATTCAGCTATTAAACGCTTTTTAGCAGGTATTAAAAGGAAAGAAAATATATTTGTTCGCATTCATACAGAACCAGCAGAAGAAGCTCAAGTTGATTTTGGGTATATTGGCCTCACTACTGATATCAACGGGAAACGTCGTAAAACTTGGGTATTTAACATGAAACTGAGTTATTCTAGATTAGATTATTATGAAAAAACTTACGATCAAACAGTTGAAACTTTTATAAATTGTCATAAAAATGCTTTTAAATATTTTAGTGGCATACCTAAAACTGTTCGAATTGATAATTTAAAGGCAGCAATATTAGAAGCTAATTTTTATGAACCCATCTTTCAACAGCTTTATAAAGATTTTTCTGCGCATTATGGATTTACATCCATTCCGTGCAGAATTTATCGCCCCAACGATAAAGGTAAGGTAGAATCAGGGATAAAATATTTTAAAAACAATTTTGTATTAGGCCGGCAATTTAAAGATGGTGATGATTTAGACCGTCAGATTTTATATTGGCTCGAAAACACTTGCAATCGCAGAGTTCACGGCACTACTCGGAAAATCCCTAAAGAAGTTTTTCATGCCGAAGAAAAACATTTATTATTGCCGCTTCCTCTAAATAATTTTGAAATCGCTAAAGTCGGCACAAGAAAACTTTACCATGATTGCCATGTATTTATTGATTACAATTATTATTCTGCTCCTTTTGAATATGTAGGTAAAATACTTGAGATCGAAAAAACTAAATCTTTTGTCAAAATCTATTATGAAAATAAATTAATTGCTACTCATCCAACTATATCTGGTAAAGGTCTTTTCTCTACAAGCAACAGTCATTATCCAAAATATAAACTTTATTCCGAAACAGAATATCAAGAAAAATATCAAGCTAAAATGCACAATATCGGACCTTTTGCTGAACAAATGTTTTTTGCTATTTTAAAAGACTCGCCTAATCTTTGGTCAAGGAAAGTACAAGGAATAATATCTTTATTAAATACATATCCCGGCGGTGTCGTTGATTCTGCTTGTAAAAGAGCTCTTGCTTATCAAGTTTACAGTTACAAAATTATTAAAAAGATTTGCTCTAATGGCTCTTATTCTTTACCTGTCGAATTTGCAAAAGAGGAGGCGCTTGAATATGAATTCGCTTAAAAATAGATTAAAAGATTTTAAATTATCTGGAATCTGCAATTCTCTCGAAGAACGCTTGTCTTTAGCAAAACAAAAAAGTATGGGTTATTTAGAGTTCTTAGAACTATTAGTTGAGGATGAATATAATACTCGTAAAGATAATAGTTATAAAAAGAGATTCTCTCAAAGTAAACTGTCTTCTTATAAAACTATTGAAGATTTTGATTTTGCTTTCCAACCCTCAATTGATAAACGTTTAATCAATGATTGTTCTACTTGTTCATTTATTAGTGAAAAAAGAAATATCGTTTTTATCGGCAAACCGGGAACAGGCAAAACGCATCTCGCGATTGCTATCTCTATTAAAGCCTTAATGAAAGGATTTAAAGTTTTGTTTTCTTCTTGTTCTGAATTGTTATATACCTTAAATGCTTCTAAGGCGGATAATACTTATTTTAAAAAATTAGAATATTATTTATCTGCTGACTTATTAGTCCTAGATGAACTGGGTTTTAAAAAAATACCAAGCTATAGCGCTAATGATTTTTTTGAAATAATCTCTCGTAGATATGAAAAAGGATCTTTAATTATTACTACAAATAAAACTTTTGAACAATGGACTGATATTTTCGATGACCATAATTTGGCTTCTGCTATTCTTGACAGGATTGTTCATTACTCTACTATTATCAACATATCAGGTCACAGCTATAGAGCTAAATCCTTAAAAAAGGGAGGTGATTCTAACTAGTTTTTTTTGTATTTACACTATGGAATTTTCTTGCGCCTTGACTATGGATTTTTCATTGACTTTGAGGGGGTTAACAAAAACTGAAATTGCAAAGCAATTAGGGGTATCGAGGAAAACAGTTTTTAATAATTTAAAAAAGAATTCTACGCCTATTTATTCTAGGAAGAAAACTATACGACAAAAGATAGAATCTTTCAAAGAATGCATGAATCTACGTCTAGAAAAATATAATTTAACAGCCACTAAATTATATAAAGAAATTCAGAATCAAGGTTATTTAGGCAAATATGGAATGGTAGCTAGATATGTTTCATTTGTAAAAGATTCACTAGCCTCTAAAGCTGTATTACGATTTGAAACTTTACCGGGAGAACAGGCGCAAGTAGATTGGGGGCATTTTGGCAAATTTTATGACAGAGAAACAAAGCAAACTATTTCTCTATATTGTTTTTTGATTATATTAGGATTTTCTAGAACTCTTTATGTTGAATTTTTTAGTAAAGCGGATATTTTTAATTTAGCGGGAAATCCCCGCCTGTAAAGGCGGGGATGAGAGCATATTTCCTGTGTCTTCCGTGTATGTTATACTGAGTAAATGAGATTAATAAAGTCAGCACATAGTGTATATAGGACGCAGTACCACATAGTATGGGTTACAAGATTTAGACGAAAAATCCTGAACAAAGGAGTTCGTGAATATCTGAAAACGAAACTTCTTGAGGTCCGAGAGTATTACCCCGACTGGGAATACATTGCTGTAGGAATAGATATTGATCATATTCATTTGCAAATGGTAATTCCACCGAAATATGCAGTAAGTATGGTTGTTGAAACGTTGAAAAAAAATACAAGTAGGCACATGAGCAAGAAGTTTCGTTTTTTGAAAGAAGTGTATTGGGACAATGAGGGGATATGGTCGAAAGGATTTTTCGTCTCAACGGTGGGGATAGATGAGGCGATTATCTGTAGATATATTCAGAGTCAAGAGAAGGAAGACACAGGACAAACGAAGTTTGAATTCTGAAAAAGAACCCCGCCTGTAAAGGCGGGGGTATCTATT
>JYNY01000482.1 GCA_000954095.1 Candidatus Omnitrophus magneticus | reverse complement strand
AACGGGCCTTATATGGCACAAGCCGCAGGAGGCGCGGATATAATTTTTAATATTTTCTAAATAAAGATCTGATGTTATCGCTTTACTAATCTCCTTGAGCGTATCTAAATAATCTTCACTGGTTTTTTTCATATAAACTCCCTCCAACTTTTCTCTAAAAAAAAGGCAAACCTGCTTTTCAAAATGCCACAATATCTAGCATATTCTACAGCAAAGTTTGCCTCTTATCCAAGACATATAATAATCGCGCAACAAACTTACATCATAAACATCATCTCAGCGTATGTCGGCAGTGGCCATTTGTCTTTTGGAATAATCCCTTCCAATGCATCAATAGCTTCTCTTAGCTTAACCATGCTAGCGATTGTTTTCTTCGCGGATTTTCCGCTTGCCACACTTGCCTCAAGTTCGCTTACAGCCGCTAATGCTTCTTCCACGTTAGACACCAAGCTAACTAAAAGCTTCTTCGACTCTAGCATTGTAATCTTTTTACTTATGCTTCCCACTTTCTGAATTGTCTCTGCTAAGACTCCTTGATACTCTAACGCGGCAGGAATTACAAGAGTCTTCGCGATAGTTATAGCGCAATTTGCTTCCATAGCTATAGTCATTTCATACGCGTGATGATACACATCGTTTCTTGATTTAAATTCTTCTTTTGTAAGAACGCCATATTTTTCAAATAAAGCTCCATATTTTTTATCTTTTTCAATAACTTCCAAAGTATCAGGCGTGTTGCGTAAATTAGGCAATCCGCGCTTCTCCGCTTCTTTTGTCCATTCCGCACTGTAATTATCGCCATTAAAAATAATACGTTTATGTTTCTTCACTATACCCTGAAGAATGCCTTGCAATGTATCATTAAAATTTTTGCCTTTACTTACAGCTGTTTCTAACTCTGAACAAATCTCATCTACGGCTTCTGCGAAAATTGTATTGATCACTATATTCGCGCCTGAACAACTTTGGCTAGAACCAACAGCCCTAAATTCAAATTTATTTCCAGTAAACGCAAATGGGCTTGTTCTATTTCTATCTGTAACGTCTTTTGGCAATTTAGGTAAAGAAGAAACACCTATCTCAATAATCCCGCCTGCTTTTGAGCTATTTGGCCTGCCCTTTTCCAATTGTTGCATAATATCGGTCAATTGATCTCCAAGAAAAATTGACACAATTGCCGGAGGCGCTTCATTCGCGCCAAGTCTATGATCGTTTCCCGCGCTTGCCACAGCGGCTCTAAGCATAGGCGCATATGTGTCTACTGCTTTCAAAAGAGCGCAGATAACAGTTAAAAAT
>JYNY01000473.1 GCA_000954095.1 Candidatus Omnitrophus magneticus | reverse complement strand
GTTCTAGCCAAAGTTGTTCAGGCGCGAATATAGTGATCAATACAATTTTCGCAGAAGCCGTAGATGAGATTTGTTCAGAGTTAGAAACAGCTGTAAGTAAAGGCAAAAATTTTAATGATACATTGCAAGGCATTCTTCAGGGTATAGTGAAGAAACATAAACGTATTATTTTTAATGGCGATAATTACAGTGCGGAATGGACAAAAGAAGCGGAGAAGCGCGGATTGCCTAATTTACGCAACACGCCTGATACTTTGGAAGTTATTGAAAAAGATAAAAAATATGGAGCTTTATTTGAAAAATATGGCGTTCTTACAAAAGAAGAATTTAAATCAAGAAACGATGTGTATCATCACGCGTATGAAATGACTATAGCTATGGAAGCAAATTGCGCTATAACTATCGCGAAGACTCTTGTAATTCCTGCCGCGTTAGAGTATCAAGGAGTCTTAGCAGAGACAATTCAGAAAGTGGGAAGCATAAGTAAAAAGATTACAATGCTAGAGTCGAAGAAGCTTTTAGTTAGCTTGGTGTCTAACGTGGAAGAAGCATTAGCGGCTGTAAGCGAACTTGAGGCAAGTGTGGCAAGCGGAAAATCCGCGAAGAAAACAATCGCTAGCATGGTTAAGCTAAGAGAAGCTATTGATGCATTGGAAGGGATTATTCCAAAAGACAAATGGCCACTGCCGACATACGCTGAGATGATGTTTATGATGTAAGTTTGTTGCGCGATTATTATATGTCTTGGATAAGAGGCAAACTTTGCTGTAGAATATGCTAGATATTGTGGCATTTTGAAAAGCAGGTTTGCCTTTTTTTTAGAGAAAAGTTGGAGGGAGTTTATATGAAAAAAACCAGTGAAGATTATTTAGATACGCTTACCAAAATTAGTAAAGCGATAACAGCAGATCTTTATTTAGAAGATATTTTAAAACTTATAGTTAGTCTTACTGCCGGAGTTATGGGCGCTAAAATTTGCGCGTTATGGCTTCTTGATGAAAAAAAACAGGAGCTGAAAATCAGAGCCACACAGGCAATGAGTCCTGATTATTTAAGGGATCGTATAATTACCGCTTCCCAGTGTCTTGTTCCCTCTCCATCTTCTATTTCCCAACTACCATTTTTTAGTTTTTACAATATTTTCACTCCCTTTTTACCTTTATGGATTCCTGCTTGCGCAGGAATGACAGTTGACGCTATTTTTACTAGTTCAAC
>JYNY01000472.1 GCA_000954095.1 Candidatus Omnitrophus magneticus | reverse complement strand
GTTCCCGAAATCCCGGGCGGAATGGCCCTCGCGCTACTATTTGGGTTTGGAGTGAGTTATTTAAGACGGATGAAGAAGTAGAGTATATATCGTAACTACCTTAAAAGGGGAAAAGGATACAAAGGAGAAGGGGAACATTTCCCCTTCTCCTTTGATACAGAAAAAATAGACCTTAGGCAAGGGGGTGACAGCGAGCCCCATAATCAAGCAACTTGCAAGACACGACAAAAGTTAACCGGATAAAGAAAGGCGAGCGTCAAGAGGGGGAAGGGAACCCTTCCCCCTATGAAAAAAACTGTGTGTAGGAATCTTTATTTTATTAGAATTATTTTTACAACATAAAAAAATAAATAACGAGAACACAATTTTGGAGTGAGTTATTTAAGACGTATAAAAAAATAAACTTATGTGCACACCTCCTTTAAAAGAAGTCCGTCTTTGATGTGTTGTCAAAGGCGGATTTCTTTTTTTTGTAAAAATTTTTGGCGAAAATATTTTGTTTTGAGAGATTGTTCTTTTGTAATCACTAAGCAGATGGTAATTGCAAGCTTGATTATTAACGTTGGGATTTTCCATGAAGCAGGAATTTATATATGGTATAACCATTTCAAAAACATCATAAAACCCTTATGGATTCCCGCTTTCGCGGGAATGACAGAATGATGTTTTCTAAAGGATATAGAAAAGTTTATTACTAACCGCTTAGTGCTTACGTTCTTTTTCTCACGTTTTGCAATGCCGCGCGCGGGAAATAATTCTAGAGACTACTAGAATCGCGCTATTTTCTATTATTTTCTTTCCCCGCGCAATCTGTTATAATCTAGAAATATTTATTTATAAAATTATTTGGAGGAAATTTTAAAATGAAAAGTAAACGATATTTTAATACAACCGGTTTTTGCGACCCTGAAATTCATTACATGATAGACCCATTAAGAAATCAAAATATCATTTTTGATATGATAGAAAAGAGACAATACTTCACAATCCACGCGCCAAGACAGACTGGAAAAACTACACTATTACATGAATTGGCGCATAGATTAAATAAAGAAGGAAATTATATTTCAGTAGTGTTTTCCGTGGAGTCCGCGGGGTATAGGTCTATAACTGAGGAAACCGCGAATAAAAAAATTATTAATTCTCTTTACAGTTCAAGTGGCCAATATCTTAATGAAAACAATTGTCCAATCCCGCCTGAAAAATATACTAAAGATTTAACGTTAGAAAATTATTTAATAGATTGGGCAAGTTCCCAGTCTAAACCAATAGTTTTATTATTAGATGAAATAGATTCATTATACGACGATGTTTTAGTGTCAATTCTTAGGCAACTACGAAATGGTTTTCAAGGGCGGCCTAAACACTTTCCATCAACTATAGCTTTAGTGGGATTAAGAGATGTTCGGGATTACAAATTAAAAGTTCGTCCAGAGAAGCTTCACTAGGTTCGGGTTCGCCCTTTAATATCAAAGCTGAATCAATTCTTTTAGGGACATGGACAAAAGAAGAAATAACAGAATTATACAGCCAACACACAAAAGACACAGGGCAGGTGTTTACTAAAGAAGTGATAAATAGAATTTATGAATTAACCGGAGGCCAGCCGTGGCTGGTGAACGCGGTAGCGAATGAAATCGTAGAAAAAATATTAAAAAGTGATTACACAAAAAAAATAACACTCGCTCACGCGGAAGAGGTGAAAGAAAATCTAATCGCCAGACGCGACACGCATTTGGATAGTTTAATAGATAAACTGAAAGAGGAGCGGGTAAAAAATATAGTAAGCGCTATTATAAATGGAGACGGAGTTTTGTTTGACAACTATGACGATTCGCTTCTATATTGCCGAGATTTAGGGATTATAAGTGAGACAAAACCTATAAGAATAGCTAATGAAATATACCGAGAAATAATTCCGAGAGTTTTAAATAGAAATTTGCAGGATAGTATTGAAGAAGAAGGCGAAACTAAATGGTACATAAAACCCAATGGTAAACTCGATATGGATAAATTATTAAAAGCGTTTCAAGCGTTTTATCGTGAAAATTCTGAAATGTGGCTTGAAAAATTTGATTATAAAGAAGCAGGACCGCATTTACTTTTAATGGCGTTTCTGCAAAGAGTAATAAACGGCGGCGGCAAAATAAATCGCGAAATGGCAGTTGGTACAGGACGGACAGACCTTCTTATTGAATTTAACGGCGATAAATTTGTTTTAGAATTAAAATTAAATAGACTCCCGTCCACTAAACAAAAAGGTCTAGACCAAATTTCGCGCTATCTAGACACCCTCGGCATGACAAAAGGATATCTTATTTTATTTGAGATAAAACCTTCCAGTATTATTCCATGGGAAACGCGCGTTAAATGGGAAACTCTGTCTCATCAGAATAAAGAAATTACTATAGTGGAAATGTAACCTTAAAAAAAATAAAAAATATTTTTTTCATTTTGCGACAGCGCCTAGTAAGAAGTTATAACCTCGTACTGCCACGAGCTAGAGGGCTAACAATGAGTGGAACCGCTATATTTTCTATTATTTTATTTCCCTGCGCAATCTGTTATAATCTAGCAATATTTATCTATAAAATTATTTGGAGGAAATTTTAAAATGAAAAGTAAACGATATTTTAATACAACTGGGTTTTGTGACCCGAAAATTCATTACATGATAGACCCATTGAGAAATCAAAATATCATTTTTGATATGATAGGAAAGAGACAATACTTCACACTCCATGCGCCGAGGCAGACTGGAAAAACTACACTATTACATGAATTGGCGCATAGATTAAATAAAGAAGGAAATTATATTTCAGTAGTGTTTTCCGTAGAGTCCGCGGGGTATAGATCTATAACTGAAGAAATCGCGAATTTTAAAATAATAAATTCGCTTTACCAAGCATGTGAATTTTTTTTACCTAAGAAATTTTTAGCACCCAAACCAGTCATAACTAAAAAATATTCATTACAAGATTATTTGAATAAATGGGCAACAGCGCAAACTAAACCTATAGTTTTATTATTAGATGAAATAGATTCATTATACGACGATGTTTTAGTGTCAGTTCTTAGGCAGCTACGAAATGGGTTTCAAATAAGACCGGAACGATTTCCTTCAACCGTGGCGCTTGTGGGATTAAGAGATGTTCGGGAATACAAAACAAAAGTCCGTCCGAGTGAAGCGTCATTAGGTTCAGGCTCACCTTTTAATATAAAGGCAAAATCAATACTTTTAGGGACATTCACAAAAGAAGAAATAGCTGAATTATACAGTCAGCACACAAAAGATACAGGGCAGATATTTTCAAAAGAAGTAGTAGATAGAATCTATGAATTAACTGGAGGCCAGCCGTGGCTTGTGAATGCTATAGCAAGTGAAATTATAGTTGAAATATTAAAAGAAGATTTTACAAAAAAGATAACTTTAGAATATGTTGAATCCGCGAAAGAAAATTTAATACAAAGACGGGACACTCATTTAGACAGCTTAATAGATAAACTCAAAGAGTCTAGAGTTAATAAGGTTATAAGCGCGGTTATAAACGGAGACCTAGTAGATTTTAATACTTATAATGATGACATTTTATATTGCCGGGATCTCGGTATTGTTTCAGAAACAAATCCAGTGCAAATATCAAACGAAATTTATAGAGAAATTATTCCAAGAGTATTGACAGACCCATTTCAGGCGGCTATCGGAGATGAAGGAAAAAGAGTATGGTACATAAACCCTGACGGCAAATTAGATATGGATAAACTTTTGAAAGCGTTTCAAAAATTTT
>JYNY01000471.1 GCA_000954095.1 Candidatus Omnitrophus magneticus | reverse complement strand
TTGACTGGAAACCATCCTAGCCATTCCCATTGGGCTAGCGACTTTTCCAAAAATAATTTTCAAAAAATTTCTTAAGTGGCACATGGTGCACACTCCTTTGCGGCATCCCGCCGCGGTTTTTGTTATTCCGGAATTAATCCCAGTCTCGACGAGACTTGTAAGACGTTCCGAAATGGTTTTGAATTTTTTTTTCAACTGTCTCATATCTACTCTCCATCCTTCCGCGCATCGCGCGATTTTTGTCACTACTCACTACTCACTACTCACTAATCACTAATCACTAATCACTCTTCACTCCAATCTTCTACAATTTTTCTATTTTATTTTTAAGTATCTTTTTTTTCAATTTTCTATTTCTTATTTTTTCTTAATTCGCTTTTCACTTTCTCATTCTCTACTATAAAGCTTACCTGACAAATCTAGAGAATGCAAATTTTGAAAAGCCGATTTTTCGATATTTTTTTTCTAGACTCGCGTAAAGTCCAGTAACCATGCGGGTTTTAGAGCCAAAATTAAGAATAAAAAATGTGGTTTATTTTAGTCATTTTTATTAAAATTTTTTTTACTTTTTGTTTTACACTTGTTTTCTGGTTGGAACAAAAGTACTGCTGTGCTATAATGACAAAAAGTTTTTTTTTAATTTTTTGTAGAATAATTGAAAATCGAAAAATAAAAATTCGAGCCGAAAATATCATAAAACCCTTTTGTCATTCCCGCTTTCGCGGGAATGACAAAAGGGGGCCGATTCCCGCTTTCCGAGGCTGTGTCACAACTAGTATCGCATTTTAAAAATGGAGTTGAACTAGTAAAAA
>JYNY01000470.1 GCA_000954095.1 Candidatus Omnitrophus magneticus | reverse complement strand
GTTCTAGCCAAAGTTGTTCAGGCGCGAATATAGTGATCAATACAATTTTCGCAGAAGCCGTAGATGAGATTTGTTCAGAGTTAGAAACAGCTGTAAGTAAAGGCAAAAATTTTAATGATACATTGCAAGGCATTCTTCAGGGTATAGTGAAGAAACATAAACGTATTATTTTTAATGGCGATAATTACAGTGCGGAATGGACAAAAGAAGCGGAGAAGCGCGGATTGCCTAATTTACGCAACACGCCTGATACTTTGGAAGTTATTGAAAAAGATAAAAAATATGGAGCTTTATTTGAAAAATATGGCGTTCTTACAAAAGAAGAATTTAAATCAAGAAACGATGTGTATCATCACGCGTATGAAATGACTATAGCTATGGAAGCAAATTGCGCTATAACTATCGCGAAGACTCTTGTAATTCCTGCCGCGTTAGAGTATCAAGGAGTCTTAGCAGAGACAATTCAGAAAGTGGGAAGCATAAGTAAAAAGATTACAATGCTAGAGTCGAAGAAGCTTTTAGTTAGCTTGGTGTCTAACGTGGAAGAAGCATTAGCGGCTGTAAGCGAACTTGAGGCAAGTGTGGCAAGCGGAAAATCCGCGAAGAAAACAATCGCTAGCATGGTTAAGCTAAGAGAAGCTATTGATGCATTGGAAGGGATTATTCCAAAAGACAAATGGCCACTGCCGACATACGCTGAGATGATGTTTATGATGTAAGTTTGTTGCGCGATTATTATATGTCTTGGATAAGAGGCAAACTTTGCTGTAGAATATGCTAGATATTGTGGCATTTTGAAAAGCAGGTTTGCCTTTTTTTTAGAGAAAAGTTGGAGGGAGTTTATATGAAAAAAACCAGTGAAGATTATTTAGATACGCTTACCAAAATTAGTAAAGCGATAACAGCAGATCTTTATTTAGAAGATATTTTAAAACTTATAGTTAGTCTTACTGCCGGAGTTATGGGCGCTAAAATTTGCGCGTTATGGCTTCTTGATGAAAAAAAACAGGAGCTGAAAATCAGAGCCACACAGGCAATGAGTCCTGATTATTTAAGGGAACGCATAATTAAGGTTGGCGAGGGTATTGTAGGCCTTGTCGCGCGCGACAAGCAAGCAATAGCAATTTTGAAAGTTTTAGAAGATCCGAGATATAAAGAAAAAGAATTAGCTAAAAAAGAAAATTTTGTTTCTATGCTTAGCGTGCCGATGGTTGTTAAAGACAGAGTGATAGGGGTAATAAATTGTTACACAACGCAAGAATATGAATTTATGTCTAAGGATATAGATCTTTTAAGCGCAGTGGCGAATCAAGCCGCGGTTGCGATACAAAATACAGAGCTATTAGTGCAGACCAAGATTATTCAGGAAGAATTAGAGACAAGAAAAAAAGTTGAAAAGGCAAAGGGGCTTCTTATGAAGGCGCATTCTATAGAGGAAGATGAAGCATACCGTATGATGCGTAAAGCCAGTATGGACAGGCGCGTAACAATGAAGGAGATAGCGGAAGCGGTAATTTTGACATATGAATTAAAAAAGAAATAATATTGAGGCGCCCTTTCCTTTTGATGCGCCAGCAATTTTTAGAAACGGTTGGTCTCGTAATTTTGAGCATTTTTATCCAAGTAAAACGGTATTTCCCCGGTGCGTATAATAGGTAACCAATGAATAAAGAAAATAAAAAAATATTACGTGTAGCTATTGGCCAGATAAATCAGACAGTTGGAGATTTTGCAGGCAATATAGTAAAAATAAAAACGGCCATTGATAGCGCTATAGAAAAATCAGTGGATATAATTGCGTTTCCGGAATTGGCAGTATGCGGGTATCCCGCGGAGGATTTATTGTTTAAAGAGCATTTTATTAAAGAAAATATTAAAGGATTAAAAAAAATAGTAGAACATACTAGAGGCATTACCGCTATCGTCGGCTTTGTAGACATGGATAAGAAAGGGGAAATATATAACGCGGCAGGAGTTTTAAGTGACAGACATTTTTATGGCGCGTATTATAAAATGATGCTTCCGAATTACAGCGTGTTTGATGAGAAGCGCTATTTTAACGCGGGAGAAAAAAACAGTATTTTTATTTTAGGTGATTTTGTGAATGGTGTTGGTGTTGGGAAAAAAAAGCACGCTACAAAAGAATGTGTGATTTTTGCGAATGATTTTTTGCGCCAAGAGAGTAACGGTGAAGAGCTCTTATCGCGGGCAGAATTTGGTGTTGTTATTTGTGAAGATTTATGGGTAGATAACGGGCCTTATATGGCACAAGCCGCAGGAGGCGCGGATATAATTTTTAATATTTCAGCATCGCCGTATCACGCTGGAAAAAGCAAAGAGCGGGTAGATTTAGCGCGAGACAGGGCCCGAGAAACTAACGCGGTTATTGTTTACGCGAATCTTATAGGAGGCCAAGACGAGCTTGTTTTTGACGGAGCAAGTTTCATTGTTGATCCGCGAGGAGAAATAATCGCGGGAGGAAAACATTTTGAAGAAGATTTAGTTATTGCTGATATAAATTTGGATAAATTTAAAAAAGCCCCTGTGGTACAAAAAAAGCAAAATACATTAAAAAGAATTTATATTTTTCCCGCATTAAAACAAGAAAAAATAAATTTGGTAAAAAAAAAATTCATAGAGAATTCCAATATACAGCAAGGGAACGTAAATAGTTTAACTAAAAAAATGGGCAATATAGAAGAAATATATAGAGCCCTTGTTTTGGGCACAAAAGATTATGTTATTAAAAATGGTTTTAAAAAAATTATTTTAGGATTAAGCGGCGGGATAGATTCAGCGCTTACCGCGGTAATCGCGTGCGAGGCTCTGGGAAAAGAAAATGTTATTGGAGTAACAATGCCGTCGCCTTATTCATCGAGCGAAACATTTAATGATGCAAAAAAAATCGCTCAAAATTTAGAAATAATGTTTTATGAAGTGCCAATTGAGACAGCTATGAACGCGTATAAAGAAATTTTAGCGCCTGTTTTTAAAGATGGCGCGCGCGGAATTGTTGAAGAAAATTTACAGGCCAGAATTAGAGGCAATATATTAATGGCTTTTTCAAATAATTATGGGTGGCTTGTTTTAACCACGGGCAATAAAAGCGAGACTGCTGTAGGGTATTCTACATTATATGGAGACACGGCAGGCGGATTCGCTGTTATAAAAGATGTTCCTAAAACAGTAGTTTATGAATTATCTAATTTTATCAATAAACAAACAAATCGAGAATTAATTCCAAAAACTATTATAAAACGCGCGCCATCAGCGGAGTTAAGACCGAATCAGAAAGACACAGATTCTTTGCCGGAGTATAATATTTTGGATCAGATACTTAAGTTGTATATTGAAGAAGATAAAAGTATTATTGATATACAAAAAACAGGCGCCGGAAAAACAGTGATTAAAAATATAATTAATCTTGTTGATAAAAGTGAATATAAAAGGCGCCAATCCCCGCCGGGTATCCGCATTACACCTAAATCATTCGGTAAAGATAGACGTCTTCCAATAACAATAATGAACAATATCCCTTATATCCCGGTAAAAATAAATAATGAACAATATCTAATAAAAACTTCAAAAAAATTACCAAAAATTAAATGGCTACCCAGACTGCAATAAGCTGATAAAAAAATAAATTTATCTTCAATGTATTCTTCCTTATCCAACGACACTCCGCGGATTATTAGGAAAATCGCGGGACGTTTTTACAAATGGGAACTGAACCCAAAATAGTCATCGCCGCGTGATATAAAAATTTTAGAAAAATCGGAGAGTAAGAACAGCTAAA
>JYNY01000469.1 GCA_000954095.1 Candidatus Omnitrophus magneticus | reverse complement strand
ATCCAAGCTGGTTCCAGCATTTAAGAGTCTTAACATAACGGTCGCCATTAAAAGAATTTACAAAACGTTCAAAATGATATCGCGGAATTAATGCTAAAAGTTGATTAAAAACCGTGCTATAATTAGCCATATAGGGAATCCTCCTTGTTTTATGGGCGTTTTAGCGTGTTTCCATTTTACCCATTTTAACATTTTTGGAGTGATTCCCTTTATTTTTTTAGACGTTTACCGGACAGGATCATGAATATCCAACAATGAGAGACGCGCATGATGGCCTAAGGATATATTTTAATGGGTACAATACCGAAAGGCTTCATCAGTCTCTAGATTATCAAACGCCATGGGAGGTGTATTACGGGATAAAATTTTGCCAGCCATCACAAGGAAACTCTTTGAGTTTACCGTAAAAATTTTATACTGTTTACTCGGATGGCTGGTTTTGAGATTATTAACCAAGAACGTGTGGATACTGGCGTTCTGGAGACAAGATTGTGGATAACCCCAAAGCGGTTACCCACAACTTGTCATCCATCACTTGTATAACTGTTACACAGTTATACACAGTCTCCACACTTACTACTACTATATTTATGTTTACAAAAATAAACAGACCAGAAAAAGGAGGTATATCTTACAAGAAAAAAATAGATAAGGTGGAAATCTTAAAAATTTTTTTTCACCTTAAATTTGTTTAATTTTGGTCTGGACAAGGGAAGCATTATAGTATTCTTTACTGAAATTTTTTTTAGTATTAGCCATTGCATACCTGCCTTTGTTTTTTCTTATTATTATACTTCTTTTCTATCTTACCTCAATCCTGTCCGATAAAACTATTTCACCAAAAAACTAGTTGAAATTCCTTAATTTTAAAATCAGAAATTCTGGCTGGTGTTGCGCTTAACAGATCTATCAATGTCAACCTTGATAATAATGCTTCTTTTATTATCCTATGCAAATAAAATAACGATTTTTCATATTTAGATTGGTATTTTATATATGTCAAAAGTAAATAATATATCATCGCTATCCAGACTTGACTCATCACCGCATTTTTACTTGTTCCCAAAAATATTTTTATTTGTAAATTCTGTTTTATCCATCTAAAAAATATTTCTATTTGCCATCTTGTTTTATATATTTGTACGATCGTTTTAGCTGACAGTTTAAAATTGTTGGTAACAATACTAACTACTTCGTCACTTTTTTCATCTAAAAATCTTATCATTCTTAAATTCTTTTCATATTTTTTATTTTCTAGTTTTATTTTTTCATCAGACAATATCCCGTCTTTCATTGCCTCTAGATGCTGTCCGAGAACTGTATATTTTAGATTGTTTTTTAATTTAGTCACAAAATAACTCTTAGAAAAGTCAATATTACTCCATAGTTCAAGGTCTGTATACGCACGGTCAAAACAATATATGCTGTCCGGTTTAATATTTAATTTATCCTTAGCTATTCTTATATCAGAAATATTCCCTTCAGTTATCACTG
>JYNY01000468.1 GCA_000954095.1 Candidatus Omnitrophus magneticus | reverse complement strand
GAAGTTTGAATTCTGAAAAAGAACCCCGCCTGTAAAGGCGGGGGTATCTATTTTTTGAAATAAAGCCATGTGTTTTGAGGTTTTTTATTACATTTTTTTGAATTGTGTAGTAAAATACGCGGTATCATTGGCATATTTATTCAGATTTATAAGGGAGAAATTAAGGAAGGAGAAATGGTTATGAGAAAGTTTTTTATGTTAGTTTGCTTTTTAATCGTGGCTACGGCTATTGTTTTGACAGGATGCGGCGCGAAGAAGGCTGAATCCAGCCAAGCCGCTATAAAACAGGCTGAAACAATGGCTACAGTGGAAGAAAAAACAAATTATCTTGTAGGACAAGCCAAGGCATTTTATAATTCAAAAGATTTGCAGGAAGCCGTAAATATTGCGCAATATGTAATTATTAAATTGAATGCTGATTCTTCTGCGGCGAAAGATATTCTCGCGAAAGCTCAGGCGGATTTAACAAAAGAAATGCAAAAATCAGCGGAAGAACTTAAAAAAACTTTTAGCAGTTTAGGAAAAAAATAAAGATTAGAAAGGGGTTGGATTTTTATGAAAAAATTGAGGGTCTTTTTATTATCAGGATTTTTATTTATGTCAGGATTGTTTTTGAATAGTGCGCTAGCTACTGAAATTCCTTATGACAATTCGAATGTTAAATATTTTTATGTGTTTGGTAAAGACGGGGACCCTTTAATGGGCGCGGAAGACAGTACAATGGAAATTTTTGTTGATGTGCCTGAGGCAAGTATGGGTGATGTCACTATAGGGGTTTATGACCCCAATATCGGCGGGAAACATGATTGGCGTAAACCCAATAATGAATGGGATACTGCTTGTTGGTGTGCGGTGTGCGGTGGAACAAATTTATTGGATAAAAAAGAATTCGGCGTTGAAGCTGAATATGATGGAAAGATATATAACTTTGGACCGTATCCAAAGACAAAAGGTGAAAAAATAGGAAATAATTATAGATTTAAACTTCTTGTAAAAGGAGAGTCAGGAGACGACGAGAATCTTTTTAAAGTTTTTATAACGCCAAATGACGCGGAGGCTTTTTCAAATAAAATAACAATACGTCTTTTATCTACTCAAGGAGAGAAGATGTATTTTTATCCAGAAATTTCAGGCGGCACTAAAAATGTTATTGTAGATAATTATGATTTGGATGTAAATGGCGGCACGTCTACTTTAAGCACAAGTTTAATAAGTGAACATTATCCTGTTAAAGATTCTGAAAGCGGTCAGTGGTGTGAAACAGTTATTCCATTAAATATTGATACTACTGGAAGATTAGTTTATATAATTACTAAAGGCACACAGAGATATGCTAATGCGGGAGTTAGATTTAAAGATGATAAAGGAAACATTGCGCCTATTTATTTTCGTCCGGGTAAACCCGTAGTTTCTACTAAACCCGTTCCTGCGCCACGCAAGCCGGAAGTAAAAGAAATTCCTGATATAAAGTGCAATAAATTTACCTTCGACGCAACGAATTCTTACGATGTTGACAAGCAAAAATTATCATATTTATGGAATTTTGGAGATGGTCAGACTAGCACTGATCCTGTAGTAACTCATGTTTATGAAAAGGGTGGAGATTATACTGTTACGCTTACTGTTACTGACAGTTCAGGGTTGCCTTGTAACGCAGGTGTTACATCTCAAAAGGTTTCAGTGAACACCCCGCCAGTTGCTGATTTTAGCGGAGAAAACGCTGTGTGTGAAAATACTGAAGTTGTTTTTGACGCTAGCGCTACTATGGATAATACTCCTGATAAATTGACTTATGCTTGGGATTTTGGAGATGGGAGCCAAGGAGAAGGAAAAAGTGTAAAACATACTTACGCAAAAGGCGGGAAATATCCAGTTGTGTTAAAGGTAGATGATAACGCGGTCAGCGCGTGTAGTGTTGACAGTATACAAAAAAATATACTTGTTAATTCCAGCCCTATTAGCGATGCAGGAGAAGATAAAACATTATGTATAAACGCTCTTGAAGGAAGTTATGATGTTAGTTTTGATGGTTCAAAATCAAAAGATAAAGATGGAGATAAATTAACTTATACATGGCATATGGGTGATGGGACAACCGAAGATGGGATGAAATTTACGCATACATATAAAACTAGCGGAGTTTATACTGTAACGTTAACAGTTGATGATGGGACAGGGCTTGCATGCAGTAAAGCTGTTGATACAATTAAAGTTTCTTTGAACAGGGCTCCGTTAGCTATCGCAGGTGAAGACAAAAAAGTGTGTACCGGAGAATCGATTAGTTTTGATGGTTCCGCGTCAAAAACTGAAGCAGGAGAGGCGTTATCTTATGAATGGACATTCGGGGATGGCGAAAAGGCAACAGGAGAAAAAGTAGTACATGTTTATAATAAAGGTGGAAAATATACTGCGGTATTGGTGGTTGATGATAATAAGGGGACATCTTGTTCAAAGTCTACGGATACAGTAATGGTGGATGTTAATTCTGCTCCTATAGCCAGTATCGGAGATATGAAAAATTCTTGTGTGAATGAAAAAATTAATTTTGATGCCTCAGGTTCTAGCGATCCTGATGGAGACAAATTAAGTTATATGTGGAATTTTGGGGATGGAGTGGAACAGAAAGGTTCTGATAAAATAACACACGCTTATTCAAAAGGTGGTCTTTATAATGCTACTGTTACGGTAAGTGATGGTAAGGATTCGTCATGTTCTACTTCTATTGCAACCACTAAAGTTAAGGTGAATACTCCGCCTATGGCGAAATTTGATGTTGTCAGGGCATGTTGCGCGGGTATGGAGCAGAAGTTTAATGCTACAGAATCCAGTGATCCGGATGGTGATAGGCTGACTTACTTATGGGATTTTGGAGATGGAACTACAGCAGAAGGCGCTCAGGTCACGCATGTTTATAGCACTCCGGGAAAATATAAAGTTGTTTTAAAAGTTGATGATGGTTCTGGAATCACAGGATGTTCTATAAGCGTCGCAAGTACGGAGATGGAGGTAAATGCCAGCCCTGTTGCGATTATAAAAATTATATAATTGTGAGGGGTGCGGATTTTACATATAATTTTATGTAAAAAAAGAGGGGTAATGTTTTTAACATTGCCCCTCTTTTTTCTAAATAAGACAAGGGGAGAAGGCTATGAGAAAAATAGGTTTAATTTTATTATTTTTAGTTTTCACCACATGCAGGATTCATGCGGAGGAAGCTATTGATGCGAGTACTATCGATAGCAAGAATAATAAAGGGTATTTTGCAGGCGGAAAAGTTTTAGAAAATAAAATGGCGCGTAAAACTGCTAAAACGGTTAAAGTAAAAGGCAGAATTATAGAAGCGATAGACGCTCCATGAGATTTTGGTAAAGTTAATGAATGATATATTACAAATAAAAAATTTACTATAAAAAATAGCGGCAATATTAATTTAGTTATTGAGAAAGTTCACTCTTGTTGCGGGTATAGCATAGTTAATCTCAGCTCTTGGGAAATTAAACCTAATGAATATTCCGAAATAATTATTTCCTGTGACAGTTCCAAAAAAATAGGCGGGAAAGATCAAAAATTGATAACTATTGTTTCTAATTCTGCAAGTATTCCTAAAATAGAAATTCCTGTTCGCGCGTATATTATTGATAAAAATATATCTATGCCTACGGCTTTTAACAAAGATGGAATAAGTGTTCCTACTGTAAAAGCGGAAGATTTTGAAAAAATGATTTCTTCAGGTGAAAATATAGGTATTCTTGATGTGCGGGAGGCTAGTGAATTCAGCGAAAAACATATTAAAAATGCCGTGAATATTCCGAGAAGTAAAATTAGTGATATTAATGACGTGATGACTAATGAAGGATTTATAAAAATAAAAGACAAAGAAAAAATTATAGTTTATTGCGGCGGTGGTTTTAGAAGTAGTTATATAGCCAGAAAACTCAATGATAATGGGCTAAAGGCGTTTAATCTTGGCGGCGGGATTTTGTCGTGGGAAAAAATAGGATATCCGTTAGAACGCGGACAAAAAATACGAAATCAGGAAGATCCTTTACTTATTGGGCTGGAAGAAGCATATGAACATTATTTTAAATTATTTAAAGATAATGTTGTTTGGCTCGATGTAAGAGAAAAAGATGATTATGATTTAGGCCATATTGAAGGCGCTATCAATTATGATTTAAATAAATTAACTGAAGCGTTAAAGAGCCTTCCTAAGGATAAAGAAATTGTTATTTATTGCGATGATGCTACTTGCGATACGAGTACGAGCGCGGCAAAATTATTAATAAACAATGGATTCAAATATCCTAAAATAAAAGTTTTTAAAGATGGGTTTAACGCATGGCTAGAAGCAGGGTGCCCTTTAACAAAATAGTCTTTTAGCGATGAGCGTTATTTGTCATGGCGAATTTTAGTTTTTGGGGTTAAGGGCTAATATGGTTTTTTGGAATGTGATATACCCGGAGTAAATTTTTTAGCAGGAGGATAAAAATGGCAGTAGGAATAACAGCGATAAATGAGAAAGTTAAGGAAGAAAGTTTATTTATAGAAGATTTGCTTAATGAAACGCGCAAGGTAATAGTAGGACAGAATTATTTAATTGAAAGGCTTCTGGTCGGGCTGTTAGCGAATGGGCATATTTTAATTGAAGGTGTGCCGGGTTTAGCGAAAACTCTTTCTGTGCGTGTTTTGGCGGGAGTCATAAATACTAAATTTCAAAGAATACAGTTTACGCCTGACCTATTGCCAGCGGATATTGTTGGAACATTAGTATATGACCCCAAAAATGGCGGGTTTACAACAAAAAGGGGACCGATATTTTCAAATATAATTCTTGCTGATGAAATTAATCGTTCTCCCGCTAAAGTGCAGAGCGCTCTTCTTGAAGCGATGCAGGAAAAACAAGTCACAATAGGGGATCAAACTTTTAAACTCGAAGAACCTTTTTTGGTTCTCGCTACACAAAATCCGATTGAACAGGAGGGAACGTATCCTTTACCTGAAGCGCAAGTTGACCGGTTTATGTTAAAACTTAATATTAGTTATCCAAACAAAGAAGAAGAATTAAAAATACTCAAGAAAATGGCGGTTACAAGCCGTAATTTAGATGTTACAGCGGTTGTTTCTCCTGAAAAAATATTAAAAGCGCGTAGTGTAATAAATGAGATTTACATGGATGAAAAGATAGAAAAATATATTGTTGATATTGTCTTCGCGACAAGAGAACCGGCAAATTACGGCCTTAAAGATTTAGACGGGCTTATTGAATACGGCGCGTCTCCGCGTGCCAGCATAAATCTTGCGCTTGCGGCGCGCGCGTATGCCTTTTTACAAAGGCGCGGGTACGTAACACCGCAGGATGTAAAGTCCATTGGGCCTGATGTTTTAAGGCATCGTGTTATTCCAAGTTATGAAGCTGAAGCTGAAGAAAAAACATCAGAAGATATAGTAAAAAGAATTTTTGATGAAATAGAAGTTCCGTAATGATTATCTAATACGGATGCACGGCAAAGTTATTTAATATGATGATTCCAAAAGAAATAATTCAAAAAATCCGCAGGGTGCAAATTACTACTTCACGCAAAGTTACGGATGTTTTCGCGGGGCAGTATCAAAGCGTATTCAAAGGGTTGGGTATTGAATTTGAGGAAGTACGTGAGTATATTCCCGGAGATGATATCCGCAGTATTGATTGGAATGTTACCGCCCGTATCGGGCATCCTTACATAAAAAAGTTTGTGGAAGAACGAGAACTTACAATTATGATTCTATTGGATGTTTCTATGTCTTCCATGTTTGGCACGCGGGCACGGATGAAAAGCAATCTAGCCGCGGAGTTTTGTTCTGTTATGGCGTTTTCAGCTATTAAAAATAATGATAAAGTAGGCATGATAACTTTTTCAGATAGAATTGAAAATTTTATTCCGCCGCGTAAAGGCACAAAGCATGTGCTCCGTGTTATAAGAGAAACTCTTTATAATAAACCCATTGGTAAAGGGACAGATATAAATTGTGTTCTTGAATATTTTAGCCGTGTTACGAAGCGTTCGGCGATAACATTTCTCGTGTCAGATTTTATATCTCCTGATTTTTCAAAACTTCTTAATGTGACAAATAAACGGCATGATATTATTGCCGTTACTGTGACTGATCCGATGGAGCTTGAGCTTGCTTCTAGCGGGATTATTTCTATGAGAGATGCTGAAACAGGAGATAGGGCAATTATTGATACTGCCAGTTCCGGTATTCGCGCGCATTATAGAGCGACTATTCAGAAAAAGATTATTGAACGTGATAAGATGTTTAAATCCGCGGGCGTGGACAGAATAGATATAATTACTAATAAATCTTATGTTGAGCCATTAAAACTTTTTTTTAAAACTCGTGCCCGGCGTATTGCGCGTGGATAAGGGGCACTGTATAATTTTTTGTGTCTAAAGGGGTTAAGTAGGGATGACCGTAAAATAAAAGACCCCATTCTTTTATACAAAAAAATGGGGTCGAAAAAAAACATGTTTTCACCCCTTTTTTTTTATTTTTTCTTTTCCACTTTTTCAAAAACAACTTTATCTTCCGTATTAAACCCACACTTGCGACAAGTCCTTGTAGTTTTGCTCGTAAGCACCTGAGTTGAGCCACATCGCGGACATCTTAATATCAACATATATCACCTCCTTTCTTTTCTTTTTTTGTTTTTTTAAAAACTATCAACAAAAAAAGTATACCGCACAAACATTTTTTTGTCAAATATTTTTTTTATTTTTTTTATAAACACAAAAAATTGGCAAACTGTTAAAATTAAAAAAATTCCCTTAAAAAAATTTTAATTTAACAAGGAGGTTTGCCAATGGAGAAAAATTATAGCGCATTTTTAGAAAAAGGAATACTAGATTTTTTACAATATGCGGGAGATAGGGAATCTGTTATCCCGGGTGTTTTAAAGACAGTTTTTGAAACAATTCTTAAAGCGGAACAACAAGGTTTTTTAGGGTATGGGCATGGGGAACGGGGAGAAAAAGAAACAACTAATAAAAGAAACGGATTTACTTCAGCTAGTGTAAAAGGAATTAGTAAAATGTTTCGGATAGAAGTTCCTAGAGACAGGCTTGGATTGTTTAAGCCGGTGTTTTTGGACATTTTACGGGATGAAAATGAAAAGATGAATGATCTAGCGTTTGAACTTTATGTAAAAGGTTTATCAAATGAAGAAGTCAGCACAATAATTCATAAGATTTATGATAAACAATTATCTAGAAGCCGTATATCACAAATTACGCGAGAATATGAAACATTAAGAGTTGATTGGCAAAATAGACGGTTAGAAGAAGAATATTATTGTGTTTACAGTGACGCGATATATTTATCAACTAGACGAGGAGGCAGTGTAAGCAAAGAAGCATATTATGTTATTTTAG
>JYNY01000467.1 GCA_000954095.1 Candidatus Omnitrophus magneticus | reverse complement strand
CAAGCCTTGTCTTTTCAAAGACTTAAGCCATTTTTCTCGAAGTCTACTGCAAAATCCGGGTTAAAACGAAAAACTCATGAAATTACAGATGTTTGCCCAGCATAAAAAATATAATTCAATGTGCCAAAGTTCTTGAATTAATTTTTACGGGTCAACTCCGCTCTCAATAAATCATTCGCGAGTTTAGGATTGGCCTTGCCTTTGGAAAGTTTCATAACCTGCCCTACCAAAAAACCTAAAGCATTTTCTTTTCCGCCCAAATAATCATTAACACTTTTTTGATTGGCTTTTATAACATCCAAAACTATTTTTTTTATCGCAGATTCATCAGAAACCTGTTCTAAAGACCTTTCACGGGCAATCTCTCTCGGAGATTTTTTTTCATCAATACAAATTCTTAAAATATCTTTTGCCGCGGAATGGCTGATAATCGCGTCTTTAGTCATTTTTATAATTTCAGCAAGATTTTCCGGCTTTAACCCTAAAGCGTTAATCTCAATAGCCCGTTCGTTAAGATGCATCATTACTTCGCCTTTCATCCAATTAAGCGCGTTAACAGAATCTTCTGACAATCGCGCGACTTTTTCAAAATAATCAGCAATCTCTCTATCTAAAGTCAAAACCTTTATATCTTTTTCATTAAAACCATATTGCTCTTTAAATCGTTTCATTTTGTCTTCAGGAAGTTCAGGAATAAGTGCCCGAATTTTTTCTATAAAATCTTTTTCTATTTCAAATGGCACTAGATCCGGTTCAGGAAAATACCTGTAATCTTCGGCTTCTTCCTTTGAACGCATAGGCCTAGTAACGCACTTCTCAGCATTCCATAATCGTGTTTCTTTATTTATTGTTTTTGACTCTTCTAAAACTATCTCCTGTCTTTCTTCTTCAAATAAAAGAGCGTCGCGCACTGCTTTAAATGAATTAAGATTTTTTATTTCAACCTTACTTCCTAATTTAGTTTCACCACGCCGTCTCAAGGAAATATTCGCGTCACATCGAAGGCTTCCCTCTTCCATATTACAGTCTGAAACTCCAAGATATTTTATAATTTGTTTAAGCGTCACAAGATACCAGTACGCCTCTTCCGGCGTTCTTATATCAGGCTCTGAAACTATCTCTAGTAACGGCGTTCCTGTCCTATTTAAATCAACATAACTATAAGGGAGAGCCGTATCATGCATGAGTTTTCCCGCGTCTTCTTCTAGATGAACACGCGTTATCCCAATTACACGCTCTTGTCCATCATCCATAGTTACTGATAATTTTCCTTTATACGCGAGAGGCATATCATATTGGCTTATTTGATAATTTTTCGGGAGATCCGGATAATAATAATTTTTTCGGTCAAACTTAACTATTTTTTGGATATCGCAATTAAGCGCGATAGCGGTTTTTAGCGCATATTCAAAAAAAACTTTATTTAAAACAGGAAGAACTCCCGGCAAACCCAGACATACAGGACAAACCTGCGTATTAGGCTCTTTACCAAAAAGAATAGAACAAGCGCAAAACGCTTTTGTTTTAGTCAAAAGCTGAACATGAACCTCAAGTCCTATTACTGTTTCATATTTACTATTTTTATTTTCCATTTTCACGCCCTAAAGAATATTTTTGAGAATACTCCGTATGCCGTTCGAACGCGTCAGCCACGCGAATAATTGTTTCTTCATCAAAAGCCTTTGCCATAATTTGTAATCCTATCGGAAGGGATTCTCTACTAAATCCGCAAGGTATAGACATCGACGGAATTCCTGCTAAGTTCGCAGGGATAGTAAAAATATCAGATAAATACATCTTTAGAGGATCATTCATTTTTTCGCCTATTTTAAAAGCAGTAGAAGGAGCGGTGGGAGTTAAAATACAATCACAAGATTTAAAAGCCTCTTTGAAATCATCAGCTATTTTTGTCCTGACTTTTTGGGCCTTTAAATAATACGCGTCATAATATCCCGCGCTTAAAGCGTATGTTCCTATAAGTATCCTGCGTTTAGCCTCTGTGCCAAAGCCCTCGTTTCTTGTCTTTGTATACATGCTTATAATATCATCCGCGTCTCCGGCTCTATACCCATAATGCGCGCCGTCATAACGCGCTAAATTTGAACTTGCTTCAGACGGACCGATTATGTAATAACAGCTTAACGCGTACTTTGTATTCGGCAATGAAATATTTACTATTTCCGCGCCGAGTTTTTTAAAAAGCTCTATTGACGCGCGAACACTCTCTAGAACATCTTCATCTATGCCTCCTTCAAAATATTCACTAGGAAGGCCTATTTTGACGCCTTTAATATCCGCGCCAAGCATTTTTGTATATCTAGGAACCGGCATATTAACTGATGTGGAATCTCTATTATCATACCCTGATATAATTTCCAGAATACACGCTGAATCAGCTACATTACGGGTTATAGGACCTATTTGGTCAAGGCTTGAAGCAAAAGCGATTAATCCGTATCTTGAAACTCTTCCGTAAGTAGGCTTTAATCCGACTACTCCGCACATTGCCGCCGGCTGTCTAATCGAACCGCCGGTATCAGAGCCAAGTGCCGCTAGAACTTCTCCGGACGAGACGCTAGCCGCTGACCCGCCGCTAGAACCTCCGGGAATTCTTGTTATATCCCATGGATTTTTTGTAGGTCCAAAATAAGACGTCTCACAAGATGACCCAAACGCGAATTCATCCATATTAGCACCGCTCGCGATAAGCGCGCCATGAGCTAAAAGTTTTTCAACTACAGTAGCATTGTATGGCGGCCTAAACCCCTCTAAAATACGCGACGAACAATCAGTTAACTCTCCTTTTACGCAAATATTGGATTTAATAGCTATAGGGATACCGCTCAAAATACCGTTTTTACTGAGATTATTATCCAACTCCGCTTTTTCAATAAAAGCTTTTTTATCAAAATGAGAAAACGCGTGAACACTTTTTTCAATTTCAAGTATACGGCTTGCCAAAATTTCAACAGACTCTTTGATTGAAATATTCTGTTTGGCGCGCCATGCGCAAAAAGACTCTATACTCGACAAGATATCTTCCATAAGAAATCAGCTTTCTATTATTTTAGGAACTTTAAAAAATTTATTATCTTCTTTGTCCGGAGCGTTACTCAAGGCTTCAGAAGAAGAAATTGATTCTTTATTTATATCTTCCCTAAAGACATTTTTCATGGCTGAAAGGACATGCGTGGTAGGAGGAGTATTCGCTGTGTCAACTTCTTTTAGTTGATCAATATAATCCAAAATCTTAGATACTTGGGATTGAAACTGTTTTATGGTTACAGCGTCAAAAGAAAGTCGGGATAATTTAGCAACATGTTCAACAACTTCTTCTGTAATACCTAAACTTTTTTTTTCCGGATTCTTGTTCATAGGAGATACGACTTTCTGGCTATATAAAGAAATGGATGGATAATTTCGACATGACAAATAATGCCACTCTTTCTAGATAAAACTTTTCGCTGAAATATGGAGCGAGCGATGGGAATCGAACCCACGTAAGCGGCTTGGAAGGCCACCACACTACCACTGTGCTACGCTCGCTCTAGACTAAAAATATTAAAAAACAAAGACAAATAATATAACGTAGACTATTCTATGTCAATAATTTTTATTTTACAAATATTATACTCAACATGAATTTCAACTCGC
>JYNY01000474.1 GCA_000954095.1 Candidatus Omnitrophus magneticus | reverse complement strand
GGTACAATCCTTTCTGTCAGTCGCTTCTTTTTTAGCAACCTCAAACTCGAAATCAAGATGGCTGTCCCGCCTTCTCATTAAAAAAATCAACCGCGCCACATCAACGCCAATCTCCTCAATGATTTCCCTTAAAGAAATAAATTCCGCTCTACGTGTAGACATGGAAACCGCTACACCATTTCGAAGCAGTGTAGCCAACTGAACTATAAGAATATCTATAGAGGATTTATCATATCCCATAGCAGAAACAGCCGCTTTCATTCTGTTTATATATCCATGATGATCCGGCCCTAACAAGTCAATAATTTTCTCAAACTTCCGTAAATATTTATCTTTATGATACGCTATATCCGGCGCTAAATATGTATACGAACCATCGCTTTTACGAACAACCCGATCCTTATCATCTCCAAATGCCGTTGACTTAAACCATTTAGCTCCGTCTTGTTCATAAAGATAGCCGGCTTTTTCCAGCTCTTCTAAAGTGCGTTCGACAATTTTTCTTTCCTCAAATTCTGCTTGGCTTGTCCATACATCAAAATGAACCCTAAAATCTTCAAGGTCTTTTCTAATAAGATTCATTATGCTTTCTACTGCGTATTTTCTAAAAAAATTACTAGTTTTTTCTGTTTCTTCTAAAAACATTTCCCCGTGTTTTTCTTTTATTTCTTTAGCAATATCAATAACATATTCCCCGACATACCCGTCCTCCGGCAAACTATCCTCTTTCCCGCATAAATTCCTATACCTAATTTCTAGCGACTTTCCCAGCATATTAATCTGCCTGCCGCAGTCATTAAGATAATATTCTGTTGTCACGTCATATCCATTAAATTTTAATATTCGCGCTAAAGCATCGCCTATCGCGGCTTGTCTCGCGTGCGCAATCGTAAGAGGTCCTGTAGGATTCGCTGAAACAAATTCTATATTAACTCTCTTCCCGCCAAAGTCGCTATTCTGCCCAAACTTTTCTTTATTCTTAAATATTTCCAAAAGAATATTTTCATAATATTTATCAGAAAGCCAAAGATTAATAAACGCGCCTTTTACTTCAATACCGTCGATAAAAGAATTAATGTCGCTTCTCTGATTAAATATTTTTTTTATTTTTTCACTGATATGTTGAGCTAAAATGACAGGATTTGCTTTTACTTGTTTTGCTAAAACCATAGCGATATTGGAAGTGATATCCCCATGAAGTTTTTCTTTTGGGGCATCGAGGGAAATAAGAGAAGAAGAAATATCCGCACGACAAGCGGACTCTTCCGCGAAATATTGGTTTATGCCTTCGCTGAAGATTTGGATAATTTTTTCTTTAAAGTTTTTTTCAAGCATTTTTCATTAATTTCTTCTCTTGGAGCAGAGAGCCACAACCGTTCTATCCCATAAAAATTGCGCGCGTCTTTATAAAAAACATGCGCTATTACATCTCCCGCGTCAACCAATGTCCAAGAAGGATTATTTTTCCCCTCTAGGCGATCGCTTTGCTTCCAGTTAACGGACTGCTCTTCGTCTATCGCTTTTGCTATTGTCTGAACTCTTTTAGATGAACCAGCAGTAATCATCACAAAATAATTAAAAATATTAGCGGATTTGGTTAAATCTAAATCAAGAATATCTTCGCCTTCTTTTTCAAGCGCAACCCTAGCTATTGCATGCGCCTT
>JYNY01000466.1 GCA_000954095.1 Candidatus Omnitrophus magneticus | reverse complement strand
TCTTTCGCGGGAATGACAGAATGATGTTTTCTAAAGGATATAGAAAAGTTTATTACTAACCGCTTAGTGCTTACAACCGTTTAGTGTTAACAAATATTTCACACTCTCGGATTATTTTTTTTACTTATAGGCTTAATCTCTCTAACAATTTCTTCATCAATATTGATATCGAATATTTTAGAAGCGGCGGAGTCGTCAATTACGCGGGAAGTTTTTTTATTAGCTTTTTTAAGCATATTTTTTGATTTATTCTGTAAAGCTTCTGTTATCAAATCATTCATTTCTACTTTACGCAGTGTGAAAAAAAGTTTTGGGTCAGTATCTAGTTTCACGCCAACTCCGTAAAGAGACGCTGCCACATGTTTACACATGTCTGCCCAGTCTAAACAACTACAACCAAATTTAATTTCTTTAGGCGACGGGAATAATCCTTGACCTTTTCTTGTGAATATTTCAGCTAGATCTTTAGGAAATTCGCCTTCTATAAGTTCTGTTAAAGATTCTATTTTCCCTTCACAGTGTTTTTTAATTTCATCCCATGTTTTATTATCTAATGGTTCTATTTTTATTCTTATTTCATACGGTTCCCGCCTTGTTCCCTGTACTAAAGAGGTTATTTCTCCTTCTTTTATTTTAAAATCTAAAATGAAACCATTTTTAATGTAACTGCGGCCCCTTCCGAGCCTGTTTGAATAATCCGCGTAATTTTTCAGATTTTCAATCCACGATTTTCCCCACCAAGTCTTTACAATCTTTGTGCCTGTTACAATTAAAGGTGTAATAGAAGGATCTTTTTTCTTTAATTGTTTTAAACTTCTTTCCGCTTTCGCCAGTTTTTCAGATAAAGTAACATACCTTGGAAATCCATACCATCCCATAATTTTACTCCTTCGCTTATATCTCCCCAAAAAAAATTATTACAATTTTATAATGACAGCGTGAAAATATCCATTAATCTATCATTATCCATTTCAGTTATCCAAGATTCGTTTGAACTTTGAATAATCTCATTTGACAATTCTATTTTTTTTTGCAACATAGCGTCAATCTTTTCTTCCAATGTTCCTTTAGCGATAAATTTATGAACTATAACATTTTTCTTCTGTCCTATACGAAACGCTCTATCAGTCGCTTGATTTTCTACCGCGGGGTTCCACCATCTGTCAAAATGAATAACATGATTCGCGGATGTCAGATTTAATCCCACTCCGCCTGCTTTAAGAGACAATACTAAAAATGGAATATATTCATGGCTTTGAAATTTTGCCACAATTTCACTGCGTTTTTTAACGTTTGTGCTTCCGGTAAGAACCAGACCTTTATGTTTAAATATTTTTTCAAGATATTCTTTAATAGGCTCTGTGATTTCTTTAAATTGCGTAAAAATTAAAACCTTCTCTCTCTTTTCATAAATTGTTTCACATATCTCACGAAGTCTAACAAATTTTCCGCTGTCTAGTTCCTCATATCCATTCGCGCCTAAATATTGGTCAGGATGGTTACAAAGCTGTTTAAATTTCATGATAGAAGCAAGTATTACGCCTTTTCTTTTAATATCTTCAGTTTCAGTTTCATCTTCAAGCCTTGTTTTGAGTTCTTCCACGAATTGCTGATAGAGAACAATTTGTTTTTTACTTAAATTCGCGTAAGTTTTCATTTCTACTTTATCAGGTAAATCTGAAATAACGGATTTATCTGTTTTTAATCTTCGTAAAATATAGGGGGATGTAATCTTTTTTAGTCTAGCGTAGCCCTTTGAATCATTTTTCAGATTTTTTGAAAAGTCTGAAAATTCTTTAATACTGCCGAGTAATCCGGGATTCAAAAAATCAAAAAGAGACCAAAAATCATTTAAACTATTTTCAATAGGAGTCCCAGTCATGATTATTCGGTTATTCGCTTTAAAACTTTTGACAGCTTTTGTTTGTTTCGCGCCCGGATTTTTTATAGATTGCGCTTCATCCAAAATAATATAATTCCACTCGCGCGATTTAAGCCAATCATATTTTTGAGATAAAGAATATGTTGTTATTATTAGATCGAATTTTTGAATAAAATTTTCATCTTTACCGCGTTCGCCGCTATTTTTTTCAAAAGATGGATGAGCTATATAATATTTTATTCCGGGAGAAAATTTTTGTATTTCGTTAATCCAATTTGAAATTAAAGACGCGGGTATTATAAGAAGGTTTGTTTGTTTTTCTTTATTAGATTTAATAACATTTAGAAAGGCCAAAAGTTGTATTGTTTTCCCCAGCCCCATATCATCCGCAATGCAGGCGCCAAACCGCAAAGAATGCAAGAAACAAAGCCAGTTTACGCCTTCTTTTTGATACGGTCTTAGTTCCGCTAAAAAATCTTTTGGAAGCTCCACAGATTCTGCGCGATTAGGATTACGAAGTTTTTCCACAACAGTTTTAAGCCATTCACCATTAGAAATAGTTAAAAGATCGTCAGTAATAGAAAAAGTTTTTCCGAAATTAAGCTGAAGACTAATAGCTTCTTTCAATGTCAGTCCGCCCTGTTTCATGAGTTCCATAGCTTTTTCATAAACTTCGAGTGTCTTCGTAAGCTTTTCAGAATCAACTTCAATCCATCGTCCTTTAATAAATGCTAGGCCTTCTGACTCATTGAGTAATTTTCTTGCTTCATCTTCCGATAATTCAGACTCTCCCGCTAAAAGTGTTATTTCAAAATCAAGAATAGAATTTTCACCTAAAAATGATGGAGAAGATTTTCCAATAGAAATATTAAGCTTTGGACTATTTGTTTTATTTTTCCACCAATTAGGGATACGGCATAGAATACCGTATTTTTCGTAAATGGGAACTTCTTTTAAAATATCATAAGCGTCTTTACTGGATAAGCCTATTGGATAAAATATTTCTCCATTTTCAATAAGCCTAGTAATAATCCCGCTTTCTTTTGCCACCAAATGAACAGTGGATAAAAGCTCTAATAATTTTTTGCTGTTTTTCCCATATTCTGTTAAAGCATGTTTTAATGGAATATGTTTAGCTTTACCCTGTTCGTTTAAACTTGTAGAATATGTCGCTAAAAAAGCAAATGGTAAATCCTCTTTTTTACTTTCAACCAAATGAAAATAAATCCGCCCCGCAAGGTGTATATCTTGTTTAAAATGTTTTATAAATTCATCAATAGAACCTATATAGGATTTTATTTTCTTTTTAAAGGTTCTATCTAATTTTTCCCACATAGACTCAATGAAAGACAGGTCTATATATTCCGCTCCAATCATAAATGGAATACAAGATATAAAATCCAATGCTTCATCTTGAGTTAAAATAACTTCCACGTTTTCTCGCAAAAGTTCAAGGCCGGGTATTTGGGTAAGTTTTTTTATGTAGCGCGCGGATAATTGTCTAAAAATATCTAAACTTTCTGATAACTCTATAGATTCATCAGAAAATCCCAAAAAAAGAAGGAAAAAATCGAAATCTTCTTTATATTGTTTATATATTTCGTTTTGCAGTAATTCTTGAGGCTTATTTATAGGAGATTCAGTTTCTTGCCATTCTATTTCAACACTTTTATCCGGTAAGCAAAAAGCAATTAATTCTTTATTCATTTATACCTTTTAGACATAAATATATTTTTACTGATTATTCTCAAATTTTTCAAAGGCTTTTTCTAAAATATTTTCAATGTTTAAGTCCAACATTTCCGTAATTACATGAGCATTTATAAAAGCGTTCATAAACGCGTCATTTTTACAAATTAAATTAAGACGACGTACTTGTGTTCTCGCTATTATCCGCATTGTTTCACTGAACTCTTTAATAATTTTTTGTATAACTTCTTTGTCCCCTTTACATAACCAGTAAATATTTAAATATATTCTTTTAGAAACTTCTTGTCCGTTCATAAGCGGAACAGTTCCTAAATAATATTTCCAGTATTTTTTCCCAAGCTGGCAGTATTGCGTGAGGCTTAAAATGGCTATATATTGAAGGGCTTCTTGAATGGTCGTATTAGAGACATAATAAATCTTATCGGTGTTAGACTTATATACGGCTGAGATTTTATCAAAAGAATTATACTCGTCTATTATTTCTAAAAGCGGCAAAATCGGTCTTAACGCGTCGCAAAAATCTTTTCCCCCTTTAGCGGGACAAAGCTGACAACGTTGAAATTCAATCATTTCCTTTATTTTATCTGAAAATTTATGAACATTATTCCAATAATCCTGAGTTATTTTCTCAATATTTTCACGTGTCAATGCCAGCCACGATTCATCGTTAAGCAGTATATAAATACCTGTTTCATTAAACATATTTAGCGGCAAGTTTAATTCTTTTGTCATTATATTTCGTCCTTAATTTTATCCTGTTCTTGTAATTACTACTACGCGCTATAGCTTCGTATTAACGTTTTATCGATTTGTCATTTGCCGGTATTTATTTTTTTATAGACGCGCCTTCGCTTATCTTACTATATTCCATAGTTCTTATCGGGAAAGGAATAATAATACCTTCTTTATTGTAACGTTTCTGCAAGGCTTTTATAAAATTGTGTTTAATGAAATAATTATCCGTGAATTCTTTTGCCCGTAAATTCACGGTAAAATCTATACTAAATTCATTAAACGTATGGTATCGTATATAAGGTTTAAAAGAACTCACTCCTCCTTCAACACTTTTTAAAACCTCGCTAGCAACCTCTATTGTCACTTTTTCAACAAAATCCAAATCAGACCTATAATCTACCCCGACATTAACAAGAACCGCTAATTCTTTTTCGGGATAATAATAATTTAAAATGCGTGAACTGACTAAAACTTTGTTCGGAATAATAACCATATTATTAGGCAAGAGCCTAATCCACGTGGAACGCCATCCTATTTTTTCAACATATCCTTCTTCCCCTGACTCAAGTTTTATAAAATGACCCACGGAAATAGGCCTGTCCACTATTATTTGAACTCCGGCAAAAACGCTTTCCAAAGTAGGCTGAAGCGCGAGCGCCACTGCCAAAGATCCTATACCCAAAGAAGCTAATATCGGCGTGATGGAAATTCCCAAATTATCCATTATAATGAGAACGCCTAATGCTACAATAATCATTCTCACTACTAAAATCATTACTCCGCCGGTTTCTCTAAATAAAACAATTTTAGGCGAAAAATATTTTAGTGCGCCGTTTATCGCTTTATCAAGAAATAAAATTACAGCAATAATAGAAACAGCTTTAAAACCTATATTCGTCCATTGAAAAAGTTCGGTATCAAGCGCGAATTCAAACAAATTTTCCAGCACCAAAATACCGCTTGTGAAAATTAATAATACAATAGGGAAATCAGCGGCTTCTGTCAAAATATCATCCAACCCTGTATGCGTGTGCTTAGTAAAATCACGTAATTTACGATACGCTATTTTTTTAAGTAATAGACAGACAGTTACCCATAAAAGATATACAAAAGGAATGTAAATATAAGGAGAAATACTAAAATTACCTATAACTATATTTTTCATAAAAATAGAGACTCCTTCTTTGCGCTTACCTAAAAAAAAATAGAGCTTGAGAATAACTCCCATGCCCTATTTTTATCGCTATTAAAAGAACTATAAATAAACAATTGTTCAAATTAAATAATTACTATGCTTTTCCTGCGCTACCGAGCACATTGATATTTTTATGTTTATACATTTCAATTAATTCCGCGCGCGCTGGTCCTAAATATTTTCTAGGATCAAATTCTCCCGGCTTCACGGCAAAAACTTCACGAATTTTAGCTGTCATAGCGAGACGGCCGTCACTGTCTATATTTATTTTGCAAACAGCGCTGGAAGCAGCTCTACGAAGCTGTTCTTCCGGAACACCTACCGCGTTTTCCATTTTACCGCCGTATTTATTAATCATATCAACATACTTAGGCATTACGGAACTAGCACCATGTAAAACTATAGGAAAACCCGGAATAAGTTTTTCAATTTCTTCCAATATGTCAAATCTTAAAGGCGGCACTGACTCCCCCGGTTTTAATTTGAATTTATACGCGCCATGTGATGTTCCAATGGAAATAGCTAAACTGTCCACTCCTGTTTTTGAAACAAATTCTTGTACTTCTTCAGGCTTTGTGTAATGAGTCTTTTCGTGGCTTACTTCATCTTCAATCCCTGCTAATACCCCTAACTCCCCTTCTACGCTTACATCATGATCATGCGCGTACTTAACTACTTTTTTAGTAAGTTCAATATTTTCCTGAAAAGATTTTCCGGAACCATCAATCATAACAGAAGAAAAACCGCTTTCAACACAAGAAACACAAAGTTCATAACTATCACCATGATCAAGATGAAGAGCAACAGGAATATTTACACCGCTGGCTTTAACAATTTCCATAGAACCTCTAGCCATGTGTTTTAAAAGTATCTGATTAGCATAATCGCGCGCGCCTTTTGAAACCTGCAATATAACCGGCGACTTTGTTTCGATACAAGCAGTCATAATAGCTTGCAACTGTTCCATATTATTAAAATTGTAACCGGGAACAGCGAACTTCCCTGACACAGCTTTCGCGTACATACCCTTTGTGTTTGACAGCCCTAATTCTTTATAAGATTGCATTTTTATCACCCCGCCTTTTTTGTTAAAAATTTTGTAAATAAAAAATTGATTTATTTTACCAAGTTATCCCATCATTACAAGAAAAAAAATTATAAAGCCCATATTAAATATGGACTTTATATCAGAAAATGTATACTTGATTTAGAATTAAATACTATTTATGTGCAACTTCCGCGCCTTTTTTAGGCTGTTCCTGTGTTTCAACTTTTTTAGGAGGATTTATCACCATGATATCGTTTGGGTTTCCGGGAACTAAATCAACATAAACATCTTCTGGAATAAGTTTAAACATTGCTCCGCTCATAGCATCTACTCCCAAACCAATAACTCCGCCTAGTATTATATTCCCGGCCGTTGAACCGCATATTGTCTTTTTAAGATCAACCTGTGCCGTTCTATACCCTTCTTTTTCTATTTTGATAACATGGCTTTTATTTCTTTGTAAATCAAAAGAACATGGAGTAACACCGTGAGATCCTGAACTAACCGTAACATTCGCATTTTGAGGATTTGAATCAACAGCTACTTTTTGAAATCTCCCTGTAGTTATTGAAGCGCATCCTGTTGTGATAAAACTTAGTAAAATACAACATAAAACAATTCTTTTCATACTTCCTCCCTTTTGTAATTCCGTATTTTGCAATAGGCCGCCGGTAAAATGTCTCTAAATTTTTGATACTACCGCGTTACGCTCGCAAAAATATCCTCAGCGTATTGCAAAGAATACGCTTTCGTCAT
>JYNY01000465.1 GCA_000954095.1 Candidatus Omnitrophus magneticus | reverse complement strand
CATCGCCGCGAGAATAGAGCTTGAATCAAGCCCGCCGCTCAAAAATATCCCTAACGGCACATCGCTAATCATACGAAGTTTAACCGTTTCTTCACACCTTTCCCAGACACGGCCCTTTATAATGTCGTCATCCATGGCGAGCATGTGCCCGGTATCATTATCCGAATACTGTTGAATGTTCCTAATGCGTGTTTCCTTGAAAGCTCATGGGTTCTGCTATGGTATTTTGTGTTGTTCCGGG
>JYNY01000464.1 GCA_000954095.1 Candidatus Omnitrophus magneticus | reverse complement strand
GGCACTGTATAATTTTTTGTGTCTAAAGTGGTTAAGTAGGAATGAACGTAAAATAAAAGACCCCATTCTTTTATACAAAAAAATGGGGTCGAAAAAAAATTGGCAAACTGTTAAAATTAAAAAAATTCCCTTAAAAAAATTTTAATTTAACAAGGAGGTTTGCCAATGGAGAAAAATTATAGCGCATTTTTAGAAAAAGGAATACTAGATTTTTTACAATATGCGGGAGATAGGGAATCTGTTATCCCGGGTGTTTTAAAGACAGTTTTTGAAACAATTCTTAAAGCGGAACAACAAGGTTTTTTAGGGTATGGGCATGGGGAACGGGGAGAAAAAGAAACAACTATTGAATCTCGCATAATACTGTAGCCATCTAATCAAAAAAAAGGCCGGCATGAT
>JYNY01000463.1 GCA_000954095.1 Candidatus Omnitrophus magneticus | reverse complement strand
TTGACTGGAAACCATCCTAGCCATTCCCATTGGGCTAGCGACTTTTCCAAAAATAATTTTCAAAAAATTTCTTAAGTGGCACATGGTGCACACTCCTTTGCGGCATCCCGCCGCGGTTTTTATTATTCCGGAATTAATCCCAGTCTCGACGAGACTTGTAAGACGTTCCGAAATGGTTTTGAATTTTTTTTTCAACTGTCTCATATCTACTCTCCATCCTTCCGCGCATCGCGCGATTTTTGTCACTACTCACTACTCACTACTCACTAATCACTAATCACTAATCACTCTTCACTCCAATCTTCTACAATTTTTCTATTTTATTTTTAAGTATCTTTTTTTTCAATTTTCTATTTCTTATTTTTTCTTAATTCGCTTTTCACTTTCTCATTCTCTACTATAAAGCTTACCTGACAAATCTAGAGAATGCAAATTTTGAAAAGCCGATTTTTCGATATTTTTTTTCTAGACTCGCGTAAAGTCCAGTAACCATGCGGGTTTTAGAGCCAAAATTAAGAATAAAAAATGTGGTTTATTTTAGTCATTTTTATTAAAATTTTTCTTACTTTTTGTTTTACACTTGTTTTCTGGTTGGAACAAAAGTACTGCTGTGCTATAATGACAAAAAGTTTTTTTTAAATTTTTTGTAGAATAATTGAAAATCGAAAAAGAAAAATTCGAGCCGAAAATATCATAAAACCCTTATGGATTCCCGCTTTCGCGGGAATGACAAAAGGGGGCAGATTCCCGCTTTCCGAGGGAATGACAAAAGGGGGCCGATTCCCGCTTTCCGAGGCTGTGTCACAACTAGTATCGCATTTTAAAAGTGGAGTTGAACTAGTAAAAATAGCGTCAACCCGCTGTCATTCCTGCGCAAGCAGGAATCCATACAGGTGGGATAAAATTTCAGAAAAATAATTTTTTAAAATTTAAAATAGAGATTAGATTTCTAATCGAGACTTCCATGGATTTCGGATATTTGCCTACGGCAAATTCCGAAATGACAGTTTGTTAGCTGAGACACTCATGGATTCACGCTTTCCGGGGGAATGGTAAGATGGGGGCAAAAGGACACATAAAGGTTTATTACTAACCGCTTAGTGATTACAAAATTTCTTATTATTTGTTTAGTGATTACAAAAAAATTGCGTTACAGAAATGACTTTGTACGCTAAAACCAGCATGGCGTCTAGGGTTTACCCGTTTTTAAAAATATAAATATAGTATCCAAAATTTAGAGACATTTTGCCGAAGGCTTATCGCGAAATAAAAAATTTATAAAAAAGGATTGATATGCGCATACAAAAATTACCGGTTGGATATTCTGATTTTAAAACAATTATTGATAACAAATTTTATTACATTGATAAAACTCTTTTTATAAAAGAAATTATTGATGAATCTTGTAATGTTATTTTGCTTCCTCGTCCGAGACGTTTCGGCAAAACATTAAATCTTTCAATGCTACGTTATTTTTTTGAAAAAACCGAAAAATCCAACGGGTATTTATTTAAAGACCTCGCTATTTGCCGCCTAGGCGAAGAATACATGAACCAACAAGGCGCGTATCCGGTAATTTTTCTCACGCTTAAAGATGTTAAAGAAAAAACATGGGACGCTACTTATAGAGGTATTAAAGACTTAATACAAAATGAATTTCTGCGACATAAATATCTTAAAAATTGGACGGGGTTGGAAAAAGAAGAAAAAGAATATTTTAATAAAATCACATCGTTAGAAGGTTCAGAAAAAGATTACGAAAACAGCCTCAAAACTTTATCTCTTTTTTTAGAACGTTACCACAATAAAAAAGTAATCATTCTTCTTGATGAATACGATACGCCCATACAGTCTGGATATTTAGAAAACT
>JYNY01000462.1 GCA_000954095.1 Candidatus Omnitrophus magneticus | reverse complement strand
TTGACTGGAAACCATCCTAGCCATTCCCATTGGGCTAGCGACTTTTCCAAAAATAATTTTCAAAAAATTTCTTAAGTGGCACATGGTGCACACTCCTTTGCGGCATCCCGCCGCGGTTTTTGTTATTCCGGAATTAATCCCAGTCTCGACGAGACTTGTAAGACGTTCCGAAATGGTTTTGAATTTTTTTTTCAACTGTCTCATATCTACTCTCCATCCTTCCGCGCATCGCGCGATTTTTGTCACTACTCACTACTCACTACTCACTAATCACTAATCACTAATCACTCTTCACTCCAATCTTCTACAATTTTTCTATTTTATTTTTAAGTATCTTTTTTTTCAATTTTCTATTTCTTATTTTTTCTTAATTCGCTTTTCACTTTCTCATTCTCTACTATAAAGCTTACCTGACAAATCTAGAGAATGCAAATTTTGAAAAGCCGATTTTTCGATATTTTTTTTCTAGACTCGCGTAAAGTCCAGTAACCATGCGGGTTTTAGAGCCAAAATTAAGAATAAAAAATGTGGTTTATTTTAGTCATTTTTATTAAAATTTTTCTTACTTTTTGTTTTACACTTGTTTTCTGGTTGGAACAAAAGTACTGCTGTGCTATAATGACAAAAAGTTTTTTTTAAATTTTTTGTAGAATAATTGAAAATCGAAAAAGAAAAATTCGAGCCGAAAATATCATAAAACCCTTATGGATTCCCGCTTTCGCGGGAATGACAAAAGGGGGCAGATTCCCGCTTTCCGAGGGAATGACAAAAGGGGGCCGATTCCCGCTTTCCGAGGCTGTGTCACAACTAGTATCGCATTTTAAAAGTGGAGTTGAACTAGTAAAAATAGCGTCAACCCGCTGTCATTCCTGCGCAAGCAGGAATCCATACAGGTGGGATAAAATTTTAGAAAAATAATTTTTTAAAATTTAAAATAGAGATTAGATTTCTAATCGAGACTTCCATGGATTTCGGATATTTGCCTACGGCAAACTCCGAAATGACAGTTTGTTAGCTGAGACACTCATGGATTCACGCTTTCCGGGGGAATGGTAAGATGGGGGCAAAAGGACACATAAAGGTTTATTACTAACCGCTTAGTGATTACAAAATTTCTTATTATTTGTTTAGTGATTACTAAAAAATTGCGTTACAGAAATGACTTTGTACGCTAAAACCAGCATGGCGTCTAGGGTTTACCCGTTTTTAAAAATATAAATATAGTATCCAAAATTTAGAGACATTTTGCCGAAGGCTTATCGCGAAATTAAAAATTTATAAAAAAGGATTGATATGCGCATACAAAAATTACCGGTTGGCGAATCTGATTTTAAAACAATTATTGATAACAAATTTTATTACATTGATAAAACTCTTTTTATAAAAGAAATTATTGATGAATCTTGTAATGTTATTTTGCTTCCTCGTCCGAAACGTTTCGGCAAAACATTAAATCTTTCAATGCTACGTTACTTTTTTGAAAAAACATAAAAATCTAACGCGTATTTATTTAAAGACCTCGCTATTTGCCGCCTCGGCGAAGAATACATGAACCACCAAGGCGCGTATCCGGTAATTTTTCTTACACTTAAAGATGTTAAAGAAAAAACATGGGACGCTACTTATAGAGGTATTAAAGACTTAATACAAAATGAATTTCTGCGACATAAATATCTTAAAAATTGGACGGGGTTGGAAAAAGAAGAAAAAGAATATTTTAATAAAATCACATCGTTAGAAGGTTCAGAAAAAGATTACGAAAACAGCCTCAAAACTTTATCTCTTTTTTTAGAGCGTTACCACAATAAAAAAGTAATCATTCTTCTTGATGAATACGATACGCCTATACAGTCTGGGTATTTAGAAAACTTTTATGAACATGTAATAAGTTTCATGCGTAATTTTCTTTCCGGCGGTTTTAAAGATAACACGTCTCTTGAAAAAGGCGTATTAACGGGCATTTTACGCGTCTCTAAAGAATCCATATTTTCAGGCATGAATAATTTAGGCGTGTTTACTCTTCTTAGCCATAAATTCGCTGATAAATTCGGGTTTACTGAAAAAGAAGTATTAGAATTACTTAAAGCCTTTAATTTGGAACATCTATTAGAAGATGTACGACGATGGTATAACGGTTACAATTTTAGAGGAGTAACAATAT
>JYNY01000461.1 GCA_000954095.1 Candidatus Omnitrophus magneticus | reverse complement strand
CAGTGATAACTGAAGGGAATATTTCTGATATAAGAATAGCTAAGGATAAATTAAATATTAAACCGGACAGCATATATTGTTTTGACCGTGCGTATACAGACCTTGAACTATGGAGTAATATTGACTTTTCTAAGAGTTATTTTGTGACTAAATTAAAAAACAATCTAAAATATACAGTTCTCGGACAGCATCTAGAGGCAATGAAAGACGGGATATTGTCTGATGAAAAAATAAAACTAGAAAATAAAAAATATGAAAAGAATTTAAGAATGATAAGATTTTTAGATGAAAAAAGTGACGAAGTAGTTAGTATTGTTACCAACAATTTTAAACTGTCAGCTAAAACGATCGTACAAATATATAAAACAAGATGGCAAATAGAAATATTTTTAGATGGATAAAACAGAATTTACAAATAAAAACATTTTTGGGAACAAGTAAAAATGCGGTGATGAGTCAAGTCTGGATAGCGATGATATATTATTTACTTTTGACATATATAAAATACCAATCTAAATATGAAAAATCGTTATTTTATTTGCATAGGATAATAAAAGAAGCATTATTATCAAGGTTGACATTGATAGATCTGTTAAGCGCAACACCAGCCAGAATTTCTGATTTTAAAATTAAGGAATTTCAACTAGTTTTTTGGTGAAATAGTTTTATCGGACAGGATTGTACTAAAATAACATAATATGCTTCTTTGCTTACACTGCCTCCTCGTCTAGTTGATAA
>JYNY01000460.1 GCA_000954095.1 Candidatus Omnitrophus magneticus | reverse complement strand
TCCTCTATGATTTTCATTGAACCATAATCAGACCACATCTAACCTACGTCTTAACCTTTGGGTTTTGAAAAACTCCGTCTTAACCGGGGCAACTTTTGATCAATCGCCAACTTAAACGGTGTTTCCCAATCACGTTTTCCTCTTGCTTTAGAGATCTCATAATCCCTTTTTAAAGCGCTCGGTATTTTTTTCACAATATCCGAGGCAT
>JYNY01000459.1 GCA_000954095.1 Candidatus Omnitrophus magneticus | reverse complement strand
CGCGCAAGAACGAACAAGAGCCAGATGCCAAGCAACAGCTAGACAATTTGTACAAACAAATTGGCCGTCAGCAGGTTGAGATTGATTGGCTAAAAAAAAAGCTTGGACTATAAGTCGCGAGCAAAAAATATTGTTCATTGACAAAAATAATACGGAATTGAGCGTTCGCCAGCAATGCGAATTACTGGGGTTCAATCGGTCGAACTTATATTATCAGAGACAGGAAAAAGAACTTTTGGATGAACACCAGCTTCGCAGAGCAATCGACGAACAGTTCATGAAAGATCCATGCGGCGTTATTAAAATGATGAAGTATTTACGGCGTTTGGGGCATACCGCTGGGAAAAAATTGATTCGTCGGCTTATGAGGTCGATGAACCTAGTGGCGATCTATCCAAAGCCACGGATAAGCCAGAAACATCCGGAACACCGTATTTACCCGTATCTGCTGAGAGGTGTTGAGATTGTCCGAGTTAATCAAGTCTGGGCCACTGACATCACGTATATTCAGCTCGCCAGAGGGTATTGTTATCTAGTGGCTATTATGGACTGGTTCAGCCGTTATGTTCTTTCTTGGCGGCTTAGTAACACACTGGATGCGTCTTTTTGTGTGGAATGCCTTGATGAAGTTTTAAAAAAATATGGCAAGCCAGAGATATTTAACAATGATCAGGGTACACAGTTCACGTCGATGGAGTTTATCCAAAAGCTATTGGACGCAAATATTCGAATAAGCATGGATGGACGTGGCAGGGTCTTTGACAACATTTTTATTGAGCGTCTCTGGCGTATGGTTAAATACAGTAATATTTATGTTCATGAATATCCAACAATGAGAGCCTCAAGGCTAAAATAAATTCCATACCCAAGGCGCAAGAAAATTCCATAGCGAT
>JYNY01000458.1 GCA_000954095.1 Candidatus Omnitrophus magneticus | reverse complement strand
CAACGCTAACTGAAGGGAATATTTCTGATATAAGAATAGCTAAGGATAAATTAAATATTAAACCGGACAGCATATATTGTTTTGACCGTGCGTATACAGACCTTGAACTATGGAGTAATATTGACTTTTCTAAGAGTTATTTTGTGACTAAATTAAAAAACAATCTAAAATATACAGTTCTCGGACAGCATCTAGAGGCAATGAAAGACGGGATATTGTCTGATGAAAAAATAAAACTAGAAAATAAAAAATATGAAAAGAATTTAAGAATGATAAGATTTTTAGATGAAAAAAGTGACGAAGTAGTTAGTATTGTTACCAACAATTTTAAACTGTCAGCTAAAACGATCGTACAAATATATAAAACAAGATGGCAAATAGAAATATTTTTTAGATGGATAAAACAGAATTTACAAATAAAAACATTTTTGGGAACAAGTAAAAATGCGGTGATGAGTCAAGTCTGGATAGCGATGATATATTATTTACTTTTGACATATATAAAATACCAATCTAAATATGAAAAATCGTTATTTTATTTGCATAGGATAATAAAAGAAGCATTATTATCAAGGTTGACATTGATAGATCTGTTAAGCGCAACACCAGCCAGAATTTCTGATTTTAAAATTAAGGAATTTCAACTAGTTTTTTGGTGAAATAGTTTTATCGGACAGGATTGAGGTAAGATAGAAAAGAAGTATAATAATAAGAAAAAACAAAGGCAGGTATGCAATGGCTAATACTAAAAAAAATTTCAGTAAAGAATACTATAATGCTTCCCTTGTCCAGACCAAAATTAAACAAATTTAAGGTGAAAAAAAATTTTTAAGATTTCCACCTTATCTATTTTTTTCTTGTAAGATATACCTCCTTTTTCTGGTCTGTTTATTTTTGTAAACATAAATATAGTAGTAGTAAGTGTGGAGACTGTGTATAACTGTGTAACAGTTATACAAGTGATGGATGACAAGTTGTGGGTAACCGCTTTGGGGTTATCCACAATCTTGTCTCCAGAACGCCAGTATCCACACGTTCTTGGTTAATAATCTCAAAACCAGCCATCCGAGTAAACAGTATAAAATTTTTACGGTAAACTCAAAGAGTTTCCTTGTGATGGCTGGCAAAATTTTATCCCGTAATACACCTCCCATGGCGTTTGATAATATAGAGACTGATGAAGCCTTTCGGTATTGTACCCATTAAAATATATCCTTAGGCCATCATGCGCGTCTCTCATTGTTGGATATTCATGAACATAAATATTACTGTATTTAACCGTACGCCAGAGACGCTCAATAAAAATGTTGTCAAAGACCCTGCCACGTCCATCCATGCTTATTCGAATATTTGCGTCCAATAGCTTTTGGATAAACTCCATCGACGTGAACTGTGTACCCTGATCATTGTTAAATATCTCTGGCTTGCCATATTTTTTTAAAACTTCATCAAGGCATTCCACACAAAAAGACGCATCCAGTGTGTTACTAAGCCGCCAAGAAAGAACATAACGGCTGAACCAGTCCATAATAGCCACTAGATAACAATACCCTCTGGCGAGCTGAATATACGTGATGTCAGTGGCCCAGACTTGATTAACTCGGACAATCTCAACACCTCTCAGCAGATACGGGTAAATACGGTGTTCCGGATGTTTCTGGCTTATCCGTGGCTTTGGATAGATCGCCACTAGGTTCATCGACCTCATAAGCCGACGAATCAATTTTTTCCCAGCGGTATGCCCCAAACGCCGTAAATACTTCATCATTTTAATAACGCCGCATGGATCTTTCATGAACTGTTCGTCGATTGCTCTGCGAAGCTGGTGTTCATCCAAAAGTTCTTTTTCCTGTCGCTGATAATATAAGTTCGACCGATTGAACCCCAGTAATTCGCATTGCTGGCGAACGCTCAATTCCGTATTATTTTTGTCAATGAACAATATTTTTTGCTCGCGACTTATAGTCCAAGCTTTTTTTTTAGCCAATCAATCTCAACCTGCTGACGGCCAATTTGTTTGTACAAATTGTCTAGCTGTTGCTTGGCATCTGGCTCTTGTTCGTTCTTGCGCGTAAAAATATTAGCTATATTATCGTGTAATTGCTTCTTCCACTTGCTGATCATGTTGCTGTGAATTTCGTATTCAGAACTAAGTTCAGCAATCGTTTTTGTTTCCTTAAGAGCCTCCAGTGCCACACGAGCCTTTAACTCTTTTGGATATTGTATTCGCTTCTTCATTTTGACCTCCTAGTTTGGCTATTATTATAGCCTGTTTTCACACCTTAACCAGTGGTCTGAATTCAGGGAAGCATTATACCGCCTAATAATTACAAAAATTAATACCAATAATTTGAAACATCGCTTACAGCAATATATACTTCATATTAAATATTCTGTTTAATTTATTTAAAATGGGGTTTATTTAATGAATAAAATGCCAAACAAAAAAATTCTCATGCTCAGCCATGATAAAGAATTATTTTCTTGTCTCGGCGCGTATATCGGCTGGGCCGGGTACAACGTAGAATATGCTTTTAATATACATGACGGTTTATCTAAAATTAAATCTGAAACTTATGATTTATTTGTGTTTGATGAATTTTTAGACAATACCCCGTCTGAAGAACTGATAGATAAAACACGTTCTGACACCTCCGTAATATCTCACAATAAAGAAATTATTTTCACTTCCTATGAGTTTCCAGAAAAAGATAAATACAATTTTTTAAAAAAAGAAAATATTCATTTTATAAATAAATACGAATCAATTGACGCGTGGCTTAAAAAAATAGAAATAATATTCAGATAATTCTACTTCCAATAATTCTACTTCCAAGGAACGAGCCTTGCGCGAAGATTTCAATTTTTTTTTGACAGATAGAACAGGACGGTTTATGAAAAAAAATAACTTTATAATATTTCTTGAAATGCTTTTAGCATTTTTTGCCTGTAATTGCGTAAATTATGTATTTTTCAGCGATGACCCCGGATTTCTCAAGTCCGAATTTAACCCGTACTGGCTGATTATTTTTGTCATAACTACTTCCTACGGTCTTCTGCCCGGAATTTTAAGCGGATTATTAGCAAGCGCGCATATTTTGTTATTCACTTTCGGCAGTATTCCCACAAAAACAGGTATAGAACAATTTTTGGAAACCGGCGGCGGAACATTATTCTTACAATTTATTTTAGCAAGCACTCTTTTAGGCGCGTTCCGACAAAACAATTTAAATAAAGAAATTTTATTGAGAGAAAATGTTAACTCTCTTATCCGGCACAATGAAAATCTTGAAAAACAATGCTCTGCCCTGAATAAAACGCGTGAATCCCTTGAAAAACGTATTGTCGACGAAACATCTACTTTCAAAATTTTGTATAATGCCGCTATAAAATTAGAAGGCCATGATGCTGAAAAGATATATAACGGCTGTTTAGAAATTTTAAAAGAACATTTCAATGTTGAAAAAGCTTCTATTTATTTCAAAGAAAACGAATACTATGTTCTTAAAGCTTCTTTGGGATGGGATAAAACAAATACCATTGAAGGAAAGGTTCCAGTTGAAGAAAGCATTATGACTATTGCCTTTGAAAAATCATCCGTAATCAATATAGATGATATATTATCCACGCATAATGCCTTAAAATATTCCTCCCAACACGGCGATATTCTGTGGATATTTCCAATAAAAAATAACAATAATAATACCGTTGGAGTCGTTAATATAGAACAAATTAATTTTTTATCATTCACAACACCTGTACGCGAAATGATAAGTTTAGTTATTGAATGGGTCGAAAAGGCGTTAAATAGAAAAAAAATAAATGATATTTTTTTTGACAGCATGATAAATGATATAGAATTAGACATATATTCTTTCAGCTATTTTAAAGATACACTAGGACATGAAATCAAAAAGGCCAAACGCTACGGATCTTGTTTCACGCTCGCGCTGATTATGCTTAATGAATACGGATGTTATACCGAAAATCAACAAAAAATTCTCATTAAAAGCTTATCCGCTTTGATAAAAAAATTTTCAGATAATACTGACATGATTTTTAAATATACGGTTGATGGATTTTTAGTATGTTTAAGCCCTTATCAAGAAACCGAAAGAATCTCTGAAAAAATAAATACCATAAATAAAGCATTGGAAGAAATTTTTACCGCGGATAATAATTCTTTTTACGGGATTAAAAGCAACATAATAACTTGTGATGGAAATACACCTGATGTTTCTACCGCGATCGCGGCGTTAGAAAATACCGAAAGGGCTATAAACGCGCTTACACCAATAACAAGCGGGGCAAACTAACCGGGTTTTATCCCGAATTTCGCAATAGACTTTTAGAAAAATGGCCTAAATTTTTGCCAGCAAAAAATAATCAAGGCTCAAAAATGACAGTATTACTCGGCATAATATTTTTAATATTTGAAGGATGTTCCATAACATCATGGTTTTTATTTAGAAATTATATTCTAAGCGGAGCATTGCACCTTACTGCTGTCTTATTCTTCACTCTCGCGGGAACAAATTTCATAAGAAAATCAGGCAACAAAGAAGGATTAGCGGGGCTCTTATTTTTCGCAGGAACTATCATAGCATTTTTTCCGGTTATAGGTATTCTGGGTTTTATCATTATGCTCATTTTCAAAAAATACAGCCGTGAATTTAAAAGCGGACTCTATGAAGAATACGTTCTTTTATCAACAATGGATACTGTATCAAACGGAAACGATTCTTTCGGAAAAGAATCAACAGGTTTTTTGCGCGCTATCCGAAACAACTTAAGTTTCGAACCTTTTATTGATGTTATAAAAGGAGGCAACACCGCGACAAAAAAAAGAGTTATTGAAAAATTATCCCGCAATATATCGCGGGATAATGTGGCATTATTAAAAGAGGCTCTTAAAGATGAATCAAGAGAAGTAAGATTTTACGCGGCCGGAGCGCTTGTCAAAATGGATGAAACACTTAATAAAAATATAGAAGTAACGCTTGAAAGAATTAAAAAGAAACAAACTGGAAAAGATTACGCGGTACTTGGCGGGTATTACAGGCTTTACGCGACAAGCTCGCTCGCGGAAGGAGCTCATAAAGAACGGTATCTGGCACTTAGTATAAAAGCTTATGAAAACGCGCTCGACATGGATTCTTCCGGGCCAGATGTTATCATCGCGTACGCTGAAAGCCTGATGGATTCAAAAGAATACCTCAAAGCGGCGTCTCTTTTAGAAAAGGCCGGCAGTATTTGGGATGAAAACAATAATATGCTGTTCCTGAAAGCTGAATGCTATTTTAAAACACGGCAATTCTCAAGGCTAAAAGAGGCTATGCAACGTTTAAACCCCGATGAAATAACGGATGAAAAAAGAAAAGAGGTTATTTATTCATGGATAGGCTCAAAATAAACGAACTAAAAATAAAACATATTTTAAATAATTTAACCCGGCCGGACGGGGCGCGCGCGGAAGAAATATTTAATGAACTTTTATCTTTCAGAAGAGAAAGTGAAATAAATTATATATTCGACTGTTTCATGAATAAAGGAGACAGCCAAAGTATTACTTCTCTTATTGAGTATCTTTTAAAAATAGAAAGGCCTTACGCGTTCACTAAACTCTATGAACTTACAGAACATAATGATAGATTTATCCGCCAAGAAGTTCTATTTTTTATTCCAGCCGTACCGCCGCGCTCCGCGTATAAATTCATATTAAAACTTTTATATTCAGGCCAAAGAGAACATATTCTTTTCGCATTAAAACGTCTTAGCGCGATGAAAATTAAAAAATCAATCAGTATAATATCAAAGTTTTTAGAAACGCACAAAAATGATGCATCTATTATTCTGGGCATCATGGAAATTTTTTCAGTAATTCCGTTAAAAACATCTTTTATAAAATTAGAAGGATTACTTTCCGACACAAGAGAAAACATATCGAATAAAGCGGTAGAACTTTTGTCTTTTATGATACGTACTTTTGAACCGCCGAGTTTTAAAAAATATTTAACCTTTAGATATCCCCAAATTAAAGAAGAAGTTTACAAACTCTTGACATTAAAACGCTCCAAAAAAAACGAAGCCTTGATTGTTAAGGCATTACGGGAGGAACACGACAATCATCTAAAAATGAAACTTATCCTGTGGCTCGAAGAAATAAAAACACCCGCTCTATTAAAGACACTTTTAAACTTTTCGCGGGAAGACTCTTCACATGAAATAAGTATGGCTAGTTTAAGTATGATTAAAAAACTCAAATCTAAAACTATTTTAAAGTATCTATTGAAATATGATTTCAAGTCCTCCCAATTAGAAAAAAATAGTTTTCACAAGGTTGCTATTTTCATAAATATTTTAACTGAATACAATACGTCCTTAGACATCCTGAATTATCTTATAAAACATATATACCACCGTTCAAACAATAACGCGGTAAAACTTGCGGTTATCAATTCATTGGCGCGTTTCAAAAATGACACAGCAATCAAATTTTTATATGCCATATCAAAAAAAGAAAAACAATTTTCTTACGCCGCGGCATCGGCTCTTACCCACGTTATATCCGACAAACACTGGGATATAGTAAAAAATTTTCTTTCAGAATCAACAAAAAAAGATCCCCCCGCTGAGAAATTAGTATTCATAAATTATATAGCACGCGTTAAAGACGACAGAGTTATTCCTGATGAGATAAAAAATCTTATCCAAGATATAGCGCTCTCAGAAAATAATTCGAGCGCGGTTTTAGCGGTAAGAACTTTGGGAAAATTATTTAATGACGCGGGTACTATTATTACTTTAATAAAAAAACTAGATAGTGATGTCTCATCCGAATACAAATTATCGGTTTCGCGCGCCGTAAAAGACATATTAAAAATAAATCCTGTTATTCTGCCTGACGCGCTACAAAAAATTTTGTCATATCATGGGGCAGGCAAAGCACGGATATTTCTTTATAAAACAATCGATGAATTGGAAACATCAAAAGCCCAATTTTTTGACATTGCCGATAACTTTATAAAATTACTTATTAACGAAGAAACTCCTTTCGCAAATAAAAATTTTACTAAGAAAAGAATTATCATATTTCTTAAAAAAATATCTGAAAAAAATTTATCAAATTTTATGGACTATATGCGAAATGATAATATTCCAGATACAGCGCGACTATTTCTCCTAAAAATACTTAACGCGGGAAAAGCCCACTTAATTAGGACGCTCTCAATAGACTTTATGGTGAAACAATACGTAAAATCTAGTCTTCCGCTCAAACTTGAATATTTAAAATTTTTTAAAAAAAAATATCAGGCGGGAGGAGACATTATTGAAGAGATATTTAATGATTTAGCAGTAGAAAAAGACGAAACAGCCTTACACGGGATTAAAAATCTTATCTCAGAATGGTTTATTCCAAAAAACAGGTTAAAAGGAGTTATAGTATAAATATGTCTGACGTATGCCTTTTATTAGAGGGCACATATCCTTATGTGTCAGGGGGTGTATCCCAGTGGGTTTTTGATATAATCCGCGGTATGCGCGACGTGGATTTCTCAATAGTTTATCTGGGGTCTACTAAATTCCCCGCTAAACCGCTCAAGTTCAGCCTTCCAAAAAATGTAACTGATTTCAGAGAATTTTATATCTTTGATTACAGAAAAGACTACGCCCAAAAAAAACAAATAAATCCGGATAATAAAAAATTCGATGTATTGGAAAATTTTTTTACCGGAATACGTAAAAATGACACAAACGTTTTCGATAAACTTCTGGATATAATGGACACTAACCTGAAAAACCATTTGGATATTAACGATATAATACGTTCATTCGAATCATGGAAAACTTTAGAACGCGTCTATAACATCGAAGCTAAAGATCTTTCTTTTTTAGATTATTTTTGGACATGGAGATTTATTTATCTCCCGTTTTTTTCTCTTTTGTCAATCAATCTTCCTCCGGCGCGAGTCTATCATTCGGTGTCAACGGGATACGCCGGGCTAGTAGGCGCGATGGCTAAAATAAAAAACAAAAGGCCGTTTATTTTGACAGAACACGGGATATACACACGCGAACGCAAAATAGAAATTTCACAGGCGGATTGGATATATTCTGAACTCGCGGGTGAACTAAAAGTTTTAGAAAACAAAAAAGATTTTTTTAAAGAATGGTGGATAAATTTTTTCTCATTTTTTAGTAAAGTCGCTTATGATAAAGCTGACGCTATTATAACATTATATGAAGGCAACCGAAAAATTCAGATAGAAGAAGGCGCTATGCCTTCTAAAACACGTATAATACCAAACGGAGTAAATTTCTTGAACAATAACACTACTCCCGATAAACATTCTGAACAAATTTTTCGTGTAGGTTTTATGGGGAGAGTCGTTCCTATAAAAGATGTAAAAACTTTTATAAGAGCGTGTAATATCGTTCACAAAAAACTTGATAATACTGAATTTTTTATTATGGGGCCGGTAGATGAAGATGAAGCGTATTATAAAGATTGTTTAGCGCTCGCTGAAATGGAAAATTTAAATGGGGTCCTGAAATTTACAGGAAAAGTAAACACAAAAGAATATTATCCAAAAATGGATTTAATAGTACTTACAAGCCTAAGCGAGGGACAGCCCTTAGTTATGCTTGAAGCCTATTCATGGGGAATACCTGTTGTCACGACTGATGTAGGGGCATGCCCTGAATTAGTTTACGGAGGAACAGATGAAGACAAACTTTTAGGAGAGAGCGGCATTATAACTTCTGTCTGCAATCCTTTAGAAACAGCAGGGGCTATTATAAAAATTTTGTCCGACAATTCCGCGAGAGAAAAAATGTCAAAAGTAGCCAAAACACGCGTTGAAAAATATTATTCTATGGATGAAATGATAAGAGAATACGCGGAATTATATAATAACCACGTTATGAGCGCGTGATGTAAAACGAAAAGCTAACAATAAAAGGAAATACTATGGCCGGCATAGGATTCAAAATAGAAAAAATATTAAAAGAAGATTCATTCTTATCTGTAGTAAAAGCCCACATTTATTCTTCTTTCATATCATCAGGCCCTTGGATACTAAGCATCATCACAATATTTTGCCTTAATTATTTTTCACCATGCAATATTGACAGCTTCGAAATGGCATATTTTAAAACATCTATAATTTATATTTTCGCGTTATCCCTTATTGTCACAGGCGCTTTTTACCTTTCATTATCAAGATACATGTCGGATAAATTATACAAAAAAGATGAGGAAGCGCTTATCCCTATATTTAATAGCGCCTCTATTCTGCTATTATCAATTCAAAGCGTATTGGGTTGGTTCATTTTTTATAGATCCAGCCTCAATTTTTATTCAGGCACTTTATCAGTTATGATATATCTCGCGGTCAGCATGTTATGGCTTATAATGCTTTTTTTATCAACACTAAAAGATTATAAAATTATTACTATTTTTTACTTCATCGGAACTGTCATCACTATATTTTCAGCGTATCCATTAGGCGAGAAATTCGGGCTTAATGGATATTTCGCGAGTTATTTTTTAGGACAATTTTTTATAGTTGTCCTCTTGGCAGGCCGTATTTTTATAGAATTCAAGTCGGAAGAAATAATAGACAAAGAACTATTAAAATGTTTGATTAATAAAAAAACACTAGTTCTGACAGGTATTTTTTACAATCTCGCGGTATGGATTGATAAAATAATTTTTTGGGTATCAGCAAAATCCATCCATATTTCAGGAATTTTACGGTTCTCCCCTGAATATGACAGCGCGGTATTTCTGGCATATATAACATTACTGCCGAGTTTTTCAATTTTTTTAATGCATGTTGAAACAAGCTTTTACAGAAGTTATAAACGTTTTTACGACAAGGTTTTAGGGAAAGCCGTATACCGCGATATACAACTCGCGAAATCAGGAATAGCGCATAGTTTGCGGGAAAGCGTCAATTCTCTACTTGCGTCTCAGGGAGTTATAACACTTTTATTTATAACATTCGCGCCATCTATAGCGGAACTTTTAAAACTCAAATCAGTTTCAATACCTATTTTCCGCATCACTACTCTAGGCGCTTTCGCGCACAGCCTCTTATTATCGCTTATTATAATTATTTTATATTTTGATTTCCAAAAATTAGCGTTAGGTGTTACCATTCTATTTTTAGCCACAAATGCGTTATTCACCTTTATATCAGCCTCATTTGACGTTCCATATTTTGGATACGGATATTTTTTTTCAACAGTAATAACTTTAATCACTGCCTTTTATATGTTTGACTTTAAATTAAACCGATTGGAATATCTCACATTCACTTCTCAGCCATTAGGCGCGCAGAGGGAAGAACAAGCCTAACTTATTCTGCGCGCCCACACACTCAAGTTTGAAATGCGGACAAATCGGAGTACGGCCGCTAGTAGCAGTATTATTTTTCAGCAGCTAATGGAAATCTTTCTATAACCGTATAAACAGGTCCATTTGAAAATAATGTTGATTCAAAAAGAATTATCTCAAAAAATTTAATTTCTAAAGGCGGGCGCGTCAAGGATACCGCTATATCTTTTAATTTATTTTTATTCTTTAAAGACCTTACTCTTCCTATAGTAATATGCAGGCTAAAAGTTTTTGTCTCTTTTGAAAACCCGAGCTCTGACATCGCTCGCTCCATTTTAATAGCAATATTTTTTAATTCTTCGGAGCCATTTTCTACTCCAACCCAAATAATCTTTATTTTTTCCCATTTTGGGAAAACACCAACACCATTCAAAACTACTTTAAATTCCTTAGTAGAATCAGCTATTTTTTTTAGCACCGAATTTATTTTTGAAATATTTTCAACCGGAACACTGCCTAAAAATTTTAAAGTTATATGGGCATTACGCGGCTCTACCCACTTCACATCCGCCCCTGATTTTTTAAGTTCGCCGATAATATTTTCAAAATCTCTCTTCACAATAGAAGATAACTCAAAGGCTATAAACGCTCTAATATTTTTTTTATTTTGATCGTTCATTTTTTTGGTTTAGATTATTTTTCGCTACCTGATTTATTTCCGGAAAACATTAAAACATCATATATCAATTTCAAAAGAGCATTAGCGCATTTTTCTCGAATAACAGCCCTTGTCCCTTTAAAAAAAACTTTTTTAACACATCCGCGACATCCGGTTTGAACAGCGATATACGCCAGCCCCACTGGTTTTTCTTTTGTTCCGCCACCGGGGCCTGCTATACCTGTAATACCGGCACCAATACTAGCGGATAAGCCACACCGCGCGCCGCGCGCCATTAGTTGCGCTACTTCAGGGCTTACCGCGCCGTATTTTTTTAACGCGAATTTACTCACACCTAAAATAGAAATTTTAACATCATTAGAGTAAGCGATAACACCTCCGTTAAAAACATCTGATATGCCGGGAATAGCTGTTAATTTATATCCTACTAATCCGCCAGTACAAGATTCTGCCAATGCTAAAGTCATCGCACGTTTTAATAATAAATTTTTTATTTCTTCTTCAATTGTTTTTCTTTTCATAAAAATTCTCCACCTTATTTTCGTATTATAACAAAAAATACAATTCACGCGAAAAATAAAACACTCCCTCAGAAATTTCTGTAAAACATGTAAAAATAATTTTTTAATATTTATTTCATATTCTCTTAACACAATAAAACGCTGATAAAATCTGGACTTCATATCTTTTCAGGACTCCATTACAAAAAATCTAGTTTCTTTTATTTGCATTAAAAATATTTTTTCACTTAAAAACATTAATTTATTTTTTTTCGTTTTTTTTCAAACCCCTTGATTTATGCGGGTTTTAGCTCATCAACAAAACAACCGCTCATTTCTACATTTAGAATGCTCATCACTTTTTTACACAACAATGCTCCTTTTTAAAAAAAATTATGTTCTCCTAACGCGATGAAACCCAGATAAAATCTGGACTTAAAGACATTTTTAGTATTATTTCAAAAAATCTAGTTTTCAATATTTGACTTTCTTGAATTTTAAAGGCATACTTATTGTAGAAGTTGAAAATTTTAGAATGAAAATAAAAATCTAAAAAGAAGAACAAAAAGTTTAAAAAATTAAATAAAAAAATTCTAAAAACAATCCTGTCCGATAAAACTATTTCACCAAAAATATCATTAGTTTCGTCGAGACTGAGATAATTTTTAGAAAAACAAAAACCGCGGCGGGACGCCGCAAAGCGAGGAGTGTCATGCGACACTTAAAAAAAATTCTCAAAACTATTTTTGGAAAAGTCGCTAGCCCAATGGGAATGGCTAGGATGGTTTCCAGTCAA
>JYNY01000457.1 GCA_000954095.1 Candidatus Omnitrophus magneticus | reverse complement strand
ATACAGATAAAACTTAATGAAATGCGCCTTGAGCGTCCACGAGAATGGGGAGCATGCTGGTTAGCGCTTGAGATGTGGAATTTTTTGGGATTAGATAATTTTTGGTCAAAACATCTTACCCCTAGCCGTAAAGGGACAAATTGGCTTAATGTTTTAAAAACACTAGTTACGTATCGTTGGATTTCGGCTGGTAGTGAATGGCGTTTACACAGGCAATGGTTTAAAAGTAGCGCTATGGCGGATTTGCTAGGAGAGGATGATTCTATCGCGTTAGATGATACTTTGTATCGCTGTTTGGATTTACTTCACGCGCCCAAAAAAGATTTATTTTCATTTTTATCTGAACGTTGGAAAACATTATTTAATATATCCTATGATGTTTTATTATACGATCTTACCAGCACATATTTTGAGGCAGATTCAAAAGATAATGAACGATTAAAAAAATTCGGATATAGTAGAGATAAGAGAAGTGATTGCGTGCAAGTAGTAATTGCGCTTATAGTCACTAAAGAAGGTTTTCCGGTGGCCTATGAAGTTATGCCGGGAAATACTCAAGACCGGACAACTCTACCGGAATTTTTAAAAAAGATAGAAACAGTATATGGCAAATTAAATAGATTGTGGATTATGGATAGAGGCATTCCTACCGAAGAAAGTCTTAAAAAAATGCGAGAACATAATGCTGATTATCTTGTCGGAACGCCAAGAGGAAAACTGTCTAAGCTTGAAAAACAATTTTTAAACCGGAAAACTGCATTTGGAGAAGGATATAAATAGAAAAGTCCTCCT
>JYNY01000456.1 GCA_000954095.1 Candidatus Omnitrophus magneticus | reverse complement strand
ACATATTTAAGGAGGATAGGCAGATGAGTATAAAAATTAAAAAAGTATTAGCTAGAGAGATAATGGATTCAAGAGGAAATCCTACAGTGGAAGTAGATGTGCTTCTTGAAGACGGCACATTAGGAAGAGCCGCGGTTCCAAGCGGAGCATCAACAGGCGCTCATGAAGCGGTAGAATTAAGAGACGGCGATAAATCGAGATATTTAGGCCGGGGTGTTCTTAAGGCTGTTTCAAATGTTAATGGTGAAATCGCGAAAAAAGTTAAAGGGATGGATGCTTCTAAACAAAAAGAATTGGATAAAGCTCTTATAGCGTTAGATGGAACAACTAATAAGGGACGTTTAGGCGCTAATGCTATTTTAGGCGTGTCTCTCGCGGTCGCGAAGGCTGTAGCAAATTCTAAAAATATTCCTTTATATAAATATCTCGGCGGGACAAAAGCAAATATGCTTCCTATTCCAATGATGAATATACTTAACGGCGGGGAACACGCGGATAATAACGTTGACCTTCAGGAGTTTATGATAATGCCGACAGGAGCGTCTTCTTTTAAAGAAGCTCTTAGAATGGGATCGGAAGTATTTCACAATTTAAAGAAAATACTGAATGAGAAAAAATATTCCACAAGCGTTGGAGATGAAGGCGGGTTCGCGCCTAATTTAAAATCAAATGAAGAAGCTATTGAAGTTATTATTGATGCTGTTAATAAGGCGGGATATAAACTAGGTAAACATATAAAAATCGCTTTAGATGCCGCATCCACTGAGTTGTATAAAGACGGGCAATATATTTTATCAGCTGAAAGTTCTCCTAAAAAAACACCAAAAGAAATGGTAGATTTTTACGCTAATTGGGCAGAGAAATATCCTATTGTTTCAATAGAAGACGGAATGTCTGAAGATGATTGGGATGGATGGAAAGAGTTAACTCAAAAACTCGGGAAAAAAGTACAGCTTGTCGGTGATGATCTTTTTGTTACAAATACCGCGCGTCTTAAAGAAGGGATTGAAAAAGGTATCGCTAATTCAATATTGATAAAAGTAAATCAAATAGGCACGCTTACAGAAACGTTAGAAGCTATTGCCATGGCGAAGAAAGCGGGATATACTGCGGTAATATCTCACCGTTCAGGAGAAACCGAAGACACTACTATTTCGCATCTTGCTGTAGCGACAGGCGCTGGGCAAATCAAAACAGGTTCAACATCTAGGACTGATAGGATAGCCAAATATAATGAACTATTGAGAATAGAAGAATCTTTGGGATCTAAAGCTGTGTATGGTGAATCAAAATGGTATGGAAGAAAATAACAATAGTTTATTCTATATGTTTATTCGCGTGTGCTGTTATTATTTTTATGCCGGGCGCGTCTGAATTAAAACGTCTTCAGAATGAAAATAGGGATATTGTCGTCCGCGTAAAAATGCTTGAAGAAGAAAATGAAGCATTGAAGGAAGAAATAACAAAGCTCGAGAAAGACCCAAGTTATATAGAGCAAAAAGCGCGCGAAAAACTTGGGATATTAAAGAAGAATGAGTTTATTTATAAGAAGAGTAACGTGAAAAATAATTAGCCTGAAAAATGCGTTTGCCTTTGGTAAACGCATTTTTTGGAGTTAAGGCATAGATTCAAAGTTTGATAAAAAAAATACTTGACTAAAAATTTGAGTTTTATATAATGTGTTCACGCGAAGGCATGAGATCCGCGTGTTATTATCATATCTAAATTCCTATAAAGTTTATTCATCATAGAGATTGCGAGTCAGATTTTTAACCCCATTCGCTAGAGATAAATTTGATATAAATATTTAATTTTTAAAAAATATTTTTGTCGAAGTCTTCCTCGAATTTTTGGGTTCATTTTTTGTAAAATCTAATTTTATCTTAATCCTCTTTTAATTTTTATTTTTCCATCCGTAAAATTTAATAATGAGTAAACAAAATAATAATATTTTTCTTATTGATGCTAATGCTTTTTGTTACCGCGCATTTTACGCGATAAAAGAGCTTTTTAATTCTAATGGGCTCCCGACAAACGCAGTGTTGGGTTTTATAAATATTTTACGCAAATTGAGGAAGGATTATTCTCCATCTTTTATTGGAATTGTTTTTGATTTAAAAGGGCCAACTAAAAGGCATGAGAAATATGAAAAATATAAATTGCATCGTAAGCCCATGCCTGATGGATTGATCGCGCAAATACCATATATAAAAAAAATAGTTTCGGCGTTTAATATTCCCATATATGAATTGCAGGGATATGAGGCTGATGATATTATCGCTACTTTGGCGCGCAAGGCGTCTTTAAAGGGATATAACGTGACAATTGTTACTGGAGATAAGGACGCGTTACAGCTTGTGGATGGGAAGATAGCAGTATTAAGCCCTGATATAAAAGAGTCAAAGTTTTATGATTCTGAAAAAGTTCGTGAAAAATTTGGTGTTTATCCTCGTGAAATGCCTGAGTACATGGCGCTTGCGGGAGATTCTTCCGATAATGTGCCCGGTGTAAAAGGTGTCGGAGAAGAAACGGCAAAAAAACTTATAGCAGAATACGGTACTATAGAAAATATTTATAATAATTTGGAAAAAATTTCTTCAGAATCATTAAGAGAAAAACTTTCGCGTGACCGTGAAATGGCTTTTTTGAGCAGGGAGTTGGTAGTTTTAGATACGAATGTTCCTATTGAATATGATTTTGAGTTGATGAAAATAAAAGAGCCGGATAATAATGCTTTAAGAGTTTTATATAAAGAATTAGAGTTTCATAAACTATTGCATGAGATTACGCCGCTTGAAAATTCTAAACAAAAATTTTTTGAATATAGCGGGTTATCCGGATTAAAAATAATTCATGAGAAATTAGAGTCTAGTTTATGCGTAGCTTTTAGGTTTATTTTAGAACCCGTGTATGAAAAACTTACAGGGATAGCGTTTAGCCTGAGAGACGGAGAATCTTATTTAGTAAAATTGAGTAACTCGGATTTGATTGGCCCGGGCGCATCAAAAATATTAAATGAAATTTTTAACGCGCCTAATATTATTAAGATTGGGTATAATTTAAAAAATGATTTATTGATTTTAGATAGGTTTGGCGTGTCTATTCATGGGAATGTATTTGATATTATGATAGCTGATTATTTGTTGGAGCCGTCTCGGGCGAATCATGATTTTGACACAATTTCAATGAAATGGCTCGGATGTTTGCCTTCTTCAAAATCTAATGGTAAACTTCTTTGTGATGCCAAGGGGCAGGCTTTATTGAATTTTGACGCGCCGTCTGATATATCCTCAAGTTTTCTGGAAGAGTCCGCTTTAATCCTAAAACTTTATTATAAATTATGTGAAGAATTAGAATTTAAAAAACTTTCTGAATTGTTTTTTGATATTGAAATGCCGTTAGTTCTAGTTCTTAAAAATATGGAATCCCGCGGAGTAGCCATAGACGCTTCTTTTTTAGAAACGTTATCTTCTGATATATCTAAAAAACTTGATGTTATAAGGGATGATATATACAAGTTAGCTGGTGAAGTTTTTAATATTAATTCTCCAAAACAGCTTCAGCATATTTTATTTGAGAAATTAAAATTGCCGTCCGGTAAAAAAACAAAGACTGGTATTTCAACAGATGAGTCAGTGCTTTTAAATTTATCGCTCACGCATGAATTACCTCAATCAATTTTGAATTATAGAGCACTTAATAAAATAAAAACAACTTATTGTGACGGAATTTTAGAACTTATTGATAAAAAAAGAGGAACCTTACATACTCATTTTAATCAGACAGTGACCGCAACAGGAAGACTTTCTTCTAGTGAACCTAATTTGCAGAATATACCTATTAAAACTGATTTAGCGAGAGAAGTTCGTCGCGCGTTTATTCCCGGCGGAAAAGATAAAATTTTCATTTCCGCGGATTATTCTCAAATAGAATTAAGGCTTTTAGCGCATTTGTCAGGTGATGAAAATTTAATATCGGCGTTTAGAAAAGGGGAGGACGTTCATAGTTTTACCGCCTCTCTTATTTTTAACGTTTCTTTAGATGCGGTTACAAGTGAAATGCGCGCTACGGCTAAAACAGTTAATTTTGGGATTATATACGGGATGAGTTCTTTCGGGCTTAGTAAAGACCTTGGTATAAAAAGAGAATCAGCGGAAAGTTTTATTAACGCTTATTTTGATAGATATCCGGGAGTAAAATCTTTTATTGATAAAACAATTATTTCCGCGCGGGAAAAAGGGTATGTGACTACTCTTTTTAACAGGCGAAGATATATGCCTGAAATTTTAAGCGCCAATGAACAGGTGAAGTCTTTTGCTGAACGCGCGTGTGTTAATACACCTGTACAAGGCGGAGCCGCGGATATAATAAAACTGGCGATGCTGAAATGTGAAAATGAATTTAGCGGCACTGAAATAGAGATGGTTCTTCAGGTGCATGATGAGCTTATTTTTACGTCCCCGGGAAAAGATTATATTAAAACCGCTAAAAAAATAAAAAATATAATGGAAAATATTGTGGAGCTAAAAGTTCCGCTTATTACTAATTTAGAATTTGGAAATAATTGGCTTGATATGAAAGAAATTGAAATTTAGCTGGTTAAACCAGCGATAAAATTTTATGCCAGAAAAAATTATCATAGGAATAACAGGTTCTTTTTCAAGCGGTAAAACAGTGATTAGCGCTATGTTTGAAAAAAAAGGCGCCCGGCGGATTGATGTTGACGCGGTGGGGCATGAATTGCTGTCGGAACCGGTAGTTAAAGAAAAACTTGTAAAGTTTTTTGGTAAAGAAATTTTACAAGATGAAAAAATAGACAGACGAAAACTTGGGAATATAGTATTTTTTGATGATGCCAAATTGGCGGTTCTTAATAATTTGGTTCATCCGATGATTGTTGAGAGAGTCAGACAAACAATAGTTTTGTATAATGACAAAATAATTTTGATTGACGCGGCGCTTTTATTTGAAATGGGACTGGATAAAGTCGCGGACAAAATAATTATTATTTTGTCTAATTATGATGAACAGATAAAAAGAGCTATTGATAGAGGATATACTAAGGAAGTAGCTGAACGAATAATGTCGAGGCAAACGTTGAGCAAACAAAGTTTGAAACGCGCGGATTATATTATTGAAAATAATGGTAGTTTTAACATAATAAAAGACAAAGTGGAGGAGATATGGAGAAAAGTCCAAAAATGACTAAGTATGATAATTTAACGCATGAGGGGACACAGAATGAGCTGGATATCGTAAAACTGAAAAACATGAAAATTTCAGAGCTTACTGATTTAGCGAATGAGCTTGATATTACAGGCAGTAGCGGTATGCGCAAACAAGAACTTATTTTTAAAATTCTGCAGGCAAAAATAGAAAAAAGCGGATGCGCTTATGGTGAAGGCGTTCTTGAAGTCCTTGAGGATGGTTTCGGTTTTTTAAGAAGCCCCGATTACAACTATCTTCCTTCTCCTGATGATATCTATGTTTCGCCTTCCCAAATAAGAAGATTTAATCTAAAAAAAGGCGACACTATAAGCGGACAAATCAGGCCTCCAAAAGAGGGGGAACGTTATTTCGCTCTTTTAAAAGTTGAAGCTGTCAATTATGAAAATCCGGAAGTTACAAAAAATAAAATTTTCTTTGAAAATTTAACCCCGCTTTATCCTTCACAAAGATTTTGTTTAGAAACAGATTCTGATGAATTTTCAATGCGTATTATGGATTTATTAACGCCTGTCGGGAAAGGGCAGAGAGGAATGATAGTCGCTCCGCCTTATAGCGGTAAAACAGTATTTTTGCAAAAGTTCGCGAATGCTATAAGCAAGAATTATCCTGAAGCTAAACTCTTTATTCTGCTTATTGATGAGCGGCCTGAAGAAGTTACTGATATGCAGAGGTCAGTAAAAGCTGAAGTTATAAGCTCTACTTTTGATGAACCGCCGCAAAGGCACACGCAGGTTTCTAAGATGGTTCTTGAAAAGGCGAAGCGGCTTGTAGAAAATAAACAGGATGTTCTTATCCTTATGGATTCGATAACGCGTCTCGCCCGTGCGTGGAATGCAGTTATGCCGCATTCTGGTAAAATACTTTCAGGAGGTATAGACGCGAATGCTTTACAGGAACCAAAACGTTTTTTTGGAGCCGCTCGTCAAGTTGAAGAAGGCGGGAGCCTTACGATTTTGGCTACTGCTCTTATAGATACAGGAAGCCGTATGGATGAAGTTATTTTTGAAGAATTTAAGGGGACTGGAAATATGGAAATCCAGCTTGACCGCACATTATTTCAGCGGCGTATTTTCCCTGCTATAAATATTAAAAAATCAAATACAAGACGTGAAGAACTTTTAGTGAAACAGGATGAGTTACAACGTGTATGGCTTATGCGTAAAGCTTTGAGCGACCTTGATGATGCTGAAGCAATGCAGATTTTAATAGACCGCATGAAAAAAACAAAGACCAATAAAGATTTTCTTGATAATTTAAGTAAGATGTAAACTAAAAAATCAAGTTTTATACGGACATTCGCGAAGTCCAGTCTTATGGGCAACATAGGTTATTATTTTGTTCGCAGGAGAAATTTATGAAAGTGTTAAAAGGAATTTCAGCCGCTCCCGGTATAGCCATGGGGCGAATATGTTTTCATTCTCATGGAAGTGAAAATATTATAAGCGCGTATTCTATATCCACTAGTGATGTTCCGAATGAGATTAGCAGGTTAAGAACAGCCTTTGAAAAAGCGCGTGCTGAAATGTCTAGTATGGTCCAGAAATCAAAAGATTTTTTTGATAAAGAAGCGTTTCAAATTTTTAACGCGCATTTAGCTATATTAAACGACAAAGATCTTTATGAGAGAATATGTGAGATTATAAAGAAAGATTTAGTTAACGCGGAACAGGGTGTTAATAAGGTTTTTTATGTGTATATAGCTAAATATGAAGATAAAGAAAATCATTTTAAAGAACTTATTCATGATTTTTTGGATACTAGAGACCGTGTTTTGGATTCTTTTGGAAAAGGAAAGTCCGCCCAAGTTGTCTGTCCTATAATAGAAAACGCGGGAGGCGCGGCTATTATAGCCAGTAAAAGGCTTACACCTTCAATGGTTCTTGAAATCCCAAGAGAAAAAGTTTTAGCGTTTGTTACTCATGAAGGAGGCCTTACAAGCCATGCTACGATTATCGCCAGAGCTTACGGCATCCCTATAATCTTCGGAATAGACTGTGTAAAAGAATTTTCATGCGGTAAAAATGTTATCGTTGACGGTTCAAGCGCAAAGGTTATAATCGAGCCTGATAATAAGACTGAAAATTATTATCGTAAAAAAATAGATAACTATAATAAAAAAATGTCTGTATGTTCTATAAAGAAAGAGCTTTCTCCGCGGGTTAAAACAGGCCGTATGGTTTCTCTAAAGGTAAATGTGTCAAGCCCTGAAGAACTTAAACTTTTGGAAGGATTCGCGTATGAAGGCGTAGGGTTATTACGCACTGAATTTTTATTTATGAGAGACGATGCGCCGCCGTCGGAAGAAGAACAATTGAAAATGTATAAACGTATTTTAGGCCATGAAGACGGAAGACCGGTTACAGTGCGTGTTTTGGATATAAGTTCTGATAAAAGGCCGCCGTATTTGAATATCAGCGAAGATTTAAATGTGGAAATGGATTTAAGGGGCGCTATCGCGGCTGAAAATTTTTATGATTTATATATTACGCAATTTAGGGCTTTACTCAGGGCGAATGAACATGGGACTTTAAGATTTCTTTACCCGATGATATCTGATTATGAAGATATTAAAACTTTTAGGGGGATATTAAACGCCGCTAAAAAATCTTTGAAAAAAGATGGAATAAAATTTAACGTGAAGGGAATAAAAGAGGGGATTATGATTGAGACCCCTAGTTCCGCGCTTATGATAGAAGAGCTCCTTCCATATGTGGATTTTGTTAATATAGGAACAAATGATTTATTGCAATATACCGTAGCGTCATCAAGGATTAGCGAGATGGTCGAAAAACGGTATCATATTCTTCATCCTTCTTTAGTCAGACTGATGGAAATAATAATAAAGGGCGCGAAAAAATTTAATAAAGAAGCGTGTCTTTGCGGAGAAATCGCTTCTTTTAGCGAGTATTATCCATTGTTTTTAGATATAGGGATTAAAAGTTTCAGTGTTTCAGTCTCAAAATTCGCGGATATTAAGTGTGACTTGCTTCATATCGCGCCTACTCGCGGAAAAAAGATTTTAAACGAATATTATAAATTGAAGTCGCGTGAAGAGATAGATAAGTATTTTGAGAAATTTATTTAATTTCGCGCGCGCGGAGATGTCTTTTAATTATCGTGCCGTCTTTTGGGGCTAGGTTAGGAGAGTTTTTAACAGTGATACATGTTGATTTATCCACAGCTATTTTTGTATATTTATTTTTTTCTGTTATAGCTGTTTTAGTTCTTTGGATGCTACTTCATTTCGGCACAAATGTAAAATTTTTTAAATCTGAAGAAAAATACATATGGCATTGCGATATTTGCGGAAAGACTTATGTGGATAGTAAAAATACCGTTATTTCTCAATGCCCGAGATGTAAAAGTTATATTGAAAGAAAAAGAGATATTGATTTTAAAAGAAGACAAAAATCTTGAGTAAATATTTTTTTTTTGTTAATATTAGCGTTGAAAAATACCGCGAGTATTACTTATTAATATTTTTTATTTTCTTAGCGTTTATGTGGGGCTATAGCTCAGCTGGAAGAGCGCTTGGCTCGCATTCAAGAGGCCAGGGGTTCGAATCCCCTTAGCTCCACCAAATTTTTTTTATTGGTATTTTTATCAGTCTATTCAATCTCCTCTTTTTTTATAATCCCAATTTTTGATTATTAAAATTTTTCATATCATTGATTTATACCCTTCAAAATTTAATTAGGAATTTTTGGATGAATGAACGTTTATTGAATATTTGGAAAAAATATAGAATGGATGAATTATTGGCGCTGTATGAAGAAGCTGATAATTTTACGGCGCAATTTAAAAATGTTGTTGGTTTGGATTGTCAGACTTTTTGCGGACATTGTTGTGAAAAAAAAGATATAGAAGTTACTATTTATGAATTTTTACCTTTGGCATTTTCGTTATGGGAAAAGGATGAGGCGGATTTGTGGCTTCAAAAAATAGAAGTAGCTGAAAAAGTCGGGGATACTATTTGTGTTTTTTATAAAAAAGCCGCGGGAGAAGAAAAGGGCAAAGGGTTTTGCGTGAAATATGGTTTACGGGGATTATTGTGCAGGTTATTCGGATTTTCCGTTCTTAAAAATAAAAATGGAGGGCATATTTTTGCCGTTTGTTCTGTTTTGAAAATAAAAAATATTTTATCCATAGAACATATTCAGGAGTTATTAGATAAAGGCGTTATTAATGCGCCTAGTATGACGGATTACTACTCTAGGCTTTCATGTTTAGTTAATGATTTTAATATGCCCATGTATCCTGTAAATACGGCGGTTAAAAAGGCCGTTGAAAAAATAGGATATGAAATTGAAAATTGTGAATAAAATTTAAACCTGAATTTTGAATTCTTTAAAAAAACAGGTATATTTTATTATTGAATAAATAATGTCGAGAGGATATAAAAATATAATAAATATTTTATAGTTTATAACAAATGAGACCCTATGAAAATTTCTATAATTATTCCTACTTATAACGAAGAAAAAACTATAAAAAAAATTATAGATTATGTGCAGGGAGTCGCTTACCCCGCGGATTATGAGATAATAATTGTTGATGACGCTTCGATTGACCGGACTATTGAAAAAGAATTTTTAATAAAATTGAAAAATAAAAAAGAGAAACGAAATATACGAATATTTAAAAATAGAATCAATCGCGGAAAAGGTTTTTCAATCCGCAAGGGAATTAAACGTTCTACCGGAGATATTATAGTTATTCAAGACGCGGACAGAGAATATGATCCGCAGGACATACCGAAGCTTGTTATGCCTATAATAAACGGAGAATGTTTAGTTGTTTATGGAAGTAGGTTTTTAGGCGCAAAATGGCCGCAGGGAATGGCGTTTCAAAATTTAATAGCTAATAAACTTTTAACATGGATTACTAATATTTTATACGGTACTAAGCTTACGGATGAGGCTACTTGTTATAAAATTTTTAAAACAGATGTAGTGAAAAGTATGGATTTACGGGCTAATCGTTTTACTTTTTGCCCTGAAGTTACCGCGAAAGTAGCTAAAAAAGGTATAACAATAAAAGAACTTCCTATCAGCTATAACGGCCGCACATCTAATCAAGGAAAAAAAATAAAGGCAAAAGATTTTTTATATGCTGTTTTGACGCTATTATGGCAGAGAATAATAAAGTAATAAAAAGAAGAGGGAATTATGTCGAGTAATAAAATTTTTGATGGAAAGCTTATTAAACTTTATCAATCTGATATTGATTTGCCAAATGGCCGTAAAGGATATTTTGAGCACATAAAGCATCCGGGCACATCTTTAGTTGTACCGTTTTTTAAAGGAAAGATAGTTTTTATAAGACAATATAGAGCTGTCTTGGGAAGGTATATATGGGAACTGCCCGCAGGGACTTTGAATCCGGGGGAAAGTAATTATGTTTGCGCGAAAAGAGAAGTTACCGAAGAGACAGGGTATAAAGTTTCAGAATTGAGATATCTCGGAGAGATATGCACTGCTCCCGGATTTTGTAATGAAATTATAAAAATTTATCGGGCTTTATGCGTGGAGAAATCAGTGAATAATTTAGACGCGGATGAATGTATAAAAGTGAAACTTTTTACAAAATCTGAAATTGTGAAAAAATTTAAAAATAGAAAAATTTTGGACGCGAAAACAATTTCAGCTTTAGCTATGGCAGGGGTGTTATAAGTTTAGTATTCATAACGCGCGCGATTTTGGCATAACTAGGAGGAAGAATGGAAGCTATTATTCAAAGGGTTAGGCCGTATCTTAGTATTTTTATTGTTACTATTATGTTGTTTTCTTTTTTATATTTCAAATTCGGTGCTCATCATATTCCTGATTTTGACAGCTATTATCACGTGAAAATGGCAAAGATTATGCTTGAAAAGGGATTTATCAAAGAATTTCCTTGGATGTATTTTACTTTTCAAAAAGATCATTTCACGAATCCTTATTTATTATTTCACATGTATCTCGCGTTTTGGGTGTTATTATTTAAATCCATTCCGATGGTAGGCGCTAAGTGGGGCATGCTTGTTTTGACAGCACTAATACCCGTAGCGTGTCTTCGTATTGTAAATTTATTCAGCACAAAATGGAATTTTTTTTTCGCGTTATTATTTTTCGCGTGTCTTACACCGATGGTATATTCAAGGTTTATCGTGGCGCGTCCCCATGTTTTATCCACACTTCTTTTATTGGTGGGAGTTGAACTTTTAGCGAGAAGAAAATGGTGGATGCTTTTCGCGCTCGCATGGATTTATTCTTATTCATATTCAGCTTGTTTCCTTTTGCCAATTTTGGCCGGAATTAGCGCTATTGTATTTTCAATCAATCAAAAAAAAATAGTGTGGGAGCCGATATTTTTTTCCGTTACAGGAATGATAATGGGTTTGTCCATAAATCCCGCGTTTCCTCATAATTTAAATTTTTTATATATTGTCACTTTTAAAATGGGAATCGGTCATTCTGCTTATGCCGGAAGGGAGCTTCTGTCTTTACCCGCGTGGCCACTTTTTATGTCGCATATTTTTACTTTAAGCATAATTTTCGCGGGGCTATTGACTGTAATGATGACTACGCGGAAGTGTTCTGAAAATTCCGTGTTTATTTTTGCGGTATCAGGATTTTTTCTTATGCTTATGGCGCATTCAGTGAGGTTTTCTGAATATTGGCCATTCATGGCAATGATAAGTGTTGCTGTGCTTTTTATTGAATTTTTTGATAATAATAAAACAGCTGTATCATTTTTTAGAAGATATTTATCTATTATTTGTATGTGTGTATTCGTTATCGTGGGTTTTTTTAATGTTTCATCATCGTATAAAAATATCATTACTATTATCCCGATGGCGGAATTAAATGAAATTATGAATGTTCTTAATAGAGATGCTAAAGAGGGGGATATTGTTTACACTGAAGATTGGGAGATGTTTTCTCCTATGTTTTATGAATGCGATAAAGTTAATTATATGCTGGGGCTTGATCCCGAAACAATGAAGGTCGCTCATCCGGGATTATTCACATTATGGTTTATGATTAACCGAGGAAGGGTTATTGATGAGAATATTCCTCAAAATATTTCAATGATAGAAAAATATACACATGACCCTGAAATTACTAAAATCAGAATGGATATGGAGAACGGACTTTTTGCCTTAAATGTCCCTAGTCTTATAAAGAGGGCATTTAACGCTAAGTGGATTTTAATTACCCATGGACATTATGGCGAAGAATATGATATGAAATCATTTTTTGCGAGATATCCTCAAGAAATTATTCAGTCCGCGGGCAATAGATTTTTTACTCTTTATAAGGTTAAGTAAACACATATGGATTTAAATATTTTTGACAGAATTAATAGCGATAAAAGGTATTCATTTCTTTGCGTAGCCTTTCTTATTATCATATTTTTGTGTATCAGTATTTTTTCAGCTAAAGATAAAAGCCTTACATACGATGAGCCTCAGCATATAAGATACGGCGCGCAAATGTTAAAGGGCGATAGCTCTAGATTTGATGATTCAAAAATGCCGGTTTCCGTATTAAATACTTTTCCTATTGCTACATTAAGTAAAATGGGGATTAGGCCGGTAGAGCATGTGAATCTTATCCTGCGGATTCCTACCATGATAATTGCCGCAATCGGCGGGATTATTCTGTATTTTTGGGCAAGGCGTATTTATAATCCGGTATCTGCTATTTTTACTTTAGCTTTATATGTGTTTTGTCCGAATATAACCGCGTTTTCACAGGTTGTTACCACTGATATGGCGATAACAGTTTTATTTTTCGCGTCGGTATATTTTTTCAGGATGTTTCTTAATCGGGCTAACTGGACGATATTATGTTTGTGCGCTCTAGTGACAGGAATAGCGCAATTGACAAAATATACAGCTGTATATTTATTTATAATTTATTTTGTTATTATCCTTTTTGTAAAATTAGGCAGAATTAAGACCGCGATTCAGTCTGCGCGTTATTCTAATATTGGTAAATGGTTCGTGTGGTTTTTTGTTTTTATAGTAATAGTTATTTTTATTATAAACGCGGGTTTTTTATTTAATAAAACATTTACGCTGTATAAAAGTTTTGATTTTAAAAGTGAGATGTTTATTAGATTAAAACCGTTATTGAATAACATTCCGGTTCCTGTGCCTTATCCGTATCTCGAGGGGCTGGATTGGGTGCGGCATAATGATGTGAGTGGTTTTTGGCGCGCTAATATTTATCTTTTGGGGGATATTAGCAGAATGGGCTGGAAATATTATTATTTTATCGCGTTATTGTTCAAAATGCCGATTGGACAGATAGTTCTGATATTTTTAGCTTTATTTTTAAGTCTGTCTAAAAAAATTAAAATTAATTTTAAACAGGATGATATTTTTATCATTGTGCCTGTTGTTTTTTCGCTTATTTATTTTAATTTCTTTTTTTACACTTATACCGGTATAAGGTTTATTTTGCCGATGTTCCCATTTTTATTTTTGTACTCAGGAAGAGTATTTTTTTACGCGTTAAGCGGCCGGCCGGGAAGGCTTATGAAATATAGTATTTTTGCTTTATTTGTGTGGGCTTGTATTTCTTCGATTTCGTATTTCCCTCATTATTTATCATATTTTAATGAATTAGTCGGCGATAGAAAAAATTCTTATAAATTTCTTGCTGATTCTAATTTAGATTGGGGGCAAAACAAATTGTATCTTGAAAAATATTTGGATGAACATGATGCCGAACAATTTATGGTTAATCCAAGCGGCCCTTTGGCAGGGAAAATTATTGTAAGCGCTAATGATTTAGTTGGTATTACTGCTCCGGTAGACGTGTATGAATGGCTTAACAAGAATTACGAACCAATAGAGCATATTGCCTATTCATGGCTTGTTTTTGATATTTCAAAAGAAGATGTTAAAAAATATATCGGGGAAAGCGTGAAATTATTCGCGGAGGAAGTCCAACCTAGTAATTTATCAAAAGGGTTAGGGTTTTCTTGCGAGCTTAGCAATGGTTCGAGCCGTGTTTTAGGAAAAACTGAAAATATTCACGCAGACGGAAGTGCGTTTACTAAAATACAACAGCCTATAAAATATTTTTGGAAAGGTTTTTTAAAGGTAGAGAATACTGGAGAATATGTTTTGTCGCTTATTTCATACGGCCCATCGCGTTTATATTTGAATGATAGGCTGTATATTGATAATTACGGCGGCAGTATTCCCCACCATAAAATAAGAAAATCCGCTATTTTTCAATTAGAGCAGGGATATTATCCTATAGTTTTTGAGTTTACAAGCCAAAGTTTTGACGCTATTTTTGACGTTGAGATGAAATCTTTTGATAGCATGGAAACAATAAATTTACAAGATAAGTTGTTTTCATAAGAAAATGCCCCACGGATGCCCCGTGTCAAAATTTTACGGAACAAAAATTTTATAAGAAAATTGAAATTAGAAAATTGAGTTCTAAAAAATTTGGCACAGGGGAATCATATGTGTGGCAAAATCAGTATGGATACTGGAATTTACACGACACCCCAACACGCGGATAAAACCGGATTTTATAAATGTATAATAATATCCCGCATTTTCTTCCAATGGGTTTCAATATATTTTTTATATTCTTTTTGTTCTTCTTTTATCGTGCGTTTTTCTTTTATGCGCGCCAAGGTGTCATTCTTCAATTTGCCTTCTTTTGTTAAAATTTGTGAAAGTCCGTCTTCATAATCATATCGGCTTTCTTTCAAAATATTTTCCAGCATATTGATGTATAAATTGTTGTTGAATATATCCACGCCTTCTAATATTTGTTTAACTATATCCATTACTTTTATAAAATGTTTTTCCCCTCCAGCAAGAATAATATCATAATTTGAGTTGTATATTTTAGTTATAGAAGCATGCACAGCTTGAACAATATTGTCTGAATTAATATGACTATCGTTATTAGATTTTTTCAAATTTTCGTAAAGTATTACGTTATCGAATACCGTGCTGGCGTTTAAAGATTTTAAATATTCCGTTAAGTTATTACGCGTTACTTTAGGGTTCAGCACAATAAGAACGTCTTTACTTTTATTTTCAATTCCGCTTGATTGTTTTATGGCTATTTTAGCAGGAAGAGATGGGTCTGCCTGTAACATAAAATCAGAGATAGCGATAACATTATTTTTCGTGATATTATTATCAGAATTTTCAATAATATCCGCCATTCCTAAAACAGAATTGTCATTGGCAAAAGCGCTTAGCCCCGGCAGATCTAATCGTGCCAGCATTTTTTCTATATCTATTTTTTTGAGATCAAAAAGATTATTCATAATAACATGGAGTTCTTGCCGCAATTCTGAAATGTTTTTGTCCGGGGTGTCAGCTATGTCTTTATCCAATTTATTTTTGAATGCTTGGGCATGTAGAAATTCTATAAACGCTTCTATTTTAGCTTTTATGGCGCTAGACGAAATCCCTTGAAAATCAAGTATTCCGCTCAGTTCCGTTCCCATGTTTTTAGATTCTTGTTCAAGTAATTTAGTATTCTTTTCGACATCATTAGAGTGTAACCATAAAATTTCGCAAAATTTTTTAAATTTCTCCGCCATAATTGATATTTCTTGTTTGGTTATATAATTTAAATTTTTGTCAGGAATGCCGATTAAAACCCTAATTTTTTTATTGTAAATAGGTGTATTAAATTTTAGACCATGTTCTTTTATGAAAAATTTTTTAAAATCACTAATACATCCTTTATAAAAATATCCTGCCCATGGCGCCGGTAAAGAGATAGAACACGCGAAATTCTTAGGAAGTTTGTTGAAATATTCTCTGTAAACATCAAAAAGATAAATTAAAAATGACTGCATTTGTGTGATTTCTTTACTCATATCAGGAAGTTCTTTTGAATAATCTTTTTCAAGCCTGTTTTGTAATTCACCAATAATAAAACCCATGTAAGGTCCTAGTTTTAAATCTTTTTTTTCTTGGGCTAAAATAGTAAGCGGCACTAAAAAAAAGCTGGAAAACAAAAATTGCGGCATATAAGTTTCAAGCGCGTTTATGGCAACTTTGTGCTGGGCATTTTTTATAACAGTATCAGCACCCTTGATCATGTCGCACAGGGCGTTATCAATAGGACTCATTCCCCAAAAACCATTATAAACAGGGAGTTGTAAACAAGTTCGGTTATCTAAAGGATTGGCAAAGAATGAATTATTTAATACCCGTTTGTCAGAAAGAATAGATGGTAATGTTCTTTTACCCCGTTTTTCAAAGAATAGATATACATTTTTCCGTTCGTCAGGAATAAGTATGCCAAGGTCTTCTTTTTCTCTGAATTCAGGGCTGACCCATGTGGCTCCAAAATTTATACCTTTTCCTGAAGGTGCGTGCCCCCCGTTGAATCTAATACTATCGGCATAGACATGCCATATACCGCTTCTTTTATTATTTTTGTAGGCATAACTAGCCCCTATAAGACTGTCTTTTATTGCTAATTCGAAAGCTGTCATATTTATAAAATGCCCGTTAAAACCTTCTATCGGCATGGTCATTTTTTCTAAAGAAGGCCCTCCGGCAAATATTATTCCGATTCTTAGGTCTTGAACTTTTCTATCACCGATTTTTTTTACGCTGGGAATATTATCTAAAATAATATCATCTTCGGATAAGCGCGAATAATTAGTTATTTCCGGCTTTATTAATTCTTTTAAGAATGGATTCAATTTTAAAGTGTCTTCATCCTGAATAAGATGTTTAAGTAATAATTTTATGTTTTCATCGGGGTTTATATATTTATACGCTTTTAACGCCCCGAAAAAACTGCCTTTACGATAAGTGGCTTCATTCAATAATTTGTAGAGTTTTTCAGATAATTCTTTATAATTATCAGGCAATTCAACCTCTAATTTCTTGTAATTATCTAATGAAATAAATTTTTTTGTAATCCGCATATCAATATTATTGTCAGTATTAAGAATGATAAATCTTTTTTCTATTAATATTTTACTAAGCCCTTTTTTTATGTTTTCTAATTCTTCTATACAGACAGCACCGTAATAGGTGTATCCTTTGGTGGAGTTTATTTCTCGGCGGGCATTCGGTAAAAATATGTAAAATATATTTTTGTTTAAATCTTTATTATTGTTTAAAATATTTTGGAAAATTTCTTTTCTGGCAGTATCCCTGCCGATCATGATGAAAACAATATCTAACGCGGAATTTGTAATCGCTTCTTTGTATGATTCTTCCTCATTTTTTATGAATTCCATAAATAAGTTATGTTTAATTTCTTCCTCTGAAAAAAAATTTAATTTTAAGATATTGTTAATCGAAGAAAAGAAATTTTTCAATTCATTTTTTCTGTTTGTATATAACTTGAACTCTTCTTTTAATCCCGTATCTATTGCGCTACGTGACATGGCTAATCCAAGCCTAAGTCCTAATATTGACCATACACACAATTTGAAAACCGCCCAAAGTCCTTTATATGAAATTAAATTAGTAATTAAGGTATGCCATTCGCCATAAATTGTAAGAATGATTCCTATCCCTGTGAGGATAAAACCGAGATGTCTTGACCATCCTCTCCTGACATCCCAATAAGGTTCTATCCCCAACCGTCGTATATCATTCGTGTTTAATTCTATTTTTTTTTCTTCAGCTTGGCCTTTTTTTGTTGTTTCAAATTTTTTAAAATAATTTTCAACATCAGATTTAGCGGACTTTGTCGTTTTTCCGGGATACGCGGTAAATAATATATTATTTCCAAAACTGTAAATTTTTTCTAAATGGGATGTCAATCTTTCCTTTGATATTCTGCGTAATTTTTCGAAACCGAACAGCCATATATATACTTTAGAGACTATAGATTGTATAAATTGTCCAGCGAATTTTCCGTATGTAACAATAGCTTTACGGTATTTATAATGAACGTCTATATCCACAATACAGTCTAATATAGCGCGTGCTTCTATAAAGTATTCGCAATATTGTAAAGTTATTAATATAAATGATTGCAATGTTTTTAGGTGTTCGGCATTACCTCTTTGTTTTTCCAAAATAGTGTATTGTTTCAATAAATTATTGGACATTATTTTTAAGAGGGCTAACATTTTTTCATAAATCATAGCTTGAAAACTCGTGTCAGATGGTTTTATTTCAAGATAGCATAAACTTAGCGCAAAAAAATGTGAAATAATATTAAAGATAAATGATATCTCTTCTATCGGTATAGTTTTTATCGCTGGAGATTCCTCTAAGTACTTGCGCCATAAAGACAATCTTTGTTCTATTGAATCTAGTAATATTTTTTCCCTACGTTCCCCAGACCGTAATAATGATGGTAAAGCGGTTAGTTTTGTTTCAATGGCAGATATCTTTGTTTTTTTTATATCTTCTGTGACGCGGTTTAAATCCAAAAATGTTATTTTTTCCCACAAACCTTTTTTTTGCGCGTCATAAGGGGTTAACCGTATTTTTTTAAATAAAAAATACGCTGAAAATGGCGCAAAAATTATAAATAAAAAGTCGTTTAATATTTCCTGAATGTTCGAAAGAATATTTTCTAAAAAATATTCTTTCGAAGTCAAGGGAGACACTTCCTTTAAAAGAGGCATATAAATAAAAGCAATTTTATTTGTTTGTTTAGCCAATAAAGCTGTATGTATTTTTTCCGTCAATATTTGTGTTATCTCTCTAGAATTAGGATTTTTAACGCATATAACAAAAAGCGTATTTTTTAACGCTTCCCAGACTGGACCGTTATCCATCAAACGAAAATAGGTTAAACTGCCGGGGATAAAAGGCTCTTTCTCCGCTATTTCTAAAAGCGATTGAAATAACAATGGAGATTCACTAATGTAAGAACCGGCAATAGCTCCAAGTTTTATAATATTATTATCTAGAGCTAATAAATCCTTTAAAGTAGGAATAACCCTAGTGTCTTGGCTTGTTCCAAGTGCCCTAGCCGCTAAATAAATAACATACGGGTTCTTTTCTTTTTTATCAGCCAATTTTAGAATAGCGTCAACGCGCGTTGTTTCTTGAGTAGAAGATAGAGATTTGGGATCAAATTGACCAAGAGCCCATGCTACTAGAACTCTAACGTTCTCATCTGTATCATTTGTGGCAGATTTAAGGGCGTTAATACTATCTGGATCTTTCATAAGGCCTAAAATTTTAGCGGCATTCGCCCGTATATGTACATTTGGATCATTTAAAAGGGGATAGAATTTTTCATCAGCAACCGGAGATTCGAAACTTTTCTTTATCCTATTAAACTCTAATAAAGAAATATAGTTATCCTTTGGATCAACTGGATCAAAAGTATATTGTTCTAAATCATGAATAAGCGTATTAATATCCGCCCAATTTGAATTTGGCACAAAATATTTCTCATAAACAGAATAAATTTTTTTATCTCCTATTCGCGAAACGTCACGAATTTTATTAATTATATTATCATATCGATCCTTGTCTAAGTTCTTGCAAATTAACGATAACGTAGGGTCAATACCCAAAATTCCAGAGTTAATCTCTTGTTCAAACAAATCAAAAGCGTAAGATTTTCCGTGATATCCCAGATTTATAAAAGCTGAAAATAAAGTTTCTCTCGCGATATTCTCTTCTTTTTCATTTTTAGGCTTATTGATAGTATTTTTTGAATCAGCTAGAATGTGAAAAACTTTAATAATTTTTTCCGCGCTAATATTATATTTAATTTGAGATAATACCTTTATCGCGTAAGAACGTACCATCCAATTCACGCTTGGCCCAGAAACTAACGCTCGAAGTTGTTGAAAAAGCGGGTCATCATTGCCCAAAAAAATAATTTTTCCGATTTTTAATGATAAGGCTTCTAAACCTGTTATTTGTAAACGGCTGTCATTTGATTTTAAACATTCCCATAAAAATTGTTCTATAAAAAAGGGTTCATCATGTTTCCCGATAAAATCCACGGCAAAAATACGATTTACTATATCTTCATCAAATAATAATATTTTAATAAGACCGTAAGGATTATTAGAACCTATTTTTTGTATTTTTTCATAATTATCATTATTGCTTTGTTTCAAAGAATTTATAAAATCGTCATAATTTTTATTAAGTAACGGATAGTCTTTTTGATTTATTGAAACAGATTGTAAAATATTTATAGAACTAATAGTATCAGCGTATAATTTTTCGGATATTATTTTTTTGTTTAACAATTCACGTAATATGGGCAAATATGAGTACTGGATATTGTCAAAGTTCTTCGTATGCAGTTCTTCTTTTATCTGTTCGTCAATTTTTTTTAAGAACGCGTCAGGTTCTTTTCCGGCTATTTTTAAAAATAGCAATTCAATAACTTTTCTAATTTTAATAGTTAAATCATATTCATAAGGATATTGGAATTGCCACTTTAAACTTGATAATTCCGAAAAAAGAATCCCTAAAATTTCTTTTATTATAAGTTTTTCGTCAAAAAGATTTAATGATTCTATCGCGGCAATCTTTATTTCATGAGAAGTTGCCATATAAATAATGGTGCTGAGTTCTCTTAAAGAATATGTTTCGCCAGTTTTAGATAAAATGTGAATAGCTAAAACCCTAGCTGTTAAATTTTCTTTTTCATCACGAGCTACACGAGCTATATTAAAGATTATGTTATTTTTTTCTCCGTAAAATGAATCATCTTCTTTAAAATCAAAATTGCTAATAGCGCGTAACGCTACAATTTTAGAATTTATATCATCAGAAAAAATTAATGGAAAAATATCTTTAAAAGCTGTTTCAATTTTCAAATCTCCAAGACGTTTAACCGCCAAAAGTTTATTTATCATTCCCATTTCTCCCAATTCAGCTGTTCTGAAAATAGAAAGCAGTTTTCCAGAATCTTCTTTATTTAATGAATTTATTTTGACAGCTATTTCAGGATAAAGTTTTTCAATATCAGATATTATGGCCGCATAATCAGTATAAGCTTTATCAAGCGCCATAATATTCGACTCTTTTATAGGATGAATAGATTTAGAGGGAATAGTTATTTCCGATTTTTTGTAAAATTTCTCGATGGAAGGCTTCGTCAAAAAATATATATTAAATAAAATGCTTATAATGATAATAATCCACACTAATTTTTCTTTTAAAAATTCGTTAATTTTTTGTTTAAAACTTTTTGACGCGCCAAACTGAATACTCTCATCTAAAACTTCTTTCTCCTCTTCTTCATCTAAATAAACTTTTCCTAAATCTCTAGTGTCTTCTTCCTCTAAATAAACTTTTCCTAAATTTTTTGCGTCTTCTTTCTCTTCGACCGCGCTATAAACATCCTCGTCTTTTCCTAATTCTTTAGATATATTCAATATTTCTTTTTCCGATGAGGGTATTCCCGCTAAATTATTCACATCAAGAGAATCTAAAAATTTAGAATCTAGCGCTATTTTACCCATTTGATTCAGCAATAATTCAAATAAATCTAGTTGTAAATATTTTATCCGAATATCTAAATTCCAAGCATTAAGCCCTTCATCATTATAAACAGGAAAACCTAAATTTATTAAAATTTCTAGTATTTTTTCTGCTGGGAAATCTATAATATCAATCAAATCTTCTTCTGATAAAAATATATCAAATATTTCTTCAACAAAATTTTTTTCAGCAAGTTTTTTATTTAACCATTGGTTTGGAGATAAAAGTGTTGGAGATTTAAAATCTGTGGTTTGGGCATACTCTATAAGCGAGGCAATTTCTTCTTCTGATACATCTTCTACATTCATAGTTTTTTCAAAAGGTTCTTCTTTCGCGGCAGGCTCTTTTTTTTCTGATATTTCAATAGGAGAGGGCTCTTCAACACTTTTTTCTTCAGGCTTTTCAACTATTTCTTCCTTAGCTGGAAACTCTTTTTCTTCTGATATTTCAATAGGAGAGGGCTCTTCAACACTTTTTTCTTCAGGCTTTTTAACTATTTCTTCCTTAGCTGGAAGCTCTTTTTCTTCTGATATTTTAATAGGAGATGGCTCTTCAGCACTTTTTTCTTCGGGCTTTTCAACGATCGCTTCCTTAGCTGGAAGCTCTTTTTCTTCTGATATTTCAATAGGAGATGGCTCTTCAGCACTTTTTTCTTCGGGCTTTTCAACGATCGCTTCCTTAGCTGGAAGCTCTTTTTCTTCTGATATTTTAATAGGAGATGGCTCTTCAACACTTTTTTCTTCAGGCTTTTCAACGATCGCTTCCTTAGCTGGAAACTCTTTTTCTTCTGTTATTTTAATAGGAAATGGCTCTTCAACACTTTTTTCTTCAGGCTTTTTAACTATTTCTTCCTTAGCTGGGAACTCTTTTTCTTCTGATATTTTAATAGGAGATGGCTCTTCAACACTTTTTTCTTCAGGCTTTTCAACGATCGCTTCCTTAGCTGGAAGCTCTTTTTCTTCTTTAATAGGCTGAATTAAAGGTGTATACCTTGACATGTCTTTCCGCGAAAAATTTTTCGCAAAAGGCTTTATTGTAGTTTTTCCTTGTGTAATTGTTTCAAGTTCTGCCAGCCATGTATGGGCGGGTTCGTTATTTTTATCTATTTGGCAGGCCTTACGCACGTAGCCCAGTGCTAAATTTAATTTGTTTTTATCATTAGTTTGTTTATAATCTTTGAAATTTAATTGGGACCTTTTAATGTAATCAGATATGGCATTATTTTTATGATTAACTAACATGTCCGATAATAAGCGGAATATTTCATTTAATTCTTCAACGATATTTTCTTTTTTTACGGAAGGCTCTAGTCCCTTACTTTTTAATTTAGAAAGTATTTCTTCATCTGTAAAATTGTTAATTTCTTTTAAATCCCTGTTTTGAGTAAGGCCTTTAAACAATGATGGTATAAAATCATTGTCTTTCAATTTCATTCTAACCCATTCAATATGTTCACTAGTAAAAATAAGTTCTTTGTATTTTTCAGCGCTGGCAATATATTCAAAAGAGTCATTTTTCTTCCCTTTTTTTAAAATAGAAATATTTTTTATTTCTTCAAACTTTTTAGAACTAATATTGTAAATTAATGGCGTAAAAATAATGCCTTCCCCGTCTTCTTTCTTTCGCGCGGAAAAAGCGTTAATTTTTCCTTTAAAATTAAAATATATTTCAGCCTTAAAGGGATTGTTTTCATTATCCTTAGAAACCGCCACATTCTTTTCATCAAAAATATTATTGAAAAACTTCAGTAATTCCTGTTTATTTTCATCATCTAAATCTATATTCCCTAAAACTGTTTCTTCAATTTTTTTCCTATAAAATCCATCAGGATTTAGTAATAACCTGTAATCCATCCCATCTAAAACAGCTGACAAAAAACAAAAGGCGATTGCCTCTATTTTAGGGGCAATCGCGCTAGAATCCTTTAACGCGTTTATAATTTTTTCTGATGTTGAAAAAAAAGAATATAGCGCCAAATATTTATTTTTTTTTAGCTCGTCAGCGTAAACTTTAGATTTATTAGTAAGTATCGCTATATAAGGCCTATCGGCATCGTTTTTTTTATCCCATTTAGGCGTTACAACTAAATAAGAAATATTATTTTCTTCAAAAAGCCCTTTAAGCCCCGTGGTATGAAAACCTCCGGTAATAAGTACTGATACTTGTTCTCCTTTTTTTCTCATTGTTTTTAAAGTATTTTCTAAAAGAATACTATTTCGTTTTTCCGCGATCTTATAAAAGTCTAAAAAAATTTGGAGATTTGAAAAAATTTTGTCTAAGTCTTTTGGAAAAATACTTAATCCGTCCTGAACTTTGTTTAAAGAACGATTTTTTCTAATAAACCTTAAAAATTCTTCTTTATTTATTTTGCGGGTATTATTGTTCAATTCTACTGATGAGAGATTAATTTTTAGCTGGAAAATATCACGTAGTGAATATAACTTTTCCAATAAAATATTTAATTCCAAAGCCCTGTCTAATAAAAGAATATCTTTTATTTCTTTTCTTAAATCTGAAAATTCTTTAAATAAAGAAATTATATCTATAGATTCTTGTAATTTAATATATTCAGTAAAAGAGCGGAGATTTTCATAAAGTCTTTCAGAAATACCATATTTTAGGCAATATCCTAATAACCGCTCGTGAAAATCAGATTCTGATATTTCCCCTATTTTAAAATCACGGGTATCCTTTATTAATATCTCTAAATCTATTTTATCTGAACGGCTACTTATTGCATCAACTAGTCTTTTTCGTTCATCTGTAGCTTTGTCAAAATTAATATTCCTTTCTATTTCAATTGCCCGCGCGAAGATTTGAATATTTTCAAATTTTTTCCAGCCTATTTTTTGAACATCAATAATATTTTTTATATATTTCCAATATTCAGATAAAGACAACTGCCCGGATTCCCTTAAAAAATTCTTATGTTCCAATTCCAAAACCTCTGCGGGATAAAAATCCATTCTGAATGACTCAAAATACAATATTATTTTATTTAAAATGTTTAATAATTCTTCTTCTTTTTCCTGTATTTTTCTAAACACAGAGACATTTTCAATATATACGTCGCTATTTTCAGAGCCATATAAAAGGAAATTCTTTTTATTTATTATTTTTGTGAATTCTCCGGCTGAAACTAATCCCTTACTCATTAAATATTCAGCTGTCCGCTGTTTTATTTTCTCATCAGGAAAAAAAGAAATAGCTGTAGTATCTATAACGCCTTCTGAACCTTCTAAAAAAATTATATTTATATCAAAATTATTTAATAAATTATTTAGTATTTTAGATAAAGAATACTGAGCGGATAATGAGGAATGAGCGTCCTGTAAATGTATTATTTGTTCTTTCCCTTTTATAGCGGAATATAATTTTTCTTTTTTCCCTAATGAATAAGGAATAGCTAACTTATCTAAAGAATTATTTTTTAATAAAACTGTATCTTCCCCAGTGTCTCTTTTTTCATTTACCGGGTTTATGGAAATATTTCCTCCGCTGGCGAATAATATTCCATCAAAAAAAATTGATAAAGAAAGTATCACGCTTATCAATTTTATTAATCGCGAAAATTTTCTTTTAATCATAATTTTATTTTTTATATTTACAAGATAGATCATAACCCGTCGCCGCCCTCCGCGATAAACCTTAAGAAAATATTTTTTTAACTATGGCGCTGTCGCAAAATGAAGTTTTTTTCCGACCGCTCATCAATTTATGATGAAAAAAATT
>JYNY01000455.1 GCA_000954095.1 Candidatus Omnitrophus magneticus | reverse complement strand
ATTATAGCATTAGGGATGATAAGAAAAAAGTGATTTTATAAATCGTAAAGATATTCCTCAAAGTCAATGAAAAATCCATAGTCAAGGCGCAAGAAAATTCCATAGTGTAAATACAAAAAAAACTAGTTAGAATCACCTCCCTTTTTTAAGGATTTAGCTCTATAGCTGTGACCTGATATGTTGATAATAGTAGAGTAATGAACAATCCTGTCAAGAATAGCAGAAGCCAAATTATGGTCATCGAAAATATCAGTCCATTGTTCAAAAGTTTTATTTGTAGTAATAATTAAAGATCCTTTTTCATATCTACGAGAGATTATTTCAAAAAAATCATTAGCGCTATAGCTTGGTATTTTTTTAAAACCCAGTTCATCTAGGACTAATAAGTCAGCAGATAAATAATATTCTAATTTTTTAAAATAAGTATTATCCGCCTTAGAAGCATTTAAGGTATATAACAATTCAGAACAAGAAGAAAACAAAACTTTAAATCCTTTCATTAAGGCTTTAATAGAGATAGCAATCGCGAGATGCGTTTTGCCTGTTCCCGGTTTGCCGATAAAAACGATATTTCTTTTTTCACTAATAAATGAACAAGTAGAACAATCATTGATTAAACGTTTATCAATTGAGGGTTGGAAAGCAAAATCAAAATCTTCAATAGTTTTATAAGAAGACAGTTTACTTTGAGAGAATCTCTTTTTATAACTATTATCTTTACGAGTATTATATTCATCCTCAACTAATAGTTCTAAGAACTCTAAATAACCCATACTTTTTTGTTTTGCTAAAGACAAGCGTTCTTCGAGAGAATTGCAGATTCCAGATAATTTAAAATCTTTTAATCTATTTTTAAGCGAATTCATATTCAAGCGCCTCCTCTTTTGCAAATTCGACAGGTAAAGAATAAGAGCCATTAGAGCAAATCTTTTTAATAATTTTGTAACTGTAAACTTGATAAGCAAGAGCTCTTTTACAAGCAGAATCAACGACACCGCCGGGATATGTATTTAATAAAGATATTATTCCTTGTACTTTCCTTGACCAAAGATTAGGCGAGTCTTTTAAAATAGCAAAAAACATTTGTTCAGCAAAAGGTCCGATATTGTGCATTTTAGCTTGATATTTTTCTTGATATTCTGTTTCGGAATAAAGTTTATATTTTGGATAATGACTGTTGCTTGTAGAGAAAAGACCTTTACCAGATATAGTTGGATGAGTAGCAATTAATTTATTTTCATAATAGATTTTGACAAAAGATTTAGTTTTTTCGATCTCAAGTATTTTACCTACATATTCAAAAGGAGCAGAATAATAATTGTAATCAATAAATACATGGCAATCATGGTAAAGTTTTCTTGTGCCGACTTTAGCGATTTCAAAATTATTTAGAGGAAGCGGCAATAATAAATGTTTTTCTTCGGCATGAAAAACTTCTTTAGGGATTTTCCGAGTAGTGCCGTGAACTCTGCGATTGCAAGTGTTTTCGAGCCAATATAAAATCTGACGGTCTAAATCATCACCATCTTTAAATTGCCGGCCTAATACAAAATTGTTTTTAAAATATTTTATCCCTGATTCTACCTTACCTTTATCGTTGGGGCGATAAATTCTGCACGGAATGGATGTAAATCCATAATGCGCAGAAAAATCTTTATAAAGCTGTTGAAAGATGGGTTCATAAAAATTAGCTTCTAATATTGCTGCCTTTAAATTATCAATTCGAACAGTTTTAGGTATGCCACTAAAATATTTAAAAGCATTTTTATGACAATTTATAAAAGTTTCAACTGTTTGATCGTAAGTTTTTTCATAATAATCTAATCTAGAATAACTCAGTTTCATGTTAAATACCCAAGTTTTACGACGTTTCCCGTTGATATCAGTAGTGAGGCCAATATACCCAAAATCAACTTGAGCTTCTTCTGCTGGTTCTGTATGAATGCGAACAAATATATTTTCTTTCCTTTTAATACCTGCTAAAAAGCGTTTAATAGCTGAATAAGATATTTTTACTTCAATTTCACGCAGTTTTTGATAAATCAAAATCCCGCTTAATCCTTGTTCCATCCACTCAATAATTTGTTCTCGATAGGTATCGAGTTTTTGAGGATGAGGTTTTTTGATTGGAAAACTTTGATTAGATTTAATACGTTTAATTATCTTATCAACAGTTTTCCAATCATGTTTAACATCACGCGCTATTTGAGATTTGTTAAGACCTTTTTCAAGTAAAGATTTAATAGTAATATACATGGCAACTCCTAACATATTAACCACCCCCGTATATAGTTTAACTATAAATAGGGATGGAAGGTTAAAAAAATAAAAATTTTAGAAGGGGGATCCCCCTTCTACCTTCAAATAAACATCATAATAAAGCAAATACTTTTATTGGTTTATCGCTATGGAATTTTCTTGCGCCTTGGGTATGGAATTTATTTTAGCCTTGAGGCTCTCATTGTTTCAGAGAAGTTGTATTGTTGAGAGCTCCTGAATTATCAACTTTATGCGACACGATAAAAAACACGCCACTCAACACCGAAATTACAAACTACGAAAAATTTCATGGCCGTCTTACAGAATATTTACAAGAATACTTGTTACACGGAGGATACTTACCCGCTATCTCTGAATACCTTATAAAAAAAACTATTTCAAAAGCAATCTTCGATATTTATATTCAGTGGATTATCGGAGACATTTTAAAACATAATAAAAACGAAAACTATTTATATGAAATATTTAAAGGAATAAACACTACTTACGGTTCACAGATTTCTTGGAATAATATATCAAAACATCTATCAATAGAACACCAATCCTGTCCGATAAAACTATTTCACCAAAAAACTAGTTGAAATTCCTTAATTTTAAAATCAGAAATTCTGGCTGGTGTTGCGCTTAACAGATCTATCAATGTCAACCTTGATAATAATGCTTCTTTTATTATCCTATGCAAATAAAATAACGATTTTTCATATTTAGATTGGTATTTTATATATGTCAAAAGTAAATAATATATCATCGCTATCCAGACTTGACTCATCACCGCATTTTTACTTGTTCCCAAAAATGTTTTTATTTGTAAATTCTGTTTTATCCATCTAAAAAATATTTCTATTTGCCATCTTGTTTTATATATTTGTACGATCGTTTTAGCTGACAGTTTAAAATTGTTGGTAACAATACTAACTACTTCGTCACTTTTTTCATCTAAAAATCTTATCATTCTTAAATTCTTTTCATATTTTTTATTTTCTAGTTTTATTTTTTCATCAGACAATATCCCGTCTTTCATTGCCTCTAGATGCTGTCCGAGAACTGTATATTTTAGATTGTTTTTTAATTTAGTCACAAAATAACTCTTAGAAAAGTCAATATTACTCCATAGTTCAAGGTCTGTATACGCACGGTCAAAACAATATATGCTGTCCGGTTTAATATTTAATTTATCCTTAGCTATTCTTATATCAGAAATATTCCCTTCAGTTATCACTGCAAAATCGGGAATATCTCCTGAATGATCAAATAAGCAGTGTATTTTTACAGCGCCTTTTTTAGTTCTGAATTTCGCCCATGAAAATGTAGCCAGACATACATCAATTGTGGAAGCGTCAATCGTATATAGCGGATTCTTAAAACGAAATTTATGTTTCGGAGTTAAATCTTTGCATTGGGAAAGTATCTTGTAAAATAATGATTCATAAATTTGATAACTTCTTATTTTATTCGCATCTGCTAACGTAGAACGTTTAACAGGCGATAATCCTAAATGGTATAACTTAGAATTATTTATTTCTAGTCCATTTACAATTTCTCTCAAAGATTTTTTCCCGGAGGCTTGCGCGTATAGTAAAGATCCAAGCTGGTTCCAGAATTTAAGAGTCTTAACATAACGGTCGCCATTAAAAGAATTTACAAAACGTTCAAAATGATATCGCGGAATTAATGCTAAAAGTTGATTAAAAACCGTGCTATAATTAGCCATATAGGGAATCCTCCTTGTTTTATGGGCGTTTTAGCGTGTTTCCATTTTACCCATTTTAACATTTTTGGAGTGATTCCCTTTATTTTTTTAGACGTTTACCGGACAGGATTA
>JYNY01000454.1 GCA_000954095.1 Candidatus Omnitrophus magneticus | reverse complement strand
TAAGCCTGCTTAATGAACCGAACGGCTCTATTCTCGCGTTTCTCAAATAAAATTGTCCAGCGTTATCTGTATTTGATTAGTAACTTTATCAGTCGGATTTATATCATCCGGGAAAATTGATAACTGGCGATATGTCTTATCGCTTTTATCAAATCCTTCTAAAGCTTTACACCATGCCGCTTCTTGAGAATCCTTCATTTCTCCCAAATAAAGAACTTGTCGTTTTATTACTCCGCGGCGAGTTCTACTACTTTCAACAATGCTGAAATAACGATGTTCTTTACCGTCTTTAAACCTTCTGCG
>JYNY01000453.1 GCA_000954095.1 Candidatus Omnitrophus magneticus | reverse complement strand
AACGAAGTTTGAATTCTGAAAAAGAACCCCGCCTGTAAAGGCGGGGGTATCTATTAAAAAATTCCGCGTGATATTCAAGAGTAGTTTCAGGGAAAGTGAAGTCAAGGTTAGGAAGTTGGTCTGTTAAAGGAGTTTCTTTCGGGCAGTTTTTGTATTCATATAAAGTCGCGTTACCTTTTCCGCTTTGGGTATTGTATAGAATATTTCCGCCAGATTCTAAAAATTGGCAAGGCGGATAAAAATGTTCAGATTTTGTAATAGAAAATGATTTTATTTGGTAGACTTTATCAAGCATATATCCGTAGTTTTCTAAATGGACATATCTATCAAAATATGCTCCTCCCCCAGAACCAAGTATAACTTTACCGTCTTGGGAAATAATCATATCTTCAAACATTCCTGACTCGCCATTCAGCATTTGTTGAAGATGGATATTTTTAAAGGTTCCATCATGAGTAAAAAAATGTAAACCGCCGGGAGAAGAAACAAGAAGAGTTTCGCCATAAGGAGAAGAATCAGGGAGAAAATCAATACAAGTCACAGGCCCGTATTGAAGAGAAATAGTCCAATTCGGGTCGAGCGGAAATTTTTGATAATATTCGTCGAACTCATAAATACAAACCTTATGCCCTGCGCCGACAAACAGAGATTTACCGTCAAGAGAGAATGTAATTACATAAGGCGTTCCTGTGAATTCTTTAAAGAGTTTAGAAAGTTTCTTTCTTTCTTGAGATGTATAATGCTGGAGTTGATTTAGGATATTATTTTCCAATATCGTGTAAGTCTCAGTGTTTCTACAGTTTTTGTCAACATATCCATGTTCTAAAAGTTTAGGAAAGATTTCGTCATAGTTTAAATTTCTATCTCTAAATTTATAAATATCAAGAGTTCCTTGATGAAGTATTTGCGAGAATTCATAGAATCCATCGTTATTACGGTTATAAATCCTGATTTTTCCGCCAATACTGCCTAGCGCGATATAACTTTTATCTGGGGAAAATTTTGCTGAAACAGTATCATTATCAGGATTTAAAATAGTTTGTTTAGGCGTATCAGAAAATTTCTTTGTGGTGGGATTATATTCCCAAAGAGTAATTTTACTTTTTTTATATTCCCCTAAAGCAATAAGAAGTTCAAGCCCGTCAAAAGAAAAATCAACCATATTTATCATACCCCAATCAGCGTTATAATTTATGTATTCTTTTATAATAGTGCCGTCAGGTTTGGTGTTATAAAAAATATGTTCATCAAATTCTTGAAATGGTTTTTCTTCTCCGACTTTATATAACCGGACATTAAGGTCTTTCCCCGCGGCGACTATAATGGGCGCATATGGAGCGGATTTTGGAGACATTGCCGAGGCATGAACAGGTTTTCCAGCAGGGTTAATAATATGCTGAACAATATTAAAATCATATTTATCTTCGCCTTTTTTCGCGTCTTTAAATTGTTGAAAATTTAAAGTCAGCGATTCTTGAATATAAATCCTGAGTTCGTCGCGTAAATCTTGGACAGCGTCTTTTCCGAAAATCGCGGTTTGAAGTTCAGAATAAATTAGCCGATGTTCGTTTCTATTAGGATCAGTAATAGAGCCGTATTCAGGGACACATTCATGATAAATAAGTTGAGCGAGTAAAGGAGGAGACGCGATAAATA
>JYNY01000452.1 GCA_000954095.1 Candidatus Omnitrophus magneticus | reverse complement strand
CAGTGATAACTGAAGGGAATATTTCTGATATAAGAATAGCTAAGGATAAATTAAATATTAAACCGGACAGCATATATTGTTTTGACCGTGCGTATACAGACCTTGAACTATGGAGTAATATTGACTTTTCTAAGAGTTATTTTGTGACTAAATTAAAAAACAATCTAAAATATACAGTTCTCGGACAGCATCTAGAGGCAATGAAAGACGGGATATTGTCTGATGAAAAAATAAAACTAGAAAATAAAAAATATGAAAAGAATTTAAGAATGATAAGATTTTTAGATGAAAAAAGTGACGAAGTAGTTAGTTTTGTTACCAACAATTTTAAACTGTCAGCTAAAACGATCGTACAAATATATAAAACAAGATGGCAAATAGAAATATTTTTTAGATGGATAAAACAGAATTTACAAATAAAAACATTTTTGGGAACAAGTAAAAATGCGGTGATGAGTCAAGTCTGGATAGCGATGATATATTATTTACTTTTGACATATATAAAATACCAATCTAAATATGAAAAATCGTTATTTTATTTGCATAGGATAATAAAAGAAGCATTATTATCAAGGTTGACATTGATAGATCTGTTAAGCGCAACACCAGCCAGAATTTCTGATTTTAAAATTAAGGAATTTCAACTAGTTTTTTGGTGAAATAGTTTTATCGGACAGGATTGTTTTAAGGTAGTTACGATATATACTCTACTTCTTCATCCGTCTTAAATAACTCACTCCCAACCCAAATAGTAGCGCGAGGGTCATTCCGCCCGGGATTTCAGGTGTTGTAAAACCTTCAAGCCCCGAACCTAAATAAATATATTTTCTTGTACCGTATGTCCAATAATCTCCCAATGTTTTCCCTTGTGTCGTGGAAAAATCTTCTCCTGTGTATTTCCATTTAAATCCATTAATTTTAACCATTCCAGTTTGGGATTGATATAAGTTATATAAAATTTGTACTTCTTCTTTTGTCCAATCTTCATTAAACGTTTCGCTAAAGTCCGCGCTGTATCCGGCTTTCCCGATTCTTTCCCATGTTATATCTTTATCAAATGTTGATATGCCGCGCGTCCCATTATCTAAATAAATATGTTTATATCCATATTTATCTGTCCAACCGTTTCCAACAGTTTCTCCTAATCCCCAGAATCCGTTATTTGAATAATTCTTATTCATATAACGCCATACGGTTCCATCAACATTCGTGCTTTCGCCTGCTGTATCAAGCGCTACCATTGCGTCTACTTCGGATAAATTCCAGTCCACACTACCGAATGTCCCATTCACATCTGCGTTTGCTATGTATTCCCATTGAATAGACCTATCAAAGTTACTTATACCACGCGTATTTGCGAGCATATTGATATGTTTAAATCCATATGAGTCTGTCCATGACGTACCTTCTGTTTCTCCAGTGCCCCACCAACCTGCGTTATTATAATTTTTATTCATGTATTTCCATGCTACGCTGTCCACACTCGCTGTTTCTCCGGTTGTATCAAGTCCTGTAAGAGTATCTGTCTGCGTTAAGTCCCAATCAACTGAACTAGCGTATGGCCCAATTCTATCCGCGTTTGCTACATATCCCCATTGGACTGATCTATCAAAATTACTTATACCGTAGGTATTTGCCTGTATATTGATATGTTTAAATCCATATGAATCTGTCCATGACGCGCCTTCACTTTGTCCTGAGCCCCACCAGCCTGTGTTATTATAATTTTTATTCATGTATTTCCATGCTACGCCGTCTACATTTGCGGATTCTCCATTTGTATCAACGGCTGTAAGTGTATCTGTCTGCGATAAGTCCCAATCAACTAACCCAGCAAATGTACCCACTTTATCCGCATTTGCAACATATTCCCATTGGCTTGACCTATCAAAATTACTGATACCGCGTGTACTCCCTACAAGATTGATATGTTTAAATCCGTATGAGTCTGTCCATGACGTGCCTTCACTCTGCCCCGCACCCCACCAACCTGTTGCATTATAATTCTTACTCATGTATTTCCATGCTACGCCGTCTACACTTGCTGATTCGCCATTTGTATCAACTGATGTAAGTGTATCGGTTTCTCCTAATGTCCAATCAACTGTTCCCGCAAATGTACCTATTCTATCTGCGTTTGCTATGTATTCCCATTGACTTGATCTATTAAAATCACTTATACCTCGTGTACTCCCTACAAGATTGATATGTCTAAATCCATATGAATCTGTCCATGCCGCGCTTTCTCCTTGCCCAGATCCCCACCAGCCGGTTGCATTATAATTTTTTCCCATGTATCGCCATGGTACACTGTCAACACTTGCTGATGCCCCGGAACTACTAAGCCCTGTTAATGTATCTGTCTCTCCTAAATTCCAATCTACTGTTCCTGCGAAAGATCCGAATCTATCCGCGTTCGCGATATATTCCCATTGCACACTACGATCAAATGTAGTCATCCCGCTTGAACTGCCATAGTATAAATGTTTAAATCCATAACTATCTGTCCAACTAGCACTAGCGCCTTGACCGCTTCCCCACCAGCCGGTTGTCCCAAAATTTCTCGATGTGTAATACCATCTTCTACCATCAACAATAGTACTACTATGTGAAACAGCTACGCTACTATACAAAGAATCCGTATCAGGAAAATCCCAACTTTCCGATATGGTGCTATCTCCATTCCAAATATATTGCCAGATAGTCGGGCATCTTTCTGGTTGACGTTCAACGACTGCGCCTCTAGTTTGTGAGTCTCGTATATCCGACCATGTCCCTAATGGCGCCAATGATTGATTGATAAATACTAAAACATCTTCCTCATAGCTACCATCGCCATTATTAGGTTCGTTAGGATTAGCACGATTAAGACCAGTAGCCCAATTAGTATATGACCATGACTCTCCTGATACCCATGTCCAACTGCCATAAGGTTCGGCCGAACCAGCAGGTTGATATCCACCTATAAAAGTTTGGGATATACCGCTTCCAAATGTATTTACTAAAAAATCTTTTTCACTAGAACTTGTCACACAAGCAAGATCTCCTCCGAGATATGTTTGAGCAAATGATCTAGCATTACCCCATGTCCACGCATTGGAGGGATAAGAAAAAACTTCATAGTAATGATTATTCCATTCTACCCATGCAAAAGAAGGCACTGCGAAAAAAGAGATCATGATAAAAACTAATAAAAATACTTTTTTACAGGCATTTCTTAATAAGGCTTTTCTTTTAAAATAACTCAACCCAAACCCAAATAGTAGCGCTAAGCCCATTCCGCCCGGGATTTCGGGAACCGGCGAACCTTCAAGTCCTGAACCCAAGTAGATGAATTTATGGTTATGATTATTCAGCCAATAGTCTCCCAACGTTTTCCCTTGCGTCT
>JYNY01000451.1 GCA_000954095.1 Candidatus Omnitrophus magneticus | reverse complement strand
ACAGGGTATTTATATCTTTTTTCTTCACGTTCCATACACGCGTAGCTTACTAGATTTAACGCGCTGTCTTCTGTTGGAAAACTTCTTCGTATTTTAGTGGTCCGTTTTATAGAATCATTCAAATTTTCTATCCAATTTGTTGTACACTTCTCCCACTGTCATAATCTAAATTATCGCGCAGCCCTTCAAAAGATTTAATCTCTGTATATTCTCTTGGGACTAAATTACCATCTGGATCTTGTAAGTTAGCACCAACGATAAATCCTTTACCAAACCAAAGTTCCTGACGACCAATTTTTAATGTAAGAGGTGAATAAAGGAACTCTTTTAATTCTA
>JYNY01000450.1 GCA_000954095.1 Candidatus Omnitrophus magneticus | reverse complement strand
CTGAAAATTCTTCAGCCGGATTCAGATGATTTTGATTTCGGAGACTCTTTCTTGTCTTTTTTTGTTTTTAAAAACTTCTTATAAAAAATAATGCCAATAAAAATGGCCAAAATACTAAACGATATAACAACTTTTTTAAAAATTCCTTCAGACGCATTAGGATTCATGGCAACAGCCTCTTCTCTAAGAACATCTTCATACAGTAATTCAAGGATTCTTGCGATTATCAGAGGATTCTTAGCAACAGCCGATCTTACAAAAGGATGTTTATCCTTAGCCAACATTGCCAAAGTTTCTTTAGGCGTATTAGGATTCTTAGCAACAGAAATTCTTACAAAATGATTTTCATCCATCGCCAATTTTGCCAAAGTTTCTTGATACGTCTTAAGATTCGCCAACATTGCCAAAGTTTCTTTAGGCGTATTAGGATTCTTAGCAACAGCCGATCTTACAAAAGGATGTTTATCCTTAGCCAACATTGCCAAAGTTTCTTTAGACGTATTAGGATTCATGGCAACAGCCTCTCTTATATCAGAATTTTTATCATTCGCCAATTTTGCCAAAGTTTCTTTAGGCGTATTAGGATTCTTGGCAGAAAACAGTCTTACCTCAGGATTTTTATCATACGCTAAACTTTCCAAAGGTATTTGAGCTTCGACTATTTTTACCGCGGGATTTATTTGAGTAGGAATTACCGGTGACATGATTGTTCCAAACATTCCCAATAACATCGCGCCAATCCCGAGTTTTTTCTTAAAATATTTTATCGCGATATATCCCACTCCAACCACTGCTCCAAGCGCGCCGAGTCCAAGCACTATCTCAAACCCCATTTTTATCGCAACCGCGCCTAACCCAATACTCCCGCTGTCGTGAGTATTACTCCAAGACGGCTGAAGCCGGATTCAGATGATGGAACTATTGTTATACTTTTAATTTTAGATAATATATCGCTAGCGTTATCATTCCATATTTTTAGCCCAATTGCGTTCGTCTTACTTAAGTCATCAAAATCCGATACATCTTTTTGTCCTGTCGTGGGATTAAATTTTATAACATTATTCTTAGGACTTAATTGTGTCGAATATATATTCGCCCAATTAGTATCTTTTACAAATACTTGCGCGGTTACATTCGTTCCTGTCTCAAACTCTATAACTATTTCTTTCCCTGTTAAATTCCCGCCTTTATAATCGCAGAATATTTCTTGTCCCTGAATTTTACAGTTTGATAAAGATATTGTTTCGCCAGTTTTTTTACTTGGCTTCTTGGCTTCTTTCGTTACCGCAGGCGCTACATTTTTTGGGCTAACTACTTCTTCTATTGTTTTCGATACTTCCCCTGCGCCGGCTTTCACTAATTTAAATCCTTTTAAATTTTCATATAAATCTTTAGCCGATACACCTTTTCCATCCTTCCATACTTTAAATCCAATAGCGGCAATACTACTAGAATCATTAAAGTCATCCACGTTCCTTTTATCTTTCGCGGGATCAAACGCAACCTTTCCGCCGGTTACTTGTTTAGGATACGCGTACACATTCGCCCAATCACCGTTTTTTAACCATAATTGAACTTGTTCCGTGACATTGCCGTTAAATTCCGCTTGGAGAATATATCCTGTTAAATCTCCTTTATAATCGCAGAATATTTCCTGCCCTTGAACACGGCACATATCTTTTGTGATTTCAATTACATCATTATCCACAGCTTCGACTATTTTTACCGCGGGATTTATTTGAGTAGGAATTACCGGTGACATGATTGTTCCAAACATTCCCAATAACATCGCGCCAATCCCGAGTTTTTTCTTAAAATATTTTATCGCGATATATCCTAATCCAACCACTCCGCCTATCGCGCCGAGTCCTAGAACTATATCTAATCCCGCTTTTATCGCAATAGCTCCTATACCCACAATACCCAATATTCCCGCTATCGTGAGTATTACCCCAATACGGCTGAAGCCGGATTCGCTTGATTTTAATTTAACATCTTCTTCTATTTTTTTAGGTTTTTCTTGCTCCTGTTGGGATTGAGTACTATTTATTTTTTCTTTTTCTTGTGAAATACTTATTAGAATTTCTAATTTTTTCGTGATTATTTTCTCTACTTTTTTATCCGCCAATGCTAGTAACACTTGTTCTATAAATTTTTCTAAAGCAGGGGATATGGTAGTAGTATCAATATTTTTTGCACGGAGTTTATCTAAGATATCTTCCTGTGTTACATCGCTTTTGCTTTCAAATTGTTTTATTAGTTGTTCAATTAATTGTTTATCGAGTTCTTGTTTTTCAATCGTTGTTTTTATTGTTGAAGCACTCTTATCTTTCGGTGTTTTTGGCGTTATTAGTTCACATCCGCCGTCTTTAGTTTTTTGAACCTGTAGTAATATTTCGCCAGCACCGGTTGTAAATACAATTGACGCTGTGTCGCCTTTTTTCTCTACCTTTACATTGTCCAGCATAGTATCAAATGCTGAAGAGGGGAGTCTGCCTGCCCGTTGTTCTTCCGTGGCATTGTTGTATACAACGTTATACGCGGTTTTCCATGTAGCAATAATTCCTTCTATTCTTTTCGCGTCTAATCGCGCTCCGCCTAAATTTAACGCCACTATTTCTCTTACTCGCGCGATATCTCCATCAGCAAAATACGCTCTTACAGCGATATTATATTTTCCTGTCTCTAATAATTTTTCATACGGTTTTACCTTGTTTGTTAATACCGCCACATACGGTCTTTCTTTTCCTGCCTCGAATTTTGGCACGATTACTAAATATGAAAGAGCGTTTTCTTTCATGAGTTTTGTTAAACCCTCTGTGTGATATCCGCCTGTTACCAGCGCAGAAACGCGCCTGTTTTCTTTGGTCATTCTCTCTACTGTATTTTTTATCATAGCACTGTCGCGCTCGACAGCTGTTTTATAAAATTCTATTGCGCCGGAAATTCCGCTTAAGATTTCACCAATATCATATCCTTCTTCCATCGCAATACCGTATTTCGCGCACTCATCTTTTAAAAATAAACTTATTTTTTCCGCGTTATAAAACGCCATATTTTTTTCTATTACGCTATAATCTCCGTTTGTAAGTTCCATGCTGTACAGCCTTTTAAGCATATAGATTAGAACGACTGTCTCATATAACGCCTCTTCGTCTTTTGTTCTATAAATTTTTTCTCTGACAGAATTTTCCAATCTTTCTATTTCCTGATACAGCATAAAAATATTTAATCGGTCATATCCTGAAATATATTTTGTGAATCTCGCGAGGTTGGTATAATCATTTATATTGATAGAATATTTTTCAGCTAATACCGCCAAATATAGATGAAATCCGGATGCTGAGATTTTTTCTTCTTTAAATTCTACTGATTTTTTTACTAGTTCTTCTAAATCAGTTTTATTCATTTTGGCGTTTAATACAGCGACTAACTCTTGCCGTTCGGT
>JYNY01000449.1 GCA_000954095.1 Candidatus Omnitrophus magneticus | reverse complement strand
GCTGAATTATCCCATCATCTCGGATATGAAAAATATTCTTCGTCCGTAAAAAATTCTGGCGATAGCCGTAATGGTAAAACTTCTAAAAATGTAATCTCTAATTTTGGAAATCTCGAAATCTCAACTCCGCGTGATCGCAACGGAGATTTTGAACCGCAACTCGTTAAAAAATATCAAAAAGATATTTCAGATTTCGATCAGAAAATAATTTCTATGTATGCTAAGGGCATCACCACCAGAGATATTCAAGAACACCTTAAAGACCACTATGGTGTTGACGTATCTCCTTCTATGATTTCTCAAATAACTGATAGAATCCTTCCGATTGCTTCTGATTGGCAAGCTCGACCTCTTCAAGAAAATTATCCTATAGTCTTTTTTGATGCCATTCATTATAAAGTCATGGAAAATGGTAAAATTATTTCAAAAGCCGCTTACACCGCACTTGGTATTGATCTCACCGGTAAAAAAGAGGTTCTCGGCCTTTGGGTTGGTGAAAATGAAGGCGCTCATTTTTGGCTTACCATAATGAACGAACTTAAAAACCGAGGCATTAAAGACATTCTTATTGCCTGTGTTGACGAAGGCTAAAATAAATTCCATACCCAAGGCGCAAGAAAATTCCATAGCGATA
>JYNY01000447.1 GCA_000954095.1 Candidatus Omnitrophus magneticus | reverse complement strand
GGCGAATATCGCGCCGGAGGCATATCCTTATGTTATGATTCTTGGGATGGCAAGCTTTATCGCGATAGGCTTCTCCTCACTGTACGCTTCCCAGGCTCTTTTTACGTTTCTTGTGATTGATAACCGCTGTTTCCGCCATGACAGATCCATGTGAAGTGTGACAAGTTTTTAGATTGTCACACTAAATAAAAAAGAGTCAATAAGCAGGGATAACTTTGTGAAAAATAAGAGTCAGGTGCGGGAACTGTAACAAATTCTTTACGGATATTCGGTATGAATGAAAGAGTCCAGAAGAAAAATATATTAGCTAAAATTAAAACGATCC
>JYNY01000446.1 GCA_000954095.1 Candidatus Omnitrophus magneticus | reverse complement strand
ATCCAAGCTGGTTCCAGAATTTAAGAGTCTTAACATAACGGTCGCCATTAAAAGAATTTACAAAACGTTCAAAATGATATCGCGGAATTAATGCTAAAAGTTGATTAAAAACCGTGCTATAATTAGCCATATAGGGAATCCTCCTTGTTTTATGGGCGTTTTAGCGTGTTTCCATTTTACCCATTTTAACATTTTTGGAGTGATTCCCTTTATTTTTTTAGACGTTTACCGGACAGGATTG
>JYNY01000445.1 GCA_000954095.1 Candidatus Omnitrophus magneticus | reverse complement strand
ATAATCTGAGCGCGTTGAGTCATACGTAACGGAAATTTCCGTCCGTTTGCCCAAACGTTTAGTGTTGAGCGCTCTTCGGATGATAATTGAATAGGTTCTGCTTTTTTCATCAAGCAACATTATAGTAGAATCCTTTTGCTAAGTAAAGCTATAAGTAAACTTATTTAAGACGCACCATACTAGAGGCAATGAAAGACGGGATATTGTCTGATGAAAAAATAAAACTAGAAAATAAAAAATATGAAAAGAATTTAAGAATGATAAGATTTTTAGATGAAAAAAGTGACGAAGTAGTTAGTTTTGTTACCAACAATTTTAAACTGTCAGCTAAAACGATCGTACAAATATATAAAACAAGATGGCAAATAGAAATATTTTTTAGATGGATAAAACAGAATTTACAAATAAAAACATTTTTGGGAACAAGTAAAAATGCGGTGATGAGTCAAGTCTGGATAGCGATGATATATTATTTACTTTTGACATATATAAAATACCAATCTAAATATGAAAAATCGTTATTTTATTTGCATAGGATAATAAAAGAAGCATTATTATCAAGGTTGACATTGATAGATCTGTTAAGCGCAACACCAGCCAGAATTTCTGATTTTAAAATTAAGGAATTTCAACTAGTTTTTTGGTGAAATAGTTTTATCGGACAGGATTGATCCAAAATATAAACTTTATTCCGAAACAGAATATCAAGAAAAATATCAAGCTAA
>JYNY01000444.1 GCA_000954095.1 Candidatus Omnitrophus magneticus | reverse complement strand
GCGTCCTCTAACCTCCTTGCCATAAAAAGCCGGAGACATACAAAATATACACTTACTCGGACAGCCTCTTGTTGTAAGATCCGTAACATAAGGGTAACGTTTGATGCTTGGATTAAAATATTTGTTCTTTCCTTTCAACAAACTCCAGTCTGCAAAGGGTAGTTCATCGAGATTTTCTATAAAAGGATAAAACTCATTTACCTTCTTGATGCCGTTTTCTTTATAACCTATACCTTTGACATCCTTCCATTTTCCGCTATCATCTTTTGTATAATAATTCAGGAAGTCCCTTAAGGCAAATTCTGCCTCTCTACGTATCAAAAAATCAACAGATTCGCTTTCAAGACAGAACTCAGGCATAAATGTAGGCAAGGAGCTTAGAGGACGCTCTGCAGAAAACGTCTTAAAAGGCTTCAGAAAACATCTTAATGAGGGTGTAAAAGAAGTTTATCTAAGAGATGAGATGTTTACTACCTTCAGAAAGAGAAACATAGAGATTTATACAGCCATGATAGATGAAAAAATGGACATAACATGGTTGTGCAGCGCAAAGATAGGAACCTTTGATAAGAAAGATTTGGAGTTAATGAAGAGAGCAGGCTGTCATACGCTAAAGATCGGTGTGGAAACAGGCTCTCAGGAAATACTAAACAGGATAAAAAAAGATATTACGATAGAAAAAGTAAAAGAAGGATTTAAATTAACCAAGGAAATAGGCATAAATACACATGCCCATATT
>JYNY01000443.1 GCA_000954095.1 Candidatus Omnitrophus magneticus | reverse complement strand
GGTACAATCCTTTCTGTCAGTCGCTTCTTTTTTAGCAACCTCAAACTCGAAATCAAGATGGCTGTCCCGCCTTCTCATTAAAAAAATCAACCGCGCCACATCAACGCCAATCTCCTCAATGATTTCCCTTAAAGAAATAAATTCCGCTCTACGTGTAGACATGGAAACCGCTACACCATTTCGAAGCAGTGTAGCCAACTGAACTATAAGAATATCTATAGAGGATTTATCATATCCCATAGCAGAAACAGCCGCTTTCATTCTGTTTATATATCCATGATGATCCGGCCCTAACAAGTCAATAATTTTCTCAAACTTCCGTAAATATTTATCTTTATGATACGCTATATCCGGCGCTAAATATGTATACGAACCATCGCTTTTACGAACAACCCGATCCTTATCATCTCCAAATGCCGTTGACTTAAACCATTTAGCTCCGTCTTGTTCATAAAGATAGCCGGCTTTTTCCAGCTCTTCTAAAGTGCGTTCGACAATTTTTCTTTCCTCAAATTCTGCTTGGCTTGTCCATACATCAAAATGAACCCTAAAATCTTCAAGGTCTTTTCTAATAAGATTCATTATGCTTTCTACTGCGTATTTTCTAAAAAAATTACTAGTTTTTTCTGTTTCTTCTAAAAACATTTCCCCGTGTTTTTCTTTTATTTCTTTAGCAATATCAATAACATATTCCCCGACATACCCGTCCTCCGGCAAACTATCCTCTTTCCCGCATAAATTCCTATACCTAATTTCTAGCGACTTTCCCAGCATATTAATCTGCCTGCCGCAGTCATTAAGATAATATTCTGTTGTCACGTCATATCCATTAAATTTTAATATTCGCGCTAAAGCATCGCCTATCGCGGCTTGTCTCGCGTGCGCAATCGTAAGAGGTCCTGTAGGATTCGCTGAAACAAATTCTATATTAACTCTCTTCCCGCCAAAGTCGCTATTCTGCCCAAACTTTTCTTTATTCTTAAATATTTCCAAAAGAATATTTTCATAATATTTATCAGAAAGCCAAAGATTAATAAACGCGCCTTTTACTTCAATACCGTCGATAAAAGAATTAATGTCGCTTCTCTGATTAAATATTTTTTTTATTTTTTCACTGATATGTTGAGCTAAAATGACAGGATTTGCTTTTACTTGTTTTGCTAAAACCATAGCGATATTGGAAGAGAAATCCCCATGCCGTTTTTCTTTTAGGGCATCGAGGGAAATAAGAGAAGAAGAAATATCCGAACGACAAGCGGACTCTTCCGCGAAATATTGGTTTATGCCTTCGCTGAAGATTTGTATAATTTTTTCTTTAAAGTTTTTTTCAAGCATTTTTCATTAATTTCTTCTCTTGG
>JYNY01000448.1 GCA_000954095.1 Candidatus Omnitrophus magneticus | reverse complement strand
CAAAAAGAAAGACGTAACTTTGGGCAATATCCTTGACAAGACACTTGAAAAAACTAAGGAAAAATAAAGGGAAAATATAAAGAAAGCCATTGAGAAAAATTAGTGGCTTTCTTCTTTATAGTTATGGTTTCTCTATATTTACCTAATGTTTTTTTCAACAGATAGTAACTTGGCAAATGTCAAACCTCTTACCACAAACAATAGACAAATATCTTATTTTACAGTAGACTTGAATGTCCACACCTTAAGTAATGTTACGGTCAAAGACCTTAAAAAAAACAGGATGGGGACAGCTCCCTACACCTGTGTTTTAGCAAAACTGCTGAACTATATTCGGCATGGCTCATTACAGAGCGCTACAGTGTTTTGAGCCATGTCGAACAAAATTCATATATGTTTTATTTGACCCCTTGTTTAATAAAAATAACTTGCAAAAAATAATTTGGATATATAGCTTCTATCCCCATGTTTCTCATTAACCGTTGTACTCTTTTTCTATTTATTTCGTGCTTTTTCTCTCTTAACGCTTCCGTCATTTTTCTTGAACCATAAAATGGTGTTATTGTACTAAAATTTCAGCCCTAAACACAACCCCCTTCTCCTTCCCTTTCCATTTCCATTTCCCCGCATCAAAATAAATACTTGAAAGATAAC
>JYNY01000442.1 GCA_000954095.1 Candidatus Omnitrophus magneticus | reverse complement strand
AATGCACAATCCTCGACAGCTCTACTGCCATCGGCAGGGTGGTTATCGGCATTCTAGGATTGCTTTCCGCTTTTGAGCGCGAACTGACCGGCGAACGTGTCAAAGCCTCTGCCATCGCCCGCGTGCGTCAAGGAAAATGGGTCGGCGGTTTTCTGCCGTATGGGTATAAGCTCGTCAATAACGGCGATCCGCTCCCCAACGGCAAGCAACCGCACAAGGTCGTTGTGAATGAAGACGTGGCTCCAAAGCTGAAAATAATTTGGGAAATGGCCGCTGAAAATAAATCGCTCTGTAAAATAGCCCAGGAATTAGACCGGATGGGATTAAAAAGCCCGCAGGGAAAAGACTGGCGCAAACAATCGCTGGGTGCAATCATCAAAAATCCTTTTTACAAGGGGTATCTCAATTACGCGGATGAGATACACAAAGGAAATCACGAAGCAATTATTGATGAAAAACTCTGGGAAAAAGCCAACAGGATTCTTGTGGCCAAACTACCCGGCCACTGCTTCAGAAAGGCTCCGAAGGAATATTATTATGAGACTGTCAACTTTTTTGTGTCTGAAGCAATTGGCAAAATATTAAAAAACATAAATATTTAAGATCTTTCTTGTTTTTGT
>JYNY01000441.1 GCA_000954095.1 Candidatus Omnitrophus magneticus | reverse complement strand
CCGCGAACTGGCCTGCTCCGCCGGATTGTTTTTTATGCCTATACTGCGCGTCACCATTAGAAATAATTGTTTATTTATAAGAAAATTTAGGAGTGAAGATTGAAAAATGAAAAACATAACGTTATTCAAAAAGAGGAATAAAAGGTTTAAGATGGATATATAAAATGAATGAAATAAAAATGATAATGTTCTGTATTCTTACCGGAAATAGAAACTAATTTATCAAAAAATTCTAAATGTTGTTGAAACATGTAATTACTGGCGCGATATAAAACATCCGTTTCAATTTCTTTTATTATGTCAAGAGCGCCTAAATTCTTAAGCTCTTCCTGCAATTTGGCCATGCCTGTTCTTTTAAGATAAACCTCTCTTTCTTCCTTTGACGCTAGATTAAACGTAAATGTTTCTCCATTTTCTTTAACAAGCGTCAAGTAAT
>JYNY01000440.1 GCA_000954095.1 Candidatus Omnitrophus magneticus | reverse complement strand
ATAGAATTTATGAATTAACCGGAGGCCAGCCGTGGCTGGTAAACGCTATAGCGAGAGAAATAGTAGTAAAAATATTAAACGAAGATTTTACAAAAAAAATAACTCTAGATCATGTTGAATCCGCGAAAGAAAATATAATACAAAGACGCGACACGCATTTAGATAGTTTAATAGATAAACTGAAAGAGGAGCGGGTAAAAAATATAGTAAGCGCTATTATAAATGGAGACGGAGTTTTGTTTGACAACTATGACGATTCGCTTCTATATTGCCGAGATTTAGGGATTATAAGCGAAACAAAACCTATAAGAATAGCTAATGAAATATACCGAGAAATAATTCCGAGAGTTTTAAATAGAAATTTGCAGGATAGTATTGAAGAAGAAGGCGAAACTAAATGGTATATAAAATCCAACGGTAAACTTGATATGGATAAATTATTAAAAGCTTTTCAAGAATTTTACAGTGAAAATTCTGAAGTTTGGCTTGAAAGATTTGATTATAAAGAAGCAGGCCCGCATTTACTTTTAATGGCGTTTTTGCAGAGAGTAATAAACGGCGGCGGCAGGATAAATCGCGAAATGGCAGTTGGAACAGGACGAACTGATTTACTTATAGAATTTAACGGAGATAAATTTGTTTTAGAATTAAAGTTAAAAAGAATGCCGTCCGCGAGACAAAAAGGCTTAGATCAAATCTCCCGCTATCTAGACACCCTCGGCATGACTAAAGGATATCTTATTTTATTTGAAATAAAACCTTCCAGTATTATTCCATGGGAAACCCGCGTTAAATGGGAAGATATTTCTCATCAGAATAAAAATATTACTATCGTGGAAATGTGAGACAACTTGTTGTTTGATTTATAAATAAAAATAAAATTGGAGGAAATTTTAAAATGAAAAGTAAACGATATTTTAATACAACTGGTTTTTGTATGCCTGAAAGACATTATATGGTTGACCCTTTGCGCAACCAAAAAATCATATTCGATTTAATAGAGAAGACGCAGTACTTCACAATCCACGCGCCAAGGCAGACAGGAAAGACTACGCTTTTACATGAATTAGCGCATAGATTAAATAAAGAAGGAAATTATATTTCAGTAGTGTTTTCGGTAGAGTCCGCGGGGTATCGGTCTATAACTGAAGAAACCGCGAATTTAAAAATAATAAATTCTCTTTATGAATCATGCGAGTTATTTATTTCTAAGGAGTTATGGCCGAAAAAGTCGCTAGCAGATGAAAAGTGTTCTTTACAGACTTATTTAAATAATTGGGCGGGTTCTCAAAAAAAACCAATAGTTTTATTATTAGACGAAATAGATTCGTTATATGATGACGTATTAGTATCAGTGCTAAGACAACTACGTAATGGTTTTCAAGGAAGGCCAAAACATTTTCCATCAACCATAGCTTTAGTGGGATTAAGAGATGTTCGGGAATATAAAACAAAAGTCCGTCCGAGTGAAGTGTCTCTAGGCTCCGGTTCGCCCTTTAATATAAAAGCGGAATCAATTCTTTTAGGAACATGGACAAAAGAAGAAATAGCTGAATTATACAGTCAGCACACAAAAGATACAGGGCAGATATTTTCAAAAAAAGTAATAGATAGAATCTATGAATTAACCGGAGGCCAGCCGTGGCTGGTAAACGCGGTAGCGAATGAAATAGTGGAGAAAATATTAAAAAGTGATTACACAAAAAAAATAACACTCGCTCACGCGGAAGAGGCGAAAGAAAATCTAATCGCGCGCAGAGACACGCATTTAGATAGTTTATTAGATAAACTGAAAGAACCCAGAGTTAAAAACATTGTCAGTGCTATTATAAACGGCGATTCTCTTGTGTATGACAACTTCAATGATGATCTTAGGTATGTTATAGATTTAGGAATTATCCGCAAAGAAAAATATGACATAATTTTTTCAAATGAAATATACCGAGAAATAATTCCTAGAGTTTTAAACTTTTCTATGCAAGAAAACATTAGAGAAGAAGGCATGACTTCTTGTTACATAAAACCTGACGCTAAGCTTGATATGGATAAACTATTAAAAGCGTTTCAAAAATTTTATCGCCGTAATAGTGAACATTGGCTAGAAAGATTTGATTATAAAGAAGCTGGACACGGGCTTCTTTTAATGGCCTTTTTGCAGAGAGTAATCAATGGAGGCGGCAGAATTGATCGTGAAATGGCGGTTGGCCGAGGACGAACAGATTTAACCAATGAATTCGCCGGCGATACCTTTGTTTTGGAACTAAAATTAAAAAGAGACAGCGATAGTAAAGAAGATGGCCTCGACCAAATTTCACGCTACCTTGACACACTCGGCATGACAAAAGGGTATCTTATTTTATTTGAAATAAAACCTTCCAGTATTATTCCATGGGAAACCCGCGTTAAATGGGAAAATGTTTCTCATCAGAATAAAAAAATTACTGTTGTGGAAATGTGAGATAGCTTATCGTTTGATTTATAAATAAACATGGAATGAATATGGAGGATTTTAAAAAATGAAAAGTAAACGATATTTTAATACAACTGGTTTTTGTATGCCTGAAAGACATTATATGATTGACCCTTTGCGCAACCAAAAAATCATATTCGATTTAATAGAGAAGACGCAATACTTCACAATCCACGCGCCGAGGCAGACTGGGAAAACAACACTTTTACATGAATTGGCGCATAGATTAAATAAAGAAGGAAATTATATTTCAGTAGTGTTTTCCGTAGAGTCCGCGGGGTATAGATCTATAACTGAAGAAATCGCGAATAAAAAAATTATTAATTCTCTTTACAGTTCAAGCGGCCAATATCTCAATAAAAAAAATTGTCCAATCCCGCCTGAAAAATATACTAAAGATTTAACATTAGAAAATTACTTAATAGATTGGGCTATTTCTCAAACTAAACCAATAGTTTTATTATTGGATGAAATAGATTCATTATATGACGATGTTTTAGTGTCAGTTCTTAGGCAGTTACGAAATGGATTTCAAATAAGACCAAAACGATTTCCTTCAACCGTGGCGCTTGTGGGATTAAGAGATGTTCGGGAATACAAAACAAAAGTTCGTCCGAGTGAAGTGTCTCTAGGCTCAGGCTCGCCCTTTAATATCAAAGCTGAATCAATTCTTTTGGGAACATTCACAAAAGAAGAAATAACTGAATTATACAGTCAGCACACAAAAGATACAGGGCAGATATTTTTAAAAGAAGTAGTAGATAGAATTTATGAATTAACCGGAGGCCAGCCGTGGCTGGTAAACGCTATAGCGAGAGAAATAGTAGTAAAAATATTAAACGAAGATTTTACAAAAAAAATAACTCTAGATCATGTTGAATCCGCGAAAGAAAATATAATACAAAGACGCGACACGCATTTAGATAGTTTAATAGATAAACTGAAAGAGGAGCGGGTAAAAAATATAGTAAGCGCTATTATAAATGGAGACGGAGTTTTGTTTGACAACTATGACGATTCGCTTCTATATTGCCGAGATTTAGGGATTATAAGTGAGACAAAACCTATAAGAATAGCTAATGAAATATACCGAGAAATAATTCCGAGAGTTTTAAATAGAAATTTGCAGGATAGTATTGAAGAAGAAGGCGAAACTAAATGGTACATAAAACCCAATGGTAAACTCGATATGGATAAATTATTAAAAGCGTTTCAAGCGTTTTATCGTGAAAATTCTGAAATGTGGCTTGAAAAATTTGATTATAAAGAAGCAGGACCGCATTTACTTTTAATGGCGTTTCTGCAAAGAGTAATAAACGGCGGCGGCAAAATAAATCGCGAAATGGCAGTTGGTACAGGACGGACAGACCTTCTTATTGAATTTAACGGCGATAAATTTGTTTTAGAATTAAAATTAAATAGACTCCCGTCCACTAAACAAAAAGGTCTAGACCAAATTTCGCGCTATCTAGACACCCTCGGCATGACAAAAGGATATCTTATTTTATTTGAGATAAAACCTTCCAGTATTATTCCATGGGAAACGCGCGTTAAATGGGAAACTCTGTCTCATCAGAATAAAGAAATTACTATAGTGGAAATGTAACCTTAAAAAAAATAAAAAATATTTTTTTCATTTTGCGACAGCGCCTAGTAAGAAGTTATAACCTCGTACTGCCACGAGCTAGAGGGCTAACAATGAGTGGAACCGCTATATTTTCTATTATTTTATTTTTCATTGCAATCTGTTATAATCTAGAAATATTTATCTATAAAATTATTTGGAGGAAATTTTAAAATGAAAAGTAAACGATATTTTAATACAACAGGTTTTTGTATGCCTGACACGCATTACATGATAGACCCGCTAAGAAACCAAAAAATCATTTTTGATCTTATTGAAAAAAAACAATACTTCACAATCCACGCGCCAAGGCAGACAGGAAAGACTACGCTTTTACATGAATTAGCACATAGATTAAATAAAGAAGGAAATTATATTTCAGTAGTGTTTTCTGTCGAGTCCGCGGGGTATAGGTCTATAACTGAAGAAATTGGGAACAGAAAAATAATTGATTCTCTTTATAATGCCAGCGCGGGATATCTTAATAAGAAGAATTGTCCGCCTCAACCGGAAAAGTATAAAAAAAAATTAACATTAGAAAATTATTTAATAGACTGGGCAAGCGCACAGTCTAAACCTATAGTTTTATTATTGGATGAAATAGATTCATTATATGACGATGTTTTAGTGTCAATTCTTAGGCAGTTACGAAATGGATTTCAAATAAGACCAAAACGATTTCCTTCAACCGTGGCACTTGTGGGATTAAGAGATGTTCGTGAATACAAAACAAAAGTCCGTCCGAGTGAAGCGTCATTAGGTTCAGGCTCGCCCTTTAATATCAAAGCTGAATCAATTCTTTTAGGGACATGGACAAAAGAAGAAATAACAGAATTATACAGCCAGCACACAAAAGATACAGGGCAAGTATTTTCTAAAGAAATGATAAATAGAATTTATGAATTAACCGGAGGCCAGCCATGGCTGGTTAACGCGGTAGCTAATGAAATAGTGGAGAAAATATTAAAAAGTGATTTCACGAAAA
>JYNY01000439.1 GCA_000954095.1 Candidatus Omnitrophus magneticus | reverse complement strand
AGACTCATCTATATTACTGTCACAGCACTACAACCTTTTTTACCTTTTTTTGTGAAATGTAAAAATAAAATGAACACGCGGGATATATAACCGTGTCGTGAAAAAGTAAGCAGAATACCTAAGATATACAGCACATTAAAAATCTTGTTAATAATTCTTTCCCCTTTTTCGCCATAATTCATAGTAGCAAGATTCATGGTTAGAAGCGTGAGAAAAATAAAAGAAAGCGCGTTTTTATGAATGGATAAAGTGCGTGTTAGTTTATAAACTCCGCCAAGAGTCCCGCCTCCGCGGAAAACAACATAGACGGCTAAAAGAGCGCCGGATATTTTTATCATTCTTAAAAAACG
>JYNY01000438.1 GCA_000954095.1 Candidatus Omnitrophus magneticus | reverse complement strand
TAACAGAGTTGGATTATACTATTGATTATACTTTTAACGTCGGTGAGAAGATGGACCAAGCAGGGTTAGAAGAAAATGAATATTTGAAACCGCTAAATTTCTCAGCAGGATATAAATAATACACCCTCCGTATTCTGGCCTTTCTCTTTGCCGCCCATGTCCTTCCCCTTCCTCCCCCCCCTCCCCCCCCTCCCCCCCCCTCCCCCCCCCTCCCCCCTCCTCCTTCCATTCTTCTCCTTCCTCTTTTTTTTCCCCCCCCCTCCTCCGCCCCCCCTACTCTACACATAGATTATAAAATACTAAAATATTCTAGCAGCAACAAACAACATTATTCAACCCCCCCAAACCCCTACCCACGAATCATACTTTTTATTTCCAC
>JYNY01000436.1 GCA_000954095.1 Candidatus Omnitrophus magneticus | reverse complement strand
TTTTTCATTTGTCAGTTCCATCTGTACCCCTGACGAATACACCGGTACACCCTTTAACAGCTCGCACACAGCAGGGACTGGTACAGGCAATAGTCCGTGAGAGGTTTTTACTGTACCGCTTCCTATATTCACCGGCGAAGCTGTTATCTTATCAATGCCGAGATAGTCTAAACCTAATAGAATCCCCATTATGTCTATAATACAATCAACAGCACCCAATTCATGGAGATGAACATGGTCAAAACTTATGCCGTGGACTATTGATTCGGCTTTAAACAGTTGCTCAAATATTCGTACACCGCTCTCTTTTATGTAGTCTTTTAATTGGGAGGCCTCTATTATTCCCCTAATGTCCGCGAAACTGCGAGGGTTGACGAATTCTTCATCATCAACCTCAACATCGAATTTCACGGCCTCAAGACCGCCATTGTTTACGATTCTACTACTTATTTGGTAATCATTGTTTACGAATGTTCCGAGAGCGCCTCTCAAATAGTCAATGGGTACGCCTGCATCTATTAGCGCCCCTATCGGCATATCTCCGCTTATTCCACTATTACAATCAATATAAGCAATCTTCAATCTATATCATCCTTCAGTCATCGTCACAACAATTGGCAGTTTAACATTTAATTGGTATATTGTTCAACTTCCCTGTTAAACTAAAGGCAAAAAACTTGATAAACGGTCAATGACATGGAAGATGTTAAATCTTATATAATCATCGTTGAGGACAGCGCCATACAGCGGGAAATGCTGAAACGCTTGCTCATTAAAGAGGGGTATCAAGTCTTGGCGGCCAGGGACGGTCTTGAAGGACTTAGTGTGATTAAAGGGACCTCTACACGCCTCGTCATAAGTGATATTGTAATGCCGAACATGGATGGTTTCGAGTTATGCAATAAAATCAAGAACGATGACGATATCAAACACATCGGGGTTATTCTCTTAACAGAGCTTTCTGACCCAAATGAGATAATCAAAGGTCTATCTGCTGGCGCTGACAACTATATCACTAAACCTTACAATAAAGAATATCTCCTCTCATGTGTGAAAGATTTTATGTCAGGCTTTACTGGCGACTCTAATCCTAAAGATGAAATGACCATTACCTATAACGGCGTAGACAATGTCATAAGAGCGAGCCGTGAACAAACCATGAATCTGCTCCTCTACACATACGAAAACGCTGTTCAAAAGAACAGGGAACTCATTAAAACACAACTTGAACTCAAAACCCTTAATGAACAACTAGAAGAAAAGGTCGCTCAACGCACACGGGAACTTGCAGACTCTGAGAGCAGTTACCGATGTTTACTGGAAAATACCATAAGCGGCTTTTATCGTTCAACCCTCGACGGCAAATTCCTCCTGGTAAATCCAACCTACGTCAAGATGCTAGGTTTTAACAGCAAGGAAGAATTGCTGAAAGTTCATATTCCTACCATTCTTTACCATAAATCGAGTGATTATGACAGTTTTATCGAGGAACTGTATAATAAGAATTTTATAGAGAATCGGGTCATAGAACTCAAGAAAAAAGATAAATCTAAGGTCATATTCAGTGAAAACATTCACCTTGTGAGGAACTCATCAAATATACCGATATACTGCGAAGGATTCGTTAACGATATCACTGCTCGCGTACAAATGGAGGAAGCGCTAAGACGCTCGAAAGATTATCTGGCTCAAGAAGTCAAAAAACGCACCGCCGAACTGGAACTTACTAATGAACAGCTAAAACAAGAGATTGTGGAACGTAAAAGAGCCGAAGAAAAAAAATCGCAATTACTCGAAGAACTCTCAATGGCAAACCAGGAACTAAAGGAAATCACTTATGCCTCTTCTCATGACCTTAAGACCCCCCTACGAGCCATCGGGTCTCTTGCCAGTTGGCTCTCCTCTGACTACTCGGATAAGTTTGACCAAGATGGAAAAGAACATATTAAGATGCTCATAGACAGAGTCTCAAGAATGAACGACCTCGTTGACGGTATAATGCAGTTCTCCGGTATGAGACAAATTAAGTACGAAAAACAGAGAGTGAACCTGTATGAGCTGCTTAATGATATACTCATAGATGTTTCGCCTCCAGATAATATAGAAGTCAATATTTCTAAAACTCTGCCGACCATAGATTGTGAAAAGGTTCGTATAGAACTCGTTTTTAAGCATTTAATACATAATGCCATTAATTTCATGGATAAGCTCAAGGGGATTATTAATGTTGGGTCTATGAGGAAAGATGACTCCTGGGTTTTTAGCGTGTCTGATAATGGGCCAGGAATAGAGACAAAATACTTTTCCAAGATATTCGGAATATTCCAGACTCTTGGACAAAGGGATGAACTCAAAACTACCGGTATAGGGCTTACACTTGTAAAAAAAATAGTTGAAACAAACGAGGGTAAAGTTTATTTAGAGTCAGAAGTCGGAGTCGGTACAACTTTTTATTTCACATTGCCATATCAACGGGACTGATTTTCAGTTTGCACCTGGCCACAACATATGTAGTGGCCAGGTGCATTAAAGTGTCCATTTACCAATCCTCAAACACATCGTTAATATCTAACTCAAGCCCCTCGATAACTTTAGATTTAATAACGCCCTCACCCTCAGCTGTTGAATAAAGAATATACTTGTCACTTTCAAGAGTAAAGACCTGTACTGTTTCGTGTTCAGGAAAGACAATCCAGTATTCGGGTACTTTGAATTGCTCATATACTGCCCTCTTAGTCACCGTGTCTCTACTAATAGTCCCTTTCGAGATAACCTCACATACCATATCAGGAACTCCTCGTATCCAGCCTTTGACTATAGACATGTTTTCTTTCTTGATGAACAAAACGTCAGGCTGTAGTCTCTGAAAATCTTCAGCAAAAATAACATCCAAAGGGGAAACATAAACCTTGCCTAATCCATTCCTCTGTATATACCGTCTTATTGTGTAATATAAATTCCCCTCAATATTTTGGTGTTTATCAAAAGGGCTTGGCCCCACTACTTCCTCCCCATTAATAATCTCGGTTAAGTCAAAGTCCTGTCCGGTTAGAGTCGCGACGTCGTAACCCTTTACAACTTTGGTCTCTGTTGAATACGCCTCTAAGACCTTTTGCTTTGGCTTTTCTATTGTTTGTGCGTCCATAGATGTATTTTAGCATATATGGTAGAAAACCTGTCAGCGTGATTGGAGGTTCAAAGGTGGTCAGCGCGTTTTTTGAAAAGTGGGACATATGTCGTGGCCAAGTGCATCAGTTCTAAGAAGCTCTATATCCTCTACTCTTACGGTTTTAAACCCCTTTCGTTCATAATCAAGCTCTACAAATGTCTCCCACGATGATTTGGGGAATTTAGATCGTGCAATCCCTCTTATCGTGTTTCTGCTAATGTACTCCGCCGATACATTAATATTAAACAATTCGTGATAGAAAGAGCTTAAAAGCTGTAGCGCCCACTTGCCCACTCCATTAAAGACCAATCCTATAGGAATATAATCATTCCATACCATGTGTTCTCGATAAACCAGAGGTAATCGCGGTACGGCCAACATTATAGCCTTCAGGTATGGGTCAACCCCTTCTATTGAGGAAAAATAAAACACACCTGACTCTTTATAAAAATAGAGCTTGCCCCTGCCGGAGTCAAAATAAAACACCCCCTCTGGCGACATTCTTACGGACATGGCAAATTCATCAATCTTGCTGTTACCACGAAAGACGTGGTAGCTAAGCGTCTCGTCCAAGACAAATGAAAACGTGTTCTCAAGCGACTCACTAATAAACAAGGGTTCAACCGTGCTGCCATCCGCCGGGAAATCATTGGTGTAAAAAGTGTCTCCACTAACATAGTTTATGAAACTAAACGGCACAGTGTAAGCCCCCACATCTCCCAATAGCTGCACCTGAATATGAATATGAGGTTGAGTCGAGTAGCCAGAATTACCGCATAAACCCAGGAAAGCGCCCTGCTCCACAAACATGCCTTTCTCGACCTTGATAGAATTGGCGACAAAATGTGATATCTCTACAAAGAAACCCCTTCGATGGTCGTAAATAACCACCAGGTTGCCCCAATTATTCCTGTCGTCCACACGCCCGATGGGATTGTCCATCAGATGGTTCACCACGGTTACTACTTGCCCACTAACTGGCGATAAAACCGGTTTGCCATACGCGTAGTAATCTGTCAAAGTGGAGCCGTCATTACGATAACCGCACCCTCCGTCATCAACGATTATGAAATCGTATGCGTTACACCATTGTCCTTTGTGAGTCCACTGTCCATTAAAGGCCTGCCACACCATCCATCTGCCAGCAAATGGAAGAGTTACGGACTTATCTGTTCCCTTATAGCGAAGTTTGTTTGATAAATGATAGTCAAGGGTATCCTCCGGTGTACTTTTGCCATGTATCACCATGTGTGGATACCGCAACAATCCCAGGACATATACAAATACAAGTACTGTTGCGTTAAACGACAGCGTAAAAGCCGGAATTCTGGAATAGGCCCAGAAATTCTGTATCGCGTCTAAAAACACTGTGGATACACAAACAGCTATAATTGACAAGATGTAACTCTTGGGTGATGGCACAAGAAAAATTCCACCTATAGCCATAGCCGTCAAGACAGCATTGAAATCGCTTAGATTGGTAAAGACCTGGTTAAACGATCCCATCAATAAGGCCGAAAAAACGGTTCCAATGTAATATCCCGATACCGACAAAATAAATAATATGCGAGACGTCCATAATATACAAACAGCAAAAATAATACCAGGTAAAACCTGTGGAATGAAAAAAACAGCGCCTAATGACTTAAAATAACCCGACAACCATAAAGGAACATACCTGTCGAGATAATCAGGTATGTGAAATAAGTTCGGCTCTAAATGTATATACCTGGAGCAGGCCAGATACAACACAGTGCTCACCATGACAAATGGAAGACTTAAAACGCTCGCCTTCAAATACACGTTAAAAACATTTACGAGGAATAAGGTTGTTATAAATGTGAGAATCCCTCCAACAATCAATAACACGACAAGGGAGAAGCTTAACTGAAATAGATATCCTAAAGAGAACCCAACAAGAAGGGGGTTGTATGTATAAACGCCAAAAATGAGAAAGCTTCCGTCCATGCCAACCAATCTTGAAAACATGTAAGCTGCCGCAACCGATACCAGACCGGCTATTCCCACATTAGGGCTTAACATCGTAACAGTTAATATGAATACTCCGACGTTGTATCTTGACAAGAACAATATCTCGCCATAAGCCCTTATAATCGAATGAATATACTTTATCATTGTCTATTGTGACACGCTCCCCACGACTAAAGCCAGCGCTTTCTCAGACAACGGGTACCCAGCGTTAGGGCTAAAAACAGCAGATTGATTTTTCCTTGCATTATTGATTTCAAGGATGCTAAACTGAACAAATATCGTATGCTAATCTGCGTTGTTTTTTGATAACAATGATATGAGGTCGCGGTGAACAGGTCAATAATGTAACTACATGATATATCAATACAATGTGATTAATCCTTATACTAATGAGATTGTAGATAGAGCGCCTGTAACTGCTCCTGTTGAAATCGACAGGCTTTTAGAGCGTTCCTACAGTTATAAATGCTGCCTCAGCTCAAAAGAACGCGCAACGGTTCTAAGAAATACGGCCAAGGCCGTCGAAATTCAAAAGAATGACCTTGCCGTGCTGATAACAAAAGAATCAGGATTGTGTATTAAACAATCTCTATACGAAGTAGACAGGGCGATCAATAGCCTTTCACAATCCGCCACACAAGCGGAATCCCTTGATGAACAAGATATTTCAAGCGAATTCATAAGTCATTATACGCCGACAACTCCAAAACTAACGGTGATTACCGAACCATGGGACCTGGCCGTAGCTATCACACCTTTCAATCATCCATTAAATATGGTGGTTCACAAGATTGGACCGTCAATAGCAGCTGGCACTCCTGTGGTGCTCAAACCTTCTGAAAAGACGCCTCTTACAGCTATGGCCTTACGAAGAATACTGCTCGCTGAGTCGCTTCCACCAGACATGGTAAACATTATCACAGGGACACCGCCCAAACCCATTGTGGACCAAATGGTAACCTTTCCTAAACTCGACGTAGTCACATTTACGGGCAGCGTGGATACAGGGAAGTATATAGCAAAAAAGATGGCGACCCATGGCAACGAACTCAAGAAATATATTCCGGAGCTTGGCGGTAATTGCGCCTTCGTGGTGCTGGACGACGCTGATGTAGAGTTGGCTGCGAAAATAGCGCTATCCGCCTTTGACAACGCCGGACAACGATGCACCTCGATCAATAGAATTATGGTTCAAAATGGTATAGCCAATGAGTTTATCGAGAAGTTCGCGGCACTAACAGACAATGTAAAATATGGAGACCCCATGGACCCTGACGTAGACATGGGTTGTCTTGTAACTGAGGAGTCCGCCGCCCTGATACAAGAACGAGTTGCAAACGCCGTCATGAGAGGAGGAAAGCTCATAAGAGGCAATATTAGACGTGGTGCGTTATATTCGCCCACAATAATAGACATGGTGGAACCGTCAACGGAATTGGTTGTGAAAGAGACCTTTGGCCCTGTAGCTCCAATAATAAGAATAACAGATGTTGACGACGCTATTGGTATTGTCAATGCGGGGCGTTTCAGATTAGCTGGCGCGATAGCCACAAAAAATATGGAAAATGCCATAAAGTATCATAACTCCATAAGAGTGGGTCAATTCAGTTGGAACGGCCCTCCAGGATATAGAACTGAAGAGGCCCCTTTTGGTGGGTTTGGCGACTCAGGAAATGGAGAAAAAGAAGGGATTATTATGTCCGTGAGGGCTATGAGGAGGATTAGGACATTTTACGAACATTAGAATATAAACAGGGGAATAGTCTCCACAGCAAGTAGAGTGATGAATAATATAACAAACCTGAAACAAGCAGTAATTCTTGCCGGAGGACAGGGCTCTCGCCTGAGACCTCTGACTAATAAAACTCCTAAACCAATGATTCCTTTTCATGGCAAACCTTTTTTGCTATACTTAATAGAAATGCTCAAGGAACAGAGATTTGAAAAAGTATTGTTGCTCCTGGGATACTTGCCTCATGTGGTGAAAGACTACTTTGGCGATGGCAGCTCATTTGGAATTCACATTGACTACTCCATAACAGATGTGGAAAATGAGACTGCTCGGCGTCTAAAACTCGCCGAAGATAAGGTAGACCCAGTGTTTCTTTTAATGTACTGCGATAACTATTGGCCGATGAACATAAGCAGGATGTGGGACCTGTTTGTAAAAAATAATGTCGCCGCTCAAGTCTCAGCGTACTCAAATAAAGATAAATACACTAAAGACAATATGCGAGTAAATGAACATGGCATAGTGTCGCTATATGATAAAAGTCGTTCAGCAGAGGGCCTGCAAGGGGTAGATATAGGGTTCGTCATCATGAGGAAAGAAGTCGTATATCCCCTAATCCCACAAGAAAATGTGAACTTCGAAAAGGCCGTCTATCCTCTTCTGGTAGAAAACCAACAGTTGGGCGCATATATGAGCGATCATAGATATTACAGTGTAGGCTCTCACGAACGGTTGCCATTGACAGCAGCCTTCCTGGAAAACCAACCAGCCATTATCCTGGATAGAGACGGGGTTTTAAACGTAAAACCTCCAAAAGCCCGGTATGTTACTATGTATAACGAGTTCATATGGCTTCCTGGCGCTAAAGACGCGGTTAAACTTCTCAAAGCCCACGGTTATAGGGTTATAGTAATAACCAATCAAGCCGGAATCAGTAGAGGATTCATGACCGAGTCCGACTTGGACACTATCCATAATAACATGAAAGAAGACCTGGCTAAACATGGCGCCGCCATAGACGCCATCTACTACTGCCCACACGGGTGGGACGAGGGATGTGAGTGTCGTAAGCCGAAACCGGGAATGCTATTTCAAGCTCAGAAGGACTTCCACCTGGACATTACAAAGACATTCTTCATCGGTGATGACGTGCGGGACAAACAAGCTGGCGACGCCGCAGGATGTAAAACCCTACTGGTTTCGTCTCAAATGTCGGTGTTGCAGGCAATAAAAGAACAAGTCCTACCTGGGAAGTTGACACTCCCCCTTGCGGGGTGTTAGACCCCACGGTATGGGTTTCACGGCACTTTCTGATAATTATGTGTAATAGCAACAAAGCGGTTCCTCCCCATGCCTGAAGGCAGGGGTATACGCCGCTGGAGGTCTCGATGACTGAAGAAAAAAAACTGGTGACTATTATTTGTCCTCTATATAACGAAGAAAAATGCGTACTCCTTTTCTATAATCGTCTGAGCGCCGTACTGGAAACACAGTCTCACAAGTACGACTTTGAATTGATCTGTATGAATAATCGTTCCACAGACTCTACGCTGGACCTGTTGAAGAAACTGCGTGAACAAGACGACAGGATTCAAATACTAACCTTGTCTCGTAATTTTGGTTATCAGGCGTCAGTGCAGGCCGGTCTTTCCCATGCATCGGGAGAGGCTATGATAGTGGTTGACGCCGATTGTGAAGACCCTCCTGAGCTTATTCCTCAGTTCCTTGAAAAATGGGAGGCAGGCTATGACGTCGTTTATGGACTCAGAAAAGACCGCCAAGACGTATGGATTATAAAAAAAGGACGTAATATGTTCTATCGTCTGCTTCGTCTTACAGCGGATATGGACATAATCCTGTATATGGCTGAGTTCGCCCTCATATCCTCAAACGTCAGAAACGCCGTAATTAATAATCAAAACACCTTTCCCTTCATACGCTCGGAAATAGGCTATGCTGGTTTCAATAGATATGGAATACCTTATACTAGAGAACAGCGTATTGGTGGCAAGACTCATTATCACCTATATCATCTCTTTTCTTTCGGAGCTGCCGGCATTCTAACTGCCTCCACGTTCATATTACGCCTGGCCGCTTACATGTTGCCCTTCTTTGTGATCTTGAATATAGTCGGCATTGTATCAATACTATGGGGTGACAATAAGGCGGTGTTTCCCGCCCTCGTAGTAGTGGATTTTCTTTATACAGTATTCCTGCTAACCTTTCTCTGTATATACCAGGCGCGAATCTATAAAAACGCTATAGGTCGTCCACTATATATTGTTGATCCTAATTTAAGTTATATTAAAGAAAACTCGCTCTTTAAAAAAGGATGATATGCAAGTCATGGAATTGATAGAAATAAATTGTCCTGTGTGTTCTTCCGATAAGTGTACAATAATGTACCCTGACTCCCTTGGAGCTAACCCACCACTGTTTGGTTACAAATGGGTACCAGATGTGAGAAAGATGTACCGAGTCGTGCGGTGCAAGAGTTGTGGACATGTTTATTGCTCTCCCAGACTCAAGGACATGTATAAATATTACACTGACGTGAGCGACGACGTGTATCTTGCCAACGAACGTCAAAGAGTTAAGACCTCCGAACTCGTCATCCCTATAATACAAAGATTCTGTCCATCAGGAAAACTACTCGACGTGGGCTGCTCTACCGGAGACTTCGTCCATACAGCAGCCAAACACTTTAACGCCGAGGGCCTGGAACTCTCTCAATGGGCCTCACAGATAGCTCGAAACAAGGGCGTAAACCTACACACTAAATCCTTGAGCGAGATGAACGAAAAAGACGGTTTGTATGACGTTGTCACAATGTGGGGAGTCATCGAACATCTGGAAAATCCAAAAGATGAAATATTACACGTTAATCGTCTCCTGCGACAAAACGGAGTTCTATGCTTCTGGACTGGTAATGTGGACTCCCTGTTCTCTAAAATACTACGACAGAGATGGCCATACATGCTCGGTCAACACATACAGTTTTTTAGTAAAAAATCATTAGACCGACTAATGCGCGATTGCGGCTTCGAAAGGGCATATATGGGAATATACCCATATACCATATCGTTTGATTATTTCGCCGACATCCTTAACAGATATTTTATAATTGGAAACATAACAAGATTTTTTGTAAACCTCTTAGCCTTGAAAGAACGAGACTTCGTTATAAAAAAACCCGACGAGATGTTTGCCATCTACAGAAAGACCATGGATCACAGGCCAACTTAAACCTATTGCGATGGATACGAGTCCACTTACGTTCCCTTAAACATGGGGAGTGTCAGTCTTAGGCGTTGGGTTGCTGACCCGTATGATATCTTGTTTAACCAATCCTATAGAATTACGAACAATAATTTTATATTTTATAACATCAGAGAAAGAGAGTTGCGTTATGTCCAAAGGGCCAACCGCCTGGTTAATGCCGAGATAGTAATTCATATATTGCACAATATTAAAGCCCTCATAGCTTTCTACGGGCATAGGGTTATGACAGCTTTCCATATCATGAGTCAACACATCTATGTAAAATTTAATGCTGAATATAGAAGACGCTGTATAACACTTACGGTCCTGTGTTAATTTGTCTAAATCTGAAAGCTTAATATTTTGAAGGTCTATGTCGCCAACAATTTGTGAGATGGCTATATAACCACTCATGTATTGTATGATATTAAAACATTTGTATGACTCTACAAGGACAGGAGATAGCTGCAAATCTTTATTGCGGCCATATAGGATTTCTCTCGTCTCCTCAATCACTTTTTTTCGAGTCTCCTCAAGCACTTTTTTTCGGGACTCCTCAGTAAGAACAGCCATCTTAGCATCTTCAAATGTTCTAAATCCGCCAACGTCACTTGTGATTAATTCAACACCATGGGGGACCACATAATATTGTCCTCCGAGTTTCACTATGTTAAAGCCTGATTCCGTTGTTTCAAGTAATTGTGGGGAAAAGTTTGAAGAGTCAACAATATCTATAGATAGAGGTCGTTTTCTGAATCCTTCAACATGTTTGGATAAATATTCATCGCCAATTCCATAACCCATAACTTCCATGAAATCTTGAGGCAAGAGACGGAGTTTATTGTAGTGGTCTTTTGTAAATACGCCCTTGTAACGACCAATCTTGCCCTTAGAAAAAGTAGGGCTATGCTCATTATATAAATGTTGACGTATTTGCTCCGGAGAACCAGGTATATGTAGTTTCAACAGTAGAGACCAGATAGTTTTTATCTGTAGACGGTCATCCCCACCACCTATAGAACCAACGATCTCCTCATAACTTACAGGAATAACATTTAAAAAATTAAGCCATCCTATATAGTCATTCATTCTATCGCGTATGTTTTTCGCTATTACAGGATCATCTATGAGAGACATTAACTGCTTATTCTTATCGCTCATACTTCTTAGGTAATGAGATAACGATATCTGTGGCCTTAGACACCAATCTAACTCTGATACAATTATATCCAGAGGGTGTCTGTATAAAAAAATTATTGGGGAAAAAAAACAACGACTCTGTCCAATCTGTTCAACCCATTCATTCATTAAGAATTCTTTACAAGGCGCGTGGTAAGAGTATTTATTATGGGCGATAGTAGACCACATGCCGTTCTCTGGTATGTCATTTTTACTTCTTACAATGCCTGTTGCATCAAAAAAAGGAAGCAGCATGTGTGTACCAGATTTTGGTATGCTCGTAAAAAAGATAGGCCGATTCTTGTAGTAATCGTTAGAAATTGGCGCGCATACTATGCCAACTTCAAGGTCAATACAATTTAGCATGGTCAGGGAAAGGGTTTTAGGGTCATCAGCGATACAGAGAATTATCACATCATAGGCGTGGATTTTTTGTGGAAGGGTATTAAGTTCATCGCGTCTCAATGTATCAATAGTGTTACCGATGCAGCGTTTTACGTTCTTTAGCAGAATACGGTTCTCTTCGGTTATTCCAGCTAACAATATTTTTTTACAACCATAATCTATTAATGACGCAATCTCAGAGCTTATATCATTATAGAATCTGAGATATAAAGATTTTTTACTGTGACTCATGATTACCTCGAGTGTTTCTTAAGTGGTTATCAATTTTGTCATATGCATCGTGAATATTCTTACAGCATATAATTTCCTGAATTTTTGTCATGTCAACAGTTTGTAGGTCCATGGGGCCTAGACTCTGAGGCACCGCATAATGCTCTTTTCTTATCTTTACAATATTATATGCTTTGTATTCTCCAACTAATATTGGAATGGCATCATTTGCCCATATGTTATGTATGTCTTTAAAGCGCTTATCAAAAACATGTTTGTTTGTTTTAAAGGTTTCTTTATACCGATCCATTACGTTATTCATCCCGTAATGGTCTCCGTTTATGAATGATACAGACTGGTGATGCACGTCCTTTAAGAATGACGATACTGTCGAGAGTGCATCCCCTATTACTGTAATGAACCCTGCAAGCAATGATTCATCTCTAAACATTGATTTCTCTATTTTAATTCCACCATAACGATCATACGCCTTGAAACGATAACTACCAGTGGGAGAAAAGTTGGTTTTATTAAATGCAAAAACATACAAGTCTTCGTCTCCTCTATAAGTATACGTTTCTTTTCTTTTTATATGGTCCTCTATGGTTTTTTGTACGTGAGTATATTCATCTTCTTTAAAATATTTAATTTCATCATACCCAAATTCTTTGAGATAATCGTTAAAACCATAATCCTTGAAGAGTTCCAGGTGAGAGTTTGTTATACTATTTTTCCAATCATGCATCAACCCTTTTCTAAAACTATGTTTGTGGTATCTAGTCAGATTTCTGTGTCTTATCTCCTGCCACACCTTCAAAGGATAATCTTCACTAAACCTCAAGTTGCCGGCGCGAGCTATCTCGGAGATAGTTTTTACAGGATTCGTTATAAGGTCCTCCCAACGCATGACGTGGTGATATTTATTCTTCACCGATATAAATTCATCCATATATTTCTTCAAATATATTACTAGACCTTCCATAAACTCTATATTTGAGAGTTTGTTAAGGGCTAGTTCGAGACGTATGTCTTCGTCTTTCTCGTCTATACACCTCTGTATGTACTCACTTGTCAAAGCGTTTATTGAATATACAGATGAGTGTATAATATCTATAGGGTTCCGTATAGACGCAAATTTCAGGTAATCCTTGTAGTATGGAGATTCTACCCACAATCCTGGGTGATTATGAGAATGGATAACGTCGTCGAACTCCATTGTAAATTTAGGCAGGTACTGTATAAATGTAAAATCTCCTTTATTTCTGACGCCTAGGTACTTACGAACACAAATTGTCTCATCATCTTCAATCCACTTGGGGCCGCCGACAAGTATCTTAAATTCTTTGGAGTAGAACAGATCATTTAGGTCTATATGCTTTTGGAAATAGTTCAACATTTCCTGGTCTACATAGTCGGCCACAAATGGTATAAAATGGTTGACTATGTCTTGAGTTTTGCTCTTTTTCAGGCCGAGGTCTCTATAAAACACGCTTATTATACTAAGCAATAGAGTAAAACCACCTCTTGGCGGTCCAACCACAAGAAACATGGGGTCTTCGTTTAAGATGTCGCAAGCATCACTTGCAGTGTTTGACATAGTTATATCACCTTACGTCCATTTTAAGTTCATAAATCAAAAAACTTCGTAAGGATTAATCCTTACAGGGTTGAACGTAAACCTCTTATCAGCTATCTTTCAACTCACTGATTACTTTTGAGAGCTTATTTTGGAAAGAACAATGCTGTTAGCAAGCAAAGCACTTACTTTATTTAGCTACATTATTGCCGATCTAACCACAACCGGCCCACAATCGACAATGATTCTACGCTATGACCTGTTCACCATGACCGCATATCATTGTTATCAAAAAACAACACAGATTAGTACACGATACTCGTTCAGTGTAGCATCCTTGAAATCAATAATGCAAGGAAAAATCAAAATGAACCTATATTGTGTACATTTATCCACTAAGTGAATGCTTTTATGGACTATATTTTATCAGAATGCGCCGTAAGACTCCTGGCGTGGGGTCTCTCACCCCGCAAAGGTGGCTAGCCACTTGTGTTACGCCCCATTTGCCAGGGGGAGCATATCACTGTTTTGTTAATAAGGGAGCTCGCTTACAGTCCAATACGAATCTATAGTTTTAATGATCTCCAGAAATTTCTGATAATCAACGGGTTTGATCATATATCCAGCGGCGCATAGGTTGAAGCTCTCCAACCTGTCGTTTTGTTCCTTGGAAGTTGTTAGTACGATAACAGGTATACCCTGAATAACTCCTGCGTCTCTAGCGGCCCTTAGAAATTCGATTCCATTCATCCTCGGCATATTTAGATCGAGAAAGATAATGCACGGTTTTTCTTTATCCTCACTTCCAAGATATTCCAGCGCCTCCTCTCCGTTTCTAACTACTGCAAGGGAATTTTTGATATTTACGTCCTTGAGCGCCCTTTTTACTGTCATAGCGTCCACTTTATCGTCTTCTATAAGTAAAATAGGCTTTTCTCCGCGCATTCTTTCACCCCTTTTATTGTATATTCTTGACACTCCCCCTAGCTAAGGGGTCTCGACCCCACGCCAAGGGCTTCTCAGACAACGTGTGAGCCAATGCCCTGCGTTAGCGGCGGCGTAACACAAGTGTTCGCCACTCCCGCAATCTGACCGGCCAGCGAAGGTTGGACACTAGTGTCCGAGCCACTCTGCCCGACCAGGTGGGTACTAGTACCATTTATGTTTGTAGAGGCGTTGGGTACGAGTACCCTTTATGTCTCTATCCAAAATTATATTACAGTGAGGACATTTATGCGCGCGAACAGCAAGGGACTTCGGAACTCTCTCTCTACAGTTGGAGCGGTTTTGACTTGTCCCGCTTGGGTTGACTTTGATTACTTGCCTACCAGGGGGTCTCGACCCCTCCACCGCTTTGTAGACCAGCATTTCAAAGAACATTCCCATTCTCCGTCTCAAGCCCCCTTCCTCCCTCCACGATAATATTTAGGGTTCGCTACACTACTGCTGTCACTATCTACCGCGAAGCTATTGATTCCAACATCTATCCCAACTTGCTTTGTAGTCTCGGCATATTCCTTAACTGGCACGTTCTCACAGGAAAAACATGGGACGAACACTTGTGTTACGTCCCCCATACCAACTGCCGATAGAAGAGCTTCTGATCGTTACAGTTTTAATATCGCCTTCGATAGGTCTGGAGAGACGAAGCTTAAAAGTTCCAACATTGCGAATTATCAAATATTTCCCATCGAGGGGGACTTGTCCCAGGGGACAAGTCCCCATTTCCAACCAGCCTGCTTGAGTGTGAAACTGTCATATCTATCTTTGCTCTTGAACCTTGGGAATCCTGGAGTTTCACCATTTTTGACTCTTCTAAAAAATGCTTTATATGCTTTTTCGAGACGCTCAAGGACATCTCGCAAAACCTGAGAGCCAACTTGCTTGTACTCTGGGTGTTCTCTTTTAAGTCCTGGCAATTCTTTCATTTGTTCGTATGCGGAAATCGTCTCACAAATGGTATTATACAGATGTATCCTTTGCTCAAGCATATTGTTGTAGAGTCCGCGACACAGGTCAAGACAATGTTCAGCTTTATCTTGAGTCTGGCAGTTCGCCTTAGCTCTATATTTAAATGCTTTTCTCAACGGCTGTATTATGACGAATCAGAGGTATTTCACGCAACAAGAAAAAGATAAAAGATTCGCGCCGTAAAACCCACGACTTTAGACCGGGGGAGCATGTCACTTGGAAGTTAAGTAGTTTTCGAATATCTTCAAGCTGTTGAATGTTATTTTACCTTCTTCCGTGAGGACGTATAATTTTTCTTTATTTTGACGTATCAAATTAGCTTCACGCAGTATTTTTAAGTGAAAAACTATTTTCCGTGAGTCTTCTACCCCCAATTGCCTTACAATATCCATAAACCGTAGTTTTGTCTGCGAGTGGAGTAGCGTTATGATATTTCTCCTAATAGCGTTAGATAGAGAAGACAATGTATAATCAATATCTATCTTACCAATATTGTCCTCAAACCTGGATTCCTCAAATACACGTTCAATTATTGTAAGCAACTCATTTATCTTAAATGGTTTTGATATATATTCAGACGCCCCTTTGCGTATAGCGTCAATGGCGCTCTCAATTGTGGCAAATGCTGTTATCATGATAACCTTTGTTTTAGGACTGATCCTTCTGACCTCTGTTAAAACATCCACACCTTTCATTCCTGGCATTATCAAATCAAGCAACGCGATGTCAAACCTATCCGTTGAAATTTTATCTATAGCTTCATCTCCTGAATATACCATACATGTGGAGTAGCCTGATCTTTCAAGCACCTCATTTATGGTTTTATTAAGTCTCTTGTCATCATCAACTATAAGTATTTTGTTCATGCGATATCCTTTACCATAATGCGCCGTAAAGCCCCTGGGGTGGGCTCGAGACCCATTAGACAGGGGATATAAGGCACGAATCTTTTATCTTTTTCTCGTTGCATGAAATACCTCTGATTCGTAATAATATAGCCGTTGAGAAATGCATTACCTAGGGACTTTCTGCATAAAGTGGCTAACTACTACATAGCTATGTACGCCGTAATCTTCATAGAAACCTTGAGACACATGGTGAGGAATCGTCATTTCAGTAAATCCATATATTACATAGCAAACAGACCAGTCTGTTTGCGGGAAATGTTCTTTGAAATGCTGACCCACAAAGCGGTTGAGTGGGACAAACACTTGTGTTACGCCACCGCTAACGCAGCACATTGGCTCATAGGGGACGGAACACAAGTGTTAGTTCCTGTTGTCTGAGAAGTCCCTGGCGTGAGGTCTAGACCCCTTAGCCATTAGGAATTCTCAACGGGAAACTAAGCACAACTTTAGTACCTCTGTCTTTTATGCTTGATATTTTAATGTCACCATTGTGTTGACAAATAATACCATATGTGATTGATAGTCCAAGGCCGGTGCCTGTCCCAACTTTTTTAGTTGTAAAAAATGGCTCAAATATTTTAGACATGTATTCGTCATCAATGCCAGAGCCTGAGTCTGTGATTTCCACCATAACATAGCCTTTATTATAGGAAGATGTGATAAAAATATCACCTTGCTCGTTCATAGACTCCGCGGCATTTTTTAAAATATTGACAATTGCTTGTTCCAGTTTTACAGGCTCTCCGATTATATCAGGAACTGGCGAGAGCCGTTTATTAACGGTTAAATATTGAAGCTTGTTACTTAGTATCACTAAAGAACTGTTTATTATTCCATTTAGATTTAATTGTACAAACACTGGATCGCTAGATCTTGAAAACTGTAGCAGCTCCTTCGCTATGGTTGAGACTCTGTCTATATCCCATTCAACTGAACACAACTTTTGCCTAAAAGAATCATCTATAATATTATTTTTTAAATCGTCTTTAAGGAGTTCTATGTTCAAGGACGCATCAGCAAGAGGATTATTTATCTCATGGGCGACCCCTGCAGATAATCTCCCAAGAGAGGCCAGTTTTTCAGTCTCACCTATTTTATCTAATTGTTGTTGCAGTTTGAGTTTTATCATTTTGTTGATAATGTATATCAAAGTTGACCCGAATACAACAACAGCTACGGTGACAACTGTTATGATGTTTTTAGCTTCTGCTATCTGGTACAGCATCTTGGTTTTATTAATAGAGTTTTGTTTGTCTTTCAAGAATTTCTCAGTTTCCATGACTTGATTAATGGTATTAATGCTGACGAATGAAATCATCACACACAGTGTAAGCAAAACAGCAAAACTGACGCATATCTTAAATCTCAACAAAAACCTCATTGGCGGAATCTTTTTTTCTAAAGTGATTTATCTTTGACACTCCGCCCTCCAGAACCTATACAAATCTATCATCGAATGCCTCTGTTGCGTTTATTAGGTCTTACTCTCTCCGCAGTCGCCAATTCCCGCGGAACTTGCGGTATCTTTAATGTTTATAGCCGCGTTTAAGTCTCTATTTGATCAGGACTTGATACACGGGCGTATCCTACAGTTAAATCTTTCTCCTTTATTTATACCAAGAATTTTATCTATATTATAGAAGCGAGTTTCGCCTTTGGTTTTTTGGTCGGGCAACAT
>JYNY01000435.1 GCA_000954095.1 Candidatus Omnitrophus magneticus | reverse complement strand
ATATATTTGAATATTAAAAAATTCATTGAGGCATTATCTTTTGAAAAAATTATAATAACCCTGACATTCTTCGTATAATAAACGCTAAAACATTTAAAAGTATGGAACGAATAATAAAAACCGTATTTAATAAAGAATATTTTCCAGCTGATATGCAGTTTATGATTTTAACCCGTGACCAAGAAATAAACAGAAGAAAATACTCTAAAGGAGAATTAGTTCTTATCGACATGGATAATTATAAAACAATAAAATCAGTAACAATACAAAACACATCACCTCAAAATGTATTTTTAGAAGCTTTTATTGAGGTGCGTATTAAAAATTTAAAAACAATATTATCTATTAAAGCGAAAGAATTAGGTGTATCAGAGTTAATAGCACTATTAAATGTAAAAGAGCCACCGTCATCGCAGATCGGGAAAGAAGCTAAAATTGACGCTAAAACATTAACTCTGACAAACAACGGTCAATCCGCTAAAATAAATATTTTAAAAATTAAAACAGGCACAGCGCTTGGCGAACTTAATCTTGAAAAACAAAATATAAATCCCGCGGAAATCTTACGCGATAAAATAGAAAAACTAGAATTTGCCGACACAGGGCATAAACAAATAATTTTAGAAATATTAAAACTCTTCGAACACTCCCCGCCCGTCATGTATAAATTCAACACGCTTTACGCTGACCTTTTCGGATTTGCCTTACCAGAACACAACCTAATCGTCTTACACTCTGACCTCGCGGATAATCCTGTCGCGCTATTCCACGAACTTATGGAATATTTGATAAGAAATAATAAATTAGAACTCTCTATTCAAGAAAATAAACTCCACATAAAAATTTTTCCCAATGGCGATAAATATACAAGCGCCCCGCGAGAAACAATAATTGGCCTAAAAAATACACTTTTCCAACTTGATAATTCAGGCGAAACATGGAGTAAATCCCCAATAACCAGCCCGCATTATTTATTGAGAGTATTCCAGCGAGCGGTATTCAATGAGACAGATCAAAACTTAACTGACACTATGAAAAAAAAGAAAAAATTTACTTCATCAAATAAGTCACGAATAACTATTGATACGTTTCCAACATCTGGTATAGATTTCTGGGAAAATCCTATTATCGGTCCAGAACTCAAAAAAATGGCAGAAGATATTAAACAAAACGGCTTAAAAAATTTCAAACAAAATAAAGAACCACAAAAAAGAATTTTTAGAGATATTTTTATATATGAAAAAAGCGGCCTTCCGATAAGCATTATCAAAAAACCTGTAAGGAATTCTAATCTCGAAGATATAAAACTATTTTTTAAAAAGAATAATAAATGGTGCTCTCCCACATTTTTTGTCCCCGGAGACGATAAATATTTTTATGAATTAAATCTTGAACCGTTTAAATACGAAATCGCGTCTTCCACGCTGTCCAGTAAAAAAATATTACCAAAAAATTTAATAAATGTAATGGATAAAATAGAAAAAATAGTTTTTGAACGTGAAACGGAAATATTTGAACACGGACATTTACACCCTAGTAATATCCTACTTCTTCTCTCTGACTCAGGTGATATTGAAGATATAAAAATAATTGACTGGAAATATTTAAAATTAATATTGGCAAAAAAAATACCTATAACCGGCAATATATCTATCGGTTTCACAGATGAAGAAGAAAAATATATACATCAAAAAATCAATATTCAAAATACGGAAGTAATAGATAAAAATACTGATATTATACAATTAGCAGGCGAGCGAGTAGATTCTATCAAAGAAAAAATAAACTATATATATTTTCTGCTTAAACAACACAAAATAACAGATGAACAAATTTTAGAATTTATTAATATTTTAGATGATTATAAAAATAAATTTAAATGGTTTAATACCACTATCGAAAACGAAGAAAAATATTTTATAGGCACAAAAACCGCTTTAGCAGTAGATATTATCTCTTTTTTATCATTATATGAAAAAAAACATAACTTAAAAAATTTAATTGATGAATATATTCTGCATGAACTTCTGGAAAATACCGATCTAACTCATAAAGATATCATAAAAATAACAACAATCTTTTTTGGGCGCGGAGAGTATCCGTCTCACGGCACGACGCCATTAGGAAGAGCATTACGAGAATTTATAAATTTTAAATCCGTGAACGGAAAAATAGAAGCACTTTCTAACCTGAAAAAAAATATTAAAAAATACCCCACCGCGATAAAGCAAGCAGAAGAAATCCTGCAAAACATTATTAAAGTTTTACCGGCGCCGCAGGACACAGACAAAATAATTCTAGATGAACTTGTATGGTGGGCAATGCATATAAGAAGCCCGTCGCTCTTAGCTGAAATTATTGTGTATTTTAAACAAGACTCAAACTTCACAAGAGTAAGACTTTTATATGCTGAGATTGAAAAACGTTTCGCGATAAAAAGCGCGGATATTAAACATATCTTTAAAAAAGCCATTTCTCTAGATAAATATATCCCGCATGAACTTACCTTAGATCAAAATTTAATTAATAACAAAAATATAACCGAACAGTTAGATGCCAACTGGTATGTTAATAGCCCCTTTAAAGAAAAATATAAATCCCAATTGAAAGAAAGAATAGAAGACATTGACGCTGAAATTTTAAAAAATTTTCTTGCAGTCGAAATAACCAGAAGATACCCTGAAGAAAAATTTAATATACTTAGCGTGATTATTGTGGGAAGCTCTTTATACGGCTTATCCGGCTTACCCGCGAGCGATATAGATGTGTTAATAATAACAGATAACCCTCTGATAGATTTTGTTGAACATGATTTAATAATACCGCGCGCGCCTCCTTCTTTTTTAAAAAATAACAAAAGAGGTTTATTCAAGGCAGTAGATTTTAGCGTGCGTCCAAAACAATATTTTGAAATTACAAAAGATAAAAATGATAAGAAAAAAGAACCTAAACGCTCAGCCTTGGCGACTATGGTAAAAGGTTTGGGGATTACGGTATGGGGCGCGCCTATCGAGAATAGGACTATAAGCAAGAATAACATTATGATTTATGTTAAAAAAATATCTGACGTCGCTCTAGAATGGATAAAACCTGACAATAAATACGATAAAGACGCGCCTTTAAACAAAAGATACACAAAAGCGTATAAAAGATTGTGGGAGGCGTATATTGTATTAAGCCAAATTCTGCCTGATATCCCTCTTATTGAAAATAATAATTTTATGGAAAACTTATTAGATTTTTATGAGGGTATTATTGATGAAAATAAACTTAAAGAATATTTTGAATTTTATTATAACGTGCTTATGGGCGATGGAAAAAAAGATCGAGGTCTTTTTGGAAAAGCGCTTGATAAATTAAATAACGATCTTTATGAAAAAGAATTTACAGCGCTATTCACGGATAAAATAAATAATATTGAAAAGCCAGTAATCCCAACTATCATAACGCCTGAAACTAACGCAAAAAAAGAAATAGATGACTCAATAAACTCTTGTAAAGCTCTATTAAAAGACATACGGCCCGGAGAATATCCTACAGTTATACTTATACCTCTTACAGATAAAGAACTCACGTTTGAGACATCTCAATATAGCGCGATCAATAGCTCCACGCGTAGAAATCTTTTAAAAAAATACGGAACTAATATCTTTGTAATGTGCTATAATCCCAAATCATCTGAAGAAGAATTAAAAAATATTGTTTCTTTATCGGCTAATGCTCAAGGATTCGAACAAAACGCGAAATCGCGTATCGTTATATTTTCTAATGATAAAAAATATAATACAATAAAATCAATAGTTTCAAATGTATTTTCCGAAGAAAAAATAGCAGGTATAATAAAAGGAGAATTTTTCCCTAGATACACAAATGATAAATTTTCAGTAACGCGCCTTGCTATTTTGGGTCTTGGGATAGCAGAGTGGCATAGAGCTAACTCTAACGGGAAAGAGAATACACGCGTAATAGAAGCAAAATTAATCTCTTTACTCAGGACTATTACAGAAGACCAGGCAAATTTCGATAAATATAAAGATAAAAATAAAATGATACTAGATTTACTTTCAGGCAATCTCTTATTAAAAATAACTAAAATAAACTATAGTGAAATAAAAACCTACGTGGAAGCTGAAACGCGTGTTCTTGCATCACTATAAACGCCTATTTTTCTACGCGCTTTTAAAAATATTCATAGCTTTATTATAAACAGCCATAGGAATTCCCTCTAAAATATTATTTTTATTTGCAAAAATTACCTGAAGCCCCTTTATAAAATTTTCTATATTATCCGATGTCAAAAAGTTATAACTATCTATAAGTGTATCTTTGCCGTTTCCGGGAATAATAGAAAAAGTAATCCATTTAATATCCGGCGCGTCTAATTTATTTTTAAACATATATATTTTCTTATCAAAAAAAATAGACAAATACGGCGCGCTTGTCGCTTTTTCAGAAACTATAGCTACCATCGTTTTTATATCTCTTCTTTAATAACTAAATATCAAATATCTCCTTTATCACATCATCACTAATACCCTTTCCTTCATCCCAAACATCTACTCTTAAATTCGTTCCGGATAAATTCTGGCCTGTTATCTTTATTTGGCCGTGTTTCTTTTCGGATTTC
>JYNY01000434.1 GCA_000954095.1 Candidatus Omnitrophus magneticus | reverse complement strand
AAAGAAAGGTCAATGAGACAAAGAAGACTACGCAATTTATACGAACGGCTAAAAGAGCTAAAAGAGATGAAAAAAATAACACGAGATGAATTACTAATGAAATTAGGGACAGCGCGTAAAGAAGCGGGAAGAATATGGAATATTATAGATATAAGAATTCCAATGAAAAATGAAAAAATTTCGGGAGATACTTTTACTTTTAAAATAAATCGAGAAAAACTTCGGGAACAACAATTTAAAGAAGGCACATATCTTTTACGAACTAATTTACAAGATGGTGAACCTGAAGAACTTTGGCAACGGTATATTTTATTGACTGAAATAGAACAAGCCTTTAAAGAACTTAAGAGTGATCTTCATCTGAGGCCTGTGTATCATCAATTAGACAATAGAATAGAAGCACATATTTTTGTATCTTTCTTGGCGTATTGCCTTCAGATAACATTAAAACAACAGGCAAAACAGCATGCGCCGGGTATTACACCACGCGCAATCTTAGAAAAATTTAAAACTATGCAAATGATAGATGTACATTTGCCAACAACCGATGGAAGAGAACTTATTCTGCCCCGATATACATATCCTGAAAAAGATATAGCGCTACTTTTGTATAAACTTAAACTAAAACTTCCCAATCAGCCACCACCAAAAATTCAATATCAACCTAATAAATGTGGGGCCGACCTTTTGCCTAAAACCCAGTAAAATAGCCAACTTGTGTCTCGAATAGCGGAAGATGGGATAGACTATTCACACTCCAATATTCTTCTATTTTTTAATCTCTTTATTCTCTTCGTCATTTTTATTTTTTTTATCAGGCATATTGCCTTTTATGATCACATATGCAAAGAAGTACAGCATGCCGCCCAGCATAATAAATACCGGCCAATCCTTAGCTAAATTAACCGCCACGTTTTACCTCATTATTCTCCTGCTCTTTTTTACTTTTTCGTTCCTCAATTCTGCTTTGCATAGCAACATAAACAACGAAAGAAACAAAACCAAAGACTATAATAAAAACAACGATGTTGGCGGGATCCATTTTTGTCATATCATCCCCTTTCAGCCTGAAAGTTAATCCAACTTTTTCTTTTGAAATATTTTCCCAAAACAAAAAACCGCGAGACTTAAAATACAAGTCCACGAAATTATCATAAAAATCCAGCCGCTAAGCCACATACATCCCCCCCAGCTATAAATCTATTTCTTAGCTATTGATAAGAAGAACAATCCTGTCCGATAAAACTATTTCACCAAAAAACTAGTTGAAATTCCTTAATTTTAAAATCAGAAATTCTGGCTGGTGTTGCGCTTAACAGATCTATCAATGTCAACCTTGATAATAATGCTTCTTTTATTATCCTATATAATGCTTCCCTGAATTCAGACCACTGGTTAAGGTGTGAAAACAGGCTATAATAATAGCCAAACTAGGAGGTCAAAATGAAGAAGCGAATACAATATCCAAAAGAGTTAAAGGCTCGTGTGGCACTGGAGGCTCTTAAGGAAACAAAAACGATTGCTGAACTTAGTTCTGAATACGAAATTCACAGCAACATGATCAGCAAGTGGAAGAAGCAATTACACGATAATATAGCTAATATTTTTACGCGCAAGAACGAACAAGAGCCAGATGCCAAGCAACAGCTAGACAATTTGTACAAACAAATTGGCCGTCAGCAGGTTGAGATTGATTGGCTAAAAAAAAAGCTTGGACTATAAGTCGCGAGCAAAAAATATTGTTCATTGACAAAAATAATACGGAATTGAGCGTTCGCCAGCAATGCGAATTACTGGGGTTCAATCGGTCGAACTTATATTATCAGAGACAGGAAAAAGAACTTTTGGATGAACACCAGCTTCGCAGAGCAATCGACGAACAGTTCATGAAAGATCCATGCGGCGTTATTAAAATGATGAAGTATTTACGGCGTTTGGGGCATACCGCTGGGAAAAAATTGATTCGTCGGCTTATGAGGTCGATGAACCTAGTGGCGATCTATCCAAAGCCACGGATAAGCCAGAAACATCCGGAACACCGTATTTACCCGTATCTGCTGAGAGGTGTTGAGATTGTCCGAGTTAATCAAGTCTGGGCCACTGACATCACGTATATTCAGCTCGCCAGAGGGTATTGTTATCTAGTGGCTATTATGGACTGGTTCAGCCGTTATGTTCTTTCTTGGCGGCTTAGTAACACACTGGATGCGTCTTTTTGTGTGGAATGCCTTGATGAAGTTTTAAAAAAATATGGCAAGCCAGAGATATTTAACAATGATCAGGGTACACAGTTCACGTCGATGGAGTTTATCCAAAAGCTATTGGACGCAAATATTCGAATAAGCATGGATGGACGTGGCAGGGTCTTTGACAACATTTTTATTGAGCGTCTCTGGCGTACGGTTAAATACAGTAATATTTATGTTCATGAATATCCAACAATGAGAGACGCGCATGATGGCCTAAGGATATATTTTAATGGGTACAATACCGAAAGGCTTCATCAGTCTCTATATTATCAAACGCCATGGGAGGTGTATTACGGGATAAAATTTTGCCAGCCATCACAAGGAAACTCTTTGAGTTTACCGTAAAAATTTTATACTGTTTACTCGGATGGCTGGTTTTGAGATTATTAACCAAGAACGTGTGGATACTGGCGTTCTGGAGACAAGATTGTGGATAACCCCAAAGCGGTTACCCACAACTTGTCATCCATCACTTGTATAACTGTTACACAGTTATACACAGTCTCCACACTTACTACTACTATATTTATGTTTACAAAAATAAACAGACCAGAAAAAGGAGGTATATCTTACAAGAAAAAAATAGATAAGGTGGAAATCTTAAAAATTTTTTTTCACCTTAAATTTGTTTAATTTTGGTCTGGACAAGGGAAGCATTATAGTATTCTTTACTGAAATTTTTTTTAGTATTAGCCATTGCATACCTGCCTTTGTTTTTTCTTATTATTATACTTCTTTTCTATCTTACCTCAATCCTGTCCGATAAAACTATTTCACCAAAAAACTAGTTGAAATTCCTTAATTTTAAAATCAGAAATTCTGGCTGGTGTTGCGCTTAACAGATCTATCAATGTCAACCTTGATAATAATGCTTCTTTTATTATCCTATGCAAATAAAATAACGATTTTTCATATTTAGATTGGTATTTTATATATGTCAAAAGTAAATAATATATCATCGCTATCCAGACTTGACTCATCACCGCATTTTTACTTGTTCCCAAAAATGTTTTTATTTGTAAATTCTGTTTTATCCATCTAAAAAATATTTCTATTTGCCATCTTGTTTTATATATTTGTACGATCGTTTTAGCTGACAGTTTAAAATTGTTGGTAACAATACTAACTACTTCGTCACTTTTTTCATCTAAAAATCTTATCATTCTTAAATTCTTTTCATATTTTTTATTTTCTAGTTTTATTTTTTCATCAGACAATATCCCGTCTTTCATTGCCTCTAGATGCTGTCCGAGAACTGTATATTTTAGATTGTTTTTTAATTTAGTCACAAAATAACTCTTAGAAAAGTCAATATTACTCCATAGTTCAAGGTCTGTATACGCACGGTCAAAACAATATATGCTGTCCGGTTTAATATTTAATTTATCCTTAGCTATTCTTATATCAGAAATATTCCCTTCAGTTATCACTG
>JYNY01000433.1 GCA_000954095.1 Candidatus Omnitrophus magneticus | reverse complement strand
ATCAGATAATAGGACAGAAGTTTTTGTTGAATTTTTTTAAGATTTTTAATAATACTGATTCAACGATTTTAAAGAATATTAAGAAACCAATTTTTGTCGTATTAAAGGATAGAATTTCATGTGGATTTTTAATAAATCCAGAAATATTTATAAAAAATTATATTGACGCTATAAAGTCTCAGGATGGTATAGTCTTAGATAGTGCTAATCAAGATGCAAAATTTGAAGAGGTACCAAAAGTTGAAGCTTGGGAAGACGGTTTATCTATTTTGCCCGGGAAGCCGAATATAAAAATTTTTGATGCGGGGAGCGAAACAATTAAGAGTGAAAATTCATATAGTACATTTGATGCTGAATCAAAAGTTAGTGAGGATTTTATTTATATACTCGAAAATTGGATTAATAAAACAATTACTTTTTGACAATTTGAAAGTAATATGATATATTTCAAGAATAAAAAATAGGAGGGTTTGTATGAGAAAAATGTTGGCAGTAGTGGTAATGTTTGGGATGGTATTATTAGCGAGCGGTATTGTTTTAGCGGCAGATATTCCTCAGGCAAAAGCATGTGGATGTCCCGTAGAAAAAACTTGTGATTGTGCTAAAAAAGAATGTGTTAATACCTCAACAGGAGAATGCAAAAGAGTAAAATCGTCATCAGGGCCTATTCAGAAATTAGAAAGAGGCGCGGGGAATGTTCTTTTCGGATGGACAGAAATTCCAAAAAGAGTTGTTGATAAAAATAAAGAATCTAATCCTATCAAAGGCAGTTTGTTGGGATTATTCCAAGGAACTTGCAAAGCATTTGCTCGCACAGCTTCAGGGTTTGCAGATGTCGCAACTTTTCCTTTTGGCGGATATGATAATCCAAAAGTAATGCCTGATATGCCTGCGGCGAAATAATTTTGTTTATTATTCTTTTATCTCATGAGGAATATAAACTTTTTTTTAAATTGTTTTTCATTCCTCATGAGATAAATTTTTTTAGAGCGTGTATTTTTCCACCAGTTTTCCATCGAAATGTTCCGACCTTTATTTTATAAGTGATTTTTTTATGTTTTTAATAGAAAGATTAAGTTAGAATATAAAAATATCATGTAATATTTTCAATTGATATTTGGATTAAATACTATAAGGGATCAAAATTATGCTGACGACTAAAGGTAAACTAAAACTTGATGAAAGGCGACGATATATACGAGTAGATATACCTCTTGAAGGGGAAGTTGAAGTAAGTGGAGATGTTGAAAAAGTTGTTATTACAAATATTTCTCCTAATGGTTTAAGGTTAAGGCTTTCTAGACTTTTCAAAATAGGCGAAAAAGTAGATTTAAATATTATTTTACCTCATGAAAATAAGAAAATAAGTTTAAAGGCGAATGTTGTATGGTATAGACGGGTAAATACTGAAGATAATTCGCCTTACGATATAGGTGTGGAAATAATTTCTATTGCTGAAACAAGTAAGATTATTTTAGCAAAATATTTGTGTGATCTTTTTTATGATATGCCGTCAAAAATGAGATGGTAAATTAAAACTTATATCTTGGGAGGGGTTAAAATGTTGAGAATTAAATGTTTTATTTTAATAATGGCATGCGTGTTTTTTTTATCAGGATGTGCGGATATAAAAGCGCCTACTCCCGAAACAATAATTGAAGATTCTATAGCTTTGAATACGTTACAACTTGGAATGAGTAAGAGTAAAGTAATTTCGTTGTACGGTGAAGCTGACCAGAAACGAGTCGTGAAATCAAAATTATGGAATAATGAAAGAGAAGAATGGTTTTATAAAGCCCAAATGGATGTGCTTCCGGTAGGCACAGGAGGATATTTATCTAAAGATTTATATTTATATTTTGACGGTGATAGTTTAACAAATATCAGTAAAAAATGTTTGGTTCCGGTGTCTGTAGAAAATAAAAAATAATTTTTAATATTATTAATTTTTAAAATAAAATACTATATTTTTGGGAGAAAATAATAATGTTTAGAGTAATGTGTAAGTCTAAAATAACTGGTGCTAGTATTACGGATAAAAAGCTTTATTATGACGGGAGCATTGGTATTGATAAGCGTGTGATTGAACTAGCTGATATTTTACCGGGAGAACAGGTACATGTTTTAAACGTTAATAACGGAGAACGCTTTACGACATATGTTATTGAAGAAGCTCCGAATTCAGGTAAAATTATTCTTTACGGACCTGCCGCGCGTATGGGGGAAGAAGGCGATGAGTTGGTTATTCTTTCTTATTGTATGTTGAGTCCTGAAAAATGTGAAAAATTTAAATATAAAGTTGCTAGGCTTAGTAAACAAAATAAGATATTTCGTGCAAAATGAAAGCGATTGATTTGAAAATATATCCTGAAGAATGTCTTCGTCAGAGAAATTTTCCGATACTTCAATTTGATGAGAGTTGTAAAAAATATATTCGTCAAATGGCGGATATAATGTATATTAATCAAGGCTTAGGGCTTGCGGCGCCTCAAGCAGGATTAAATATTAGATTGATTGTTATAGATATAGGAGATGGGTTAACCCCGTTTATTAATCCTGACATAACGGAGAAGTCAAAAGAGAAAGATCGTATGGAAGAAGGCTGTTTGAGTCTTCCGGGGATAAAAGTTCAGGTTACAAGGCCAAAAACAATACTTCTTAGGGCTCAGGACGAGCGAGGTATTTATTTTGAAAAAAGATACGAAGGGCTAATGGCAAAGGCTTTGCAACATGAAATAGATCATCTTGACGGAAAATTGATATTAGATTATTTAAATAGGCCTAGTAAAATTTTAGCGGAAATGAAATTAGTTAATGCTAAAAAGAGACGTAGTCGTTTAAGTAAATAATGGTGTTTATTATTTTGCCTCTCTCTAGTGCAGATGTTTGTTTTATAGTGATGGCATAGGGCGGGGAGGTGATCGCCGGACAAAGAAATTTTGGATTTATTGTGATAAGTTATTGATTGTAGTATATTGTTTTAATAATAAAAAAAAATGGAGGGAAAACATGAAGAAGTATGGTATCGTTATTGTGATGGTTATGGCGGCATTGTTTAGTTTTATTTTAGTGACATCAGTTGTCGCTGAAAATACAACTGCGAAAAAGGTGGCTAAAGCTACAGTGAATTATCCTGCTAATGTGGTTAAAGAATCTGTGAATACAGTTGGCAACACCGCTCATAAAGCAACTAATGTTGTCGGCGAAACAGTTAAAGCTGTTGGTGAAACTCTTACGGGAGATGTTAAAAAAGCTCCAGAAATAGTAACTACTCCGGTAAAAGGAACTGTTGAAACTGTAGGAGACGCTGTGAAAGATACAGTTGAAGTGCCGGTTCGCGCGGCAGAAGATACAAAAGAGCAGGAATAAAATTTTATAACTTTATTATTTTCGCGGGGCAGTAGTTTTTATGTCCCGCGAAAATAATTTTAAATAAATTTAAGTTGTCTTAGTGGATATTCCTTTATTTATAATTTTATTGATACTTTCTGCGTTTTTCTCAGTTAGTGAGACCGCTTTTTTATCCTTAGGGAAAGTGCGTATAAAGCAGATAGAAAGTTCCTCTTCTCGCGCATCTAAAAATGTAGCCCGTCTATTATCAGATCCTAATAAATTTATTATTACAATTCTTTTAGGCAACACATTAGTTAATGTCGCCGCTAGTTCCATGATGGCTGATATTTTTTATTCATTCATGGGGGATGCGGGGCTTGGGCTGTCTATATTTTTAATGACAGTTATACTTCTTATTTTTGGAGAAGTAACGCCTAAAATGTTCGCGATTAAAAACGCGGTTAAAGTTTCTTTAACTGCGTCTTTTCTTGTGGTGATTTTTGAATATCTTTTAACGCCGGTAAGAGTATTGCTTACTAAAGTATCTTATTGGATTTCAAAAATGTTAGGAGTCACGGTTTCTTTAGAAAAAAGGCCTATGACATCTGAAGAAATAAGAAGCCTTTTTTTGATTTGTAAAGAAAAAGGAGTAGTTAAAGAAAAAGCAGAAGAGATGGTTGATAAAATTTTGAGGCTAAAACAGCTTAATGTGGCTGATATCATGACACCAAGGATAAATGTTTTCGCTATTGATTTAATGATGGATAGAGAGGAGATAATAATTCGCTGTAAAGACAGCCAGTTTTCAAGGTTACCGGCTTATATCCATAATATTGATAATATCGCGGGCATTGTGTATATAAAAGAATTTTTTTTAAGTGATTTGCGTGTTAAGAATTTTGTTAAAAAGCCGTATTTTGTGCCAGATACGATGAGGGTGGATTCATTGTTAAAGGAATTACAAATGCGAAAACAGCATATGGCTGTAGTTACGGATGAATACGGCATTACGGCAGGTATTGTCACGATAGAAGATATTTTAGAAGAAATAGTTGGAGATATTAGTGATGAGCTTGATTATGAAATTCCTAAAGTAAAAAAAATAGATCAAAAAACTTATGAAGTGCACGGTCAGGCGCATATTAAAGACGTGAATGAGGAAATAGGCCTTGGGATTGAGACAGATGAGGTGGATACTATCGGTGGGTTTGTTGTTTTAAAAATAGGGCATATTCCTAGAGCGGGCGAGGTTATTGAAATTAATGATTTTCTTATGGAAGTAATAGATGTTTCTAAAAATCGCGTTACTAAGCTACGGATAGAAAAAATTGATGTAGAAGAAAATGAGTGAAAAATGTAAATTATTATTAAATTTTTAGTGGCAGGATATTATTTATGCTTTCAATTTATACTTTTATCGTGATAGTAAGTTTTATTGCTATCGCTTTTTTTTCCGGCATTGAGACTGCTTTTACCGCGATAGATAAGTTACGGCTTAAAATGCTTGTTAATGAAAAAAACTCGCGCGCGATAAAACTTAATAATTTTTTAAAAAAAGAAGAGATTTTTCTTGGGACGACTCTTGTCGGCACAAATCTCGCGACTATTATAGCCGCTACCATGGTGACGCGGTTATTAGCTGAATACTTGCCGGAAGCTATTCTGCCGTTAGTAAGTACTATTATAGTGGTTCCTGTTACATTAGTATTTTGTGAAATAATACCTAAAATAATCGCGCGGCAATTCCCAACTACAATCGCTTTATACACGTTTATTCCTCTTTCTAATTTTTCTAAAATTTTTCATCCTATTATTGTGGCAGTAAATGCTATTGCCAGAATTATTTTATTTCCATTTATGCATAAGAATTCGTCTTGGGAAGAAATTTTAACTAAAAGTGATATTAAGGCTCTTTTATATTACGGGCGTGAAACTGGTGAGGTAGAGCAGAGTGAAGTGGATCTTATCTATAAAGTGCTTGATTTTGAAGTTAGGCTTGTGAAAGACCGTATGGTTCCTTTGTATCGTGTATCTTCAGTATTTGAAAATGATACTATTGAAAATTTAAAGAGTTTAGTTTTTCTTTCAGGATTTTCAAGATTTCCTGTATATAAAGATTCGAAAGTGGATATTCAAGGTGTTATAAATATTTATGATGTTCTTTTTGATAAAGAAGAAAATATTGAAAAATATCAAGTTAAAGATTTTGTTCGCTCCGCGGTTTATGTGGATATAGAAGATAGGCTTGATATCGCTTTGGCAAGGTTAAGGCATCATAAGCAACCGATGGGAGTTGTTTTAGGTCAAAATAAAAAGGCTGTTGGGATTATAACTATTGAAGATATAATGGAAGATTTGGTAGGAAATATAGAAGATAAGGGATGATTTTTCTGAATAAAATATTTTTGTTTGGATTTTTATGCGTGAATTGAAATTTATAGAAACGATTAGACAGCGTGCCGGTAATGCGAGAAGCGGAGTAAAACTGGGCATTGGCGATGATGCCGCGGTTTTGGAATATGATAAAAGTAAGTATTTATTGTGGGCAGATGACATGCTGGTTGAAGGTACTCATTTTACAAAAGAGGACGATTCTTTTGATGTTGGCTGGAAAGCAGTGGCTGTTAATATTAGTGATATCGCGGCAATGGGAGGTATTCCTAAATATATTACGGTTAGTTTAGGTTGCTCGGGAAAACACTCGGGAAAATATTTATCAAAATTGTATGACGGCATTTTTGCCATATGTAAAAAATTTGGTATTCAGGTAGTTGGCGGAGATACTAATAAATCTGATAAATTTATTATAGATGTTTCAATAATAGGTTTTGTTGAAAAGAAGAGGCTTATTACGCGGAAAGGCGCGAGGATTGGAGATTTAATTTTAGTTACAGGGCCGATAAGAAATGGGAGATTAACGCATTTGAGTTTTACGCCTAGGCTACAGGAGTCACGCGTATTGGGTGTTTATAAGATAACAGCAATGATTGATGTTTCAGACGGGCTTAGCATGGATTTAAACCGTCTTTGCGAAAGAAGTAAAGTTGGCGCGCAAATATACGCTTCTAGTATTACGCTTGTTCCGGGATTATCTTTAGACGATGCGCTTTATTACGGCGAAAGTTTTGAATTATTATTTACTATTCCGCCGAAGGAAATAGAAAAAATAAAAAATGATAGAAAAATATCGGATAGTATATTTGTAATCGGCAGTGTAGTTTCGTCAAGTCAAGGTGTAAAGATAATGACTAGTAGTAATGAAAATAAACGGTTGAAAATAGCAGGGTTTAAACATTTTTAATTTTATGACTGTTAAAACATTTTCTATAGATGAAACTATTCGGGTAGGGGAAAGACTTGCGAGTTTATTGAATAAGGGCGATATTATTGCGCTTATAGGAGATTTGGGCGCAGGAAAAACTATATTTGTGAAAGGTTTGGCAAAAGGCCTTGGGATTATAGAATACAATTATGTGAATAGCCCTACGTTTACAATTATAAAAGAGTATAACGCGAGATTTCCATTATATCATTTTGATGTTTATCGTTTAGATGAACATAGTTTTCTTGATACTATTGATTATAAAAAATATTTTTATAGTGATGGGATTACAGTAATTGAATGGGCTGATAAAATAAAAGATATTCTTCCTGAAAAATATTTAGAAATAAGAATTGAAAATATAAAAGAGAATGAACGTAAAATAGATTTTTTAGGGCATGGAAAACGTTATATGGATTTAGTGAAAAATGGTCAATGGGCTTTATAGCCTAAAAACTTTATTAGTTCACTACGGATATTTCTAATCTTTTCAGGGTTGAAATTTTTTTTTATTATGTTAGAATGTAGCGCAAATGAAAGAGGAAATTTTTACTACAGATTTGTTTGGCAAGGATGTATACAAGGCGAAAAATATTGATGGTTTTTCAGCCGTTAAAAAATATTCAGATCAGAGGTTTTTACCGTATATCCGTATTCCTATAGAATACGCAGTTATTAGTGGTGTAATATTTCTTGTGTTGGCAGTTATAATTTATGCTATAGGAGTTGAGAGGGGAAAGATTGTTTCTCAAAAGAATGAGAATGCGTTTGTTACTGGTATTAAACTAAGTAATAATAATTTTAAAACTTTGCCGGGACAAGTGAATTTTTCAGAATCAGATATTTTACCGGATAATATAAAATTATTTTTGGAAAAAGAAAATGTAGGTAGCAGTGTTTCTAATACCGTTACAAGTAATGTTCAAGAGAAAGAGGCTTCAAAGACCATAAAAACGCAGGTTAAGCCAGATGTGAATGTTGCTATTATAAAAGATGTTCCTAGTAAAGGGGCATATGTATTGCAATTGGTTTCTACGAAAATAGAGAGTAAGGCGAAGGATGAGTTGGAATCTATTGTTAAAAAATATAAAACAGCTAAAATGGTAAAGAAAGGCGTATGGTATCAGATAATTATTGAAGGTTTTAATACTGAAAAAGAAGTTGAAACAGTAAAACAGTTTTTTAGAAAAAAATATCCGGATTGTTATATATTAAGGAGGCAGAAATGACACAGCACCCTAGTTTAAAATCAGGCTCAAAGGGGACAAAGTTTCGTTCAGTTCTTAAGAGATTTGAAAAATTAAAAGAACTTGTATCTAAAGGTAAATGGGATGAATCAAAAGATTCTGTTTATCATTTGCCAAAAGTTCGGCAGATAAAATTTAAGATACGTAAAGCCGCTAAAGAAGCTACTAGCGAAGGGGCAGTAGCTACTGGAGCAGGAAAACCATCCGCCGCTGGAGCGGCAAAACCAGCCGCTGGAGCGGCAAAGCCGGCCGCTGGAGCGGCAAAACCGGGTGCATCACCGGCTAAAGGCGGAGCAAAATCTAAGTAAAATTATTTGTATTTATCCGTCTAGTTTATTTATGCTAGGCGGGTAAAGCGAATGATGATAAAAGAGGCGTGGTAAAAGGCATGATACCATATAAAAATTTTCAGGAATTAGAGTTGCGTGTTGCTGAAATAGTAGAGGCAAAAGAACATCCCGGCGCTGATAAACTTTATGTTTTAATTATAGATATCGCTGGAGAAAAACGTCAGATTGTTGCCGGTATACGCGCTTCTTATAAAGTAGAAGAACTTATAGGAAAAAAAGTAATTGTTATTGCTAATTTAGAACCTGCCGTAATCCGCGGAGAAGTGTCGAATGGAATGTTGTTAGCGGCTTCTTCTCCTTTATGTCCCACATGCCCAATACTTATTACCCCAGAAAAAGACATCCCTTCAGGCGCGATAGTAAAATAATTTATAATATTTAAATTTTTAAAATTTGGATACAAATTAGGCTTTCCGAAAAATGCTTTCCTTACGTGCGGATATCCCACGAATTTTATTTATGAAAAAACATAGTTTATTTATTATATTGTTTTCTTTTGCTATTTTATTTTTTTTGTGGCAGGTTATTTTTATGCGCGCGGGGTTTGTGTATGGGGATTATTCTGATCAGTTTTATCCATGGAGTTTTTTATATTCAAATGCTCTAAAGAATTTTACATTGCCGTATTGGATAAAATTTATTCAGAGCGGATTCCCTCTTATGGCCGAAGGTCAAATCGGCGGTTTTTATCCATTTAATATTTTGATGTATTTTTTAATGCC
>JYNY01000432.1 GCA_000954095.1 Candidatus Omnitrophus magneticus | reverse complement strand
TTATAAACGCCTGATAAACTTTTTCAGGTTCTTTTGTAAAATCATGATAACTAAATACGCTCGCGACTAATTCTTTTAATAATCGTTCGAATAATTTAATATCGCCGTCAATTAAAGCATTAGTCAAAATTTTTTGTTTATTTTTTTCCATCCGCTCGTCAAACCATCTGACAATTAAATCATAATAAATAGTCTTTACTTCAGCGTTTGGCGTCCAGAGATTATAAAAATCAATATTCCTATTATTTCTATAAGAAAACTCCGCTGTCAAATATCCGCTGAAAAGGAGTAAACTCCATAACATATCTTCATGTTTTTCCAAGTCTTCAAAAGTAATATTTTCTTTTAAAGTTTTTACGATATTTTCTCCGTTTAAGAGCGCTAAAAGTTCATTTTTAAGTTCTTTTCCGTTGTGGGTTAAACTATCTTCTATTAGTTTATTATCTGAACTATTAGCCCAATATGGCTTCAATACTTTTTTAAGACTTGCCGCGTAATTTATAATTGACCAAGGATTGTATATTGTTACACCTTCAAAATTATAGCCGTTATACCACGCGCGGACATCGTCGAATTTATTGTCTAAATTATAATCAATCAATAATTTTTGAACTTCTTCTCCAGTAAGGCCGAATTTATCGTTAAATTCCGCTGAGAGAATAGTAAACACTCCTAAATTATTCATGCCTGAAAATATGAATTCTTTAGAGACGCGTAAAATGCCAGTTAATACGCCTTTTTCAAGAGAGGTGTTATCTTTAAATCCGCCGGAAAGAAAATTCCGCATGAAACTTATTACAGGTTCGTAAAAGTTTTCCAAATATCCAGACTGAATGGGCGTATCGTATTCATCAAGAAGAATGATTACTTTTTTATTGTGGTAACGTTCTAAAAAAAGAGATAAAGTTTTGAGGCTGTTTTCGTAATCTTTTTCTGAACCTTCTAACGATGTGATTTTATTAAAATATTCTTTTTCTTCTTTTTCCAACCCCGTCCAATTTTTAAGATATTTATGTCGCAGAAATTCATTTTGTATTAAGTCTTTAATACCTCTATAAGTAGCGTCCCATGTTTTTTCTTTAACATCTTTAAGCGTGAGAAAAATTACCGGATACGCGCCTTGTTGGTTCATGTATTCTTCGCCTAGGCGGCAAATAGCGAGGTCTTTAAATAAATACCCGTTGGATTTTTCGGTTTTTTCAAAAAAATAACGTAGCATTGAAAGATTTAATGTTTTGCCGAAACGTCTCGGACGAGGAAGCAAAATAACATTACAAGATTCATCAATAATTTCTTTTATAAAAAGAGTTTTATCAATGTAATAAAATTTGTTATCAATAATTGTTTTAAAATCAGAATATCCAACCGGTAATTTTTGTATGCGCATATCAATCCTTTTTTATAAATTTTTTATTTCGCGATAAGCCTTCGGCAAAATGTCTCTAAATTTTGGATACTATATTTATATTTTTAAAAACGGGTAAACCCTAGACGCCATGCTGGTTTTAGCGTACAAAGTCATTTCCATAACGCAAATTTTTTTGTAATCACTAAACAAATAATAAGAAATTTTGTAATCACTAAGCGGTTAGTAATAAACCTTTATGTGTCCTTTTGCCCCCATCTTACCATTCCCCCGGAAAGCGTGAATCCATGAGTGTCTCAGCTAACAAACTGTCATTTCGGAATTTGCCGTAGGCAAATATCCGAAATCCATGGAAGTCTCGATTAGAAATCTAATCTCTATTTTAGATTTTAAAAAATTATTTTTCTGAAATCTTATCCCACCTGTATGGATTCCTGCTTGCGCAGGAATGACAGCGGGTTGACGCTATTTTTACTAGTTCAACTCCACTTTTAAAATGCGATACTAGTTGTGACACAGCCTCGGAAAGCGGGAATCGGCCCCCTTTTGTCATTCCCTCGGAAAGCGGGAATCTGCCCCCTTTTGTCATTCCCGCGAAAGCGGGAATCCATAAGGGTTTTATGATATTTTCGGCTCGAATTTTTCTTTTTCGATTTTCAATTATTCTACAAAAAATTTAAAAAAAACTTTTTGTCATTATAGCACAGCAGTACTTTTGTTCCAACCAGAAAACAAGTGTAAAACAAAAAGTAAGAAAAATTTTAATAAAAATGACTAAAATAAACAACATTTTGTATTCTTAATTTTGGCTCTAAAACCCGCATGGTTACTGGACTTTACGCGAGTCTAGAAAAAAAATATCGAAAAATCGGCTTTTCAAAATTTGCATTCTCTAGATTTGTCAGGTAAGCTTTATAGTAGAGAATGAGAAAGTGAAAAGCGAATTAAGAAAAAATAAGAAATAGAAAATTGAAAAAAAAGATACTTAAAAATAAAATAGAAAAATTGTAGAAGATTGGAGTGAAGAGTGATTAGTGATTAGTGATTAGTGAGTAGTGAGTAGTGAGTAGTGACAAAAATCGCGCGATGCGCGGAAGGATGGAGAGTAGATATGAGACAGTTGAAAAAAAAATTCAAAACCATTTCGGAACGTCTTACAAGTCTCGTCGAGACTGGGATTAATTCCGGAATAACAAAAACCGCGGCGGGATGCCGCAAAGGAGTGTGCACCATGTGCCACTTAAGAAATTTTTTGAAAATTATTTTTGGAAAAGTCGCTAGCCCAATGGGAATGGCTAGGATGGTTTCCAGTCAA
>JYNY01000431.1 GCA_000954095.1 Candidatus Omnitrophus magneticus | reverse complement strand
CACGGCGAAACTCCGCTTGGAAAAACATTGCGCGAATTTATAAACAAAGAGTCAGTTAAAAAAGCGCTTTCTAAATCTATACTTGATAGCAAATTAACCGGAGAAGTATGGGATGGAATGGAAATGGACAAGATCACAGCGCAAGAAGAAATCCCCGCAAAATCAAAATGGGAAGACGTTCCTAACGCTAAATGGGAAAATGCTCAATCTAAAGAAAAAATAATTGACGCTAACTGGGAACCAGTATCTGCCAAATGGGAATATATCGGCGAAGGCGGAATAGATGAAGTAAAAAGGATATTATCAGGGCATATAGAAGAGGTTACGCATGTCAACACAATAATAAGAGATACAGGAGAAATAATAGTAACCAGCGCGTCATGGGACAACACAGTGCGTGTATGGCAAATAGGGCTAGATAACAAAATAAAAGTTTTAACATTAGGAGAACATACGGATTGGGTTAATCATGTCCACACAATAATAAAAGATACAGGAGAAATAATAGTAACTAGCGCGTCAGATGACAAAACAGTGCGTGTATGGCAAATAGGGCGAGATAACCAAATAAAAGTTTTAAAATTAAAAGAACATACGAGGGTGGTTGCTCATGTCCACACAATAATAAAAGAAGATACAGGAGAAATAATAGTAACTAGCGCGTCAAATGACAAAACAGTGCGTGTATGGCAAATAGGGCTAGATAACAAAATAAAAGTTTTAACATTAATAGGACATGCGGATGGAGTTCAACAAACCCAAACAATAATAAAAGATACCGGAGAAATAATAGTAACCAGCGCGTCAAATGACAAAACAGTGCGTGTATGGCAAATAGGGCTAGATAACCAAATAAAAGTTTTAACATTAGAAGGACATGAGGACTATGTTAAGCATGCCCACACAATAATAAAAAATACAGGAGAAATAATAGTAACAAGCGCGTCGGCGGACAGAACAATGCGTGTATGGCAAATAGGGCTAGATAACAAAATAAAAGTTTTAACATTAGTAAGACGTTCGTACAATATTAATCATGTCCACACAATAATAAAAGATACAGGAGAAATAATAGTAACGAGCTCATCTTATGACAAAACAGTGCGTGTATGGCAAATAGGGCTAGATAACCAAATAAAAGTTTTAACATTAGAAGGACATGAGGACTATGTTAAGCATGCCCACACAATAATAAAAAATACAGGAGAAATAATAGTAACAAGCGCGTCGGCGGACAGAACAATGCGTGTATGGCAAATAGGGCTAGATAACAAAATAAAAGTTTTAACATTAGTAAGACGTTCGTACAATATTAATCATGTCCACACAATAATAAAAGATACAGGAGAAATAATAGTAACTAGCGCGTCAGATGACAAAACAGTGCGTGTATGGCAAATAGGGCGAGATAACCAAATAAAAGTTTTAAAATTAAAAGAACATACGAGGGTGGTTGCTCATGTCCACACAATAATAAAAGAAGATACAGGAGAAATATTAGTAACTAGCGCGTCAAATGACAAAACAGTGCGTGTATGACAAATAGGGCTAGATAACAAAATAAAAGTTTTAATATTAGAAGAAAATACGAATATAGTTATTGATTCCCACACAATAATAAAAGATACAGGAGAAATACTAGTAACAAGCGCGTCAATGGACAAAACAGTGCGTGTATTGCAAATAGGGCAAGATAACAAAATAAAAGTTTTAACATTAATAGGACATGCGGATGGAGTTCAACAAACCCAAACAATAATAAAAGATACCGGAGAAATAATAGTAACCAGCGCGTCAAATGACAAAACAGTGCGTGTATGGCAAATAGGGCTAGATAACAAAATAAAAGTTTTAATATTAGAAGGACATACGGATTGGATTAAACAAGCCCAAACAATAATAAAAGATACAGGAGAAATAATAGTAACTAGCGCGTCAAATGACAAAACAGTGCGTGTATGGCAAATAGGGGTAGATAACAAAATAAAAGTTTTAATATTAGAAGGACATACGTATTGGGTTAAACATGCCCACACAATAATAAAAGATACGGAAGAAATAATAGTAATTGCCAGCCAAGCACGGTGTTGTCATAGGACGCGCTAGTTACTATTAGATAACAAAATAAAAGTTTTAATATTAGAAGGACATACGAATTGGATTAAACAAGCCCAAACAATAATAAAAGATACTGGAGAAATAATAGTAACTAGCGCGTCAAGCGACAACACAGTGCGTGTATGGCAAATAGGGCTAGATAACAAAATAAAAGTTTTAACATTAAAAGGACATACGTATTGGGTTAAACATGCCCACACAATAATAAAAGCTACAGGAGAAATAATAGTAACTAGTGCGTCAGCTGACGCAACAGTGCGTATATGGCAAATCCCGTCTTTAGAAAATGTTA
>JYNY01000430.1 GCA_000954095.1 Candidatus Omnitrophus magneticus | reverse complement strand
CAGTGATAACTGAAGGGAATATTTCTGATATAAGAATAGCTAAGGATAAATTAAATATTAAACCGGACAGCATATATTGTTTTGACCGTGCGTATACAGACCTTGAACTATGGAGTAATATTGACTTTTCTAAGAGTTATTTTGTGACTAAATTAAAAAACAATCTAAAATATACAGTTCTCGGACAGCATCTAGAGGCAATGAAAGACGGGATATTGTCTGATGAAAAAATAAAACTAGAAAATAAAAAATATGAAAAGAATTTAAGAATGATAAGATTTTTAGATGAAAAAAGTGACGAAGTAGTTAGTTTTGTTACCAACAATTTTAAACTGTCAGCTAAAACGATCGTACAAATATATAAAACAAGATGGCAAATAGAAATATTTTTTAGATGGATAAAACAGAATTTACAAATAAAAACATTTTTGGGAACAAGTAAAAATGCGGTGATGAGTCAAGTCTGGATAGCGATGATATATTATTTACTTTTGACATATATAAAATACCAATCTAAATATGAAAAATCGTTATTTTATTTGCATAGGATAATAAAAGAAGCATTATTATCAAGGTTGACATTGATAGATCTGTTAAGCGCAACACCAGCCAGAATTTCTGATTTTAAAATTAAGGAATTTCAACTAGTTTTTTGGTGAAATAGTTTTATCGGACAGGATTGAGGTAAGATAGAAAAGAAGTATAATAATAAGAAAAAACAAAGGCAGGTATGCAATGGCTAATACTAAAAAAAATTTCAGTAAAGAATACTATAATGCTTCCCTTGTCCAGACCAAAATTAAACAAATTTAAGGTGAAAAAAAATTTTTAAGATTTCCACCTTATCTATTTTTTTCTTGTAAGATATACCTCCTTTTTCTGGTCTGTTTATTTTTGTAAACATAAATATAGTAGTAGTAAGTGTGGAGACTGTGTATAACTGTGTAACAGTTATACAAGTGATGGATGACAAGTTGTGGGTAACCGCTTTGGGGTTATCCACAATCTTGTCTCCAGAACGCCAGTATCCACACGTTCTTGGTTAATAATCTCAAAACCAGCCATCCGAGTAAACAGTATAAAATTTTTACGGTAAACTCAAAGAGTTTCCTTGTGATGGCTGGCAAAATTTTATCCCGTAATACACCTCCCATGGCGTTTGATAATATAGAGACTGATGAAGCCTTTCGGTATTGTACCCATTAAAATATATCCTTAGGCCATCATGCGCGTCTCTCATTGTTGGATATTCATGAACATAAATATTACTGTATTTAACCGTACGCCAGAGACGCTCAATAAAAATGTTGTCAAAGACCCTGCCACGTCCATCCATGCTTATTCGAATATTTGCGTCCAATAGCTTTTGGATAAACTCCATCGACGTGAACTGTGTACCCTGATCATTGTTAAATATCTCTGGCTTGCCATATTTTTTTAAAACTTCATCAAGGCATTCCACACAAAAAGACGCATCCAGTGTGTTACTAAGCCGCCAAGAAAGAACATAACGGCTGAACCAGTCCATAATAGCCACTAGATAACAATACCCTCTGGCGAGCTGAATATACGTGATGTCAGTGGCCCAGACTTGATTAACTCGGACAATCTCAACACCTCTCAGCAGATACGGGTAAATACGGTGTTCCGGATGTTTCTGGCTTATCCGTGGCTTTGGATAGATCGCCACTAGGTTCATCGACCTCATAAGCCGACGAATCAATTTTTTCCCAGCGGTATGCCCCAAACGCCGTAAATACTTCATCATTTTAATAACGCCGCATGGATCTTTCATGAACTGTTCGTCGATTGCTCTGCGAAGCTGGTGTTCATCCAAAAGTTCTTTTTCCTGTCTCTGATAATATAAGTTCGACCGATTGAACCCCAGTAATTCGCATTGCTGGCGAACGCTCAATTCCGTATTATTTTTGTCAATGAACAATATTTTTTGCTCGCGACTTATAGTCCAAGCTTTTTTTTTAGCCAATCAATCTCAACCTGCTGACGGCCAATTTGTTTGTACAAATTGTCTAGCTGTTGCTTGGCATCTGGCTCTTGTTCGTTCTTGCGCGTAAAAATATTAGCTATATTATCGTGTAATTGCTTCTTCCACTTGCTGATCATGTTGCTGTGAATTTCGTATTCAGAACTAAGTTCAGCAATCGTTTTTGTTTCCTTAAGAGCCTCCAGTGCCACACGAGCCTTTAACTCTTTTGGATATTGTATTCGCTTCTTCATTTTGACCTCCTAGTTTGGCTATTATTATAGCCTGTTTTCACACCTTAACCAGTGGTCTGAATTCAGGGAAGCATTATACGCGCGGAAAATTTAATATTCCAAAGCAGGTATTTAAACGTTTAGAGAACATATCCAGTTTGCCTTTTATTATTTTTTCAGTTTTCTTTATATTGCTTTTTGATTGTGGAAATACGGTTAAAAAACCGTTTTCAGTCATCTATTTGGGCTCTCGAAGAGCATTGTAATTTATGATTTTAACGGGGGGTGGATTAACCATTCCCTTGGACCTCGAAGGGAGACTGTCAACTTTTTTGTGTCTGAAGCAATTGGCAAAACCTCAAGGCTAAAATAAATTCCATACCCAAGGCGCAAGAAAATTCCATAGCGATA
>JYNY01000437.1 GCA_000954095.1 Candidatus Omnitrophus magneticus | reverse complement strand
GTATGGCAAGGAGATTATGTTTTTATATTGTTCTTTTAATTTTATAAACGCTGTTTTCCCTAATTCTCCGGGTATTAAATCTTCTCCTTTTAATCTCTTTTCTAAAAATATTTCTTCTATCGGCTCTTTTATTTTCCCTCCGTTAAATAGTCTTATTTCTTTTCCTAATTCGCTCGGCGACTCTGCCATTACTGACGCGGTATTCACATGCCCTATTACCTCATGCGCCTCTATACTTTCTCTATCTTTAACGTTCTCTTTTATCACTACTTCTCCAGCATAATTCAATACCCCGTTTATCTTTTCTAAATCTCCCAGACTTAAGTCTATAACCGCTAATTCTCCTAAATTATAAACTCCCAATGTTTCCGCGTTTTTGATTATGTCATTTTTATTAAACATCTTTATTGCTTTGGGATCGTTTAATCTCAACTCTATAAACCTGTTCGCGCTTTTCTCGTCTCGTTTCGGATATACTCGGATACTCCCTTTTTCCTGCGATAGCTCAACAAAATAATCGTAATCTATATACTCTAGTTTTGTTCTATTCAATTTTAAAAGTGCCTTCTCCAATATTTGGTCTATATTATTTTTTTTAATTTCTAATACAAATCTCTCCGCCCTTCCCGCGATATCTTGCTCGTTATATAATTTATATCTTTTTCTCAAATAGTTTTTATATCCCGTTAACCATTCTTTTCGTATTTCATCCACGTCATTCTTAGTCAAAATACCCTTATACTCTTTCATCTCCGCCATTATACTGACAATACTCGCCAAATATATTGTCCGAGAAAATAAACTATCCTGTAAAGACGGATACTCCTTTTTATCCTGATGATACCTATAAAATGCCCCTGCCTTATTCTCTCCTATACTGCTAATTTTTTTTATCAGTTCTTTTTCGCTTGATATTGATCCTTTAGTAACTTCTTTAACCTCGTCTCCACTATCTATTGAAATTTCTTCTACTTTCAATATCCCGTTTTCACGACTTATATCCGCTCGATAATATTTTTCATTCAACACATACTTAAAAATAACTTCCGCATTTTCTCCATCTATTTTTTTCACATCCATTACTTTTATATTTTTCCATGCGCTTATAGCTTTCCTATCCTCCATACGAAAAAAATCTTGCATTAAACTCCTTTTCACTTCCTTTACATCGTACCCGCGACCAACTCCTTGTGCCGCAAATAATAATTTTGACATCATTATCGCGTCCATTTTTAATTCACTCGCCGCTATTGGTTTAAACAAATTTTCAACCTGCAAAAAATCATGCTTAAAAATCTTCAAATCAGCTACAGCAAAGCTTTCGGGCGTTATCAATAAGTTAAAACTCAATAATCCCGCAATAAATTTTACAATAAACCCTTTCTTGAAATTTTTCATACTTCCTCCAGTTTTTTAAAAACAATTTTTAAAACTTTTAAATTAAAAAACAACGTTAATCATTTTATCAATTTTTAATAAATTACACAACTTTTTCTATCTTAACAAAAATAATTTTAACCCCAAAAACAATCCTGTCCGATAAAACTATTTCACCAAAAAACTAGTTGAAATTCCTTAATTTTAAAATCAGAAATTCTGGCTGGTGTTGCGCTTAACAGATCTATCAATGTCAACCTTGATAATAATGCTTCTTTTATTATCCTATGCAAATAAAATAACGATTTTTCATATTTAGATTGGTATTTTATATATGTCAAAAGTAAATAATATATCATCGCTATCCAGACTTGACTCATCACCGCATTTTTACTTGTTCCCAAAAATGTTTTTATTTGTAAATTCTGTTTTATCCATCTAAAAAATATTTCTATTTGCCATCTTGTTTTATATATTTGTACGATCGTTTTAGCTGACAGTTTAAAATTGTTGGTAACAATACTAACTACTTCGTCACTTTTTTCATCTAAAAATCTTATCATTCTTAAATTCTTTTCATATTTTTTATTTTCTAGTTTTATTTTTTCATCAGACAATATCCCGTCTTTCATTGCCTCTAGATGCTGTCCGAGAACTGTATATTTTAGATTGTTTTTTAATTTAGTCACAAAATAACTCTTAGAAAAGTCAATATTACTCCATAGTTCAAGGTCTGTATACGCACGGTCAAAACAATATATGCTGTCCGGTTTAATATTTAATTTATCCTTAGCTATTCTTATATCAGAAATATTCCCTTCAGTTATCACTG
>JYNY01000428.1 GCA_000954095.1 Candidatus Omnitrophus magneticus | reverse complement strand
AAAGAAAGGTCAATGAGACAAAGAAGACTACGCAATTTATACGAACGGCTAAAAGAGCTAAAAGAGATGAAAAAAATAACACGAGATGAATTACTAATGAAATTAGGGACAGCGCGTAAAGAAGCGGGAAGAATATGGAATATTATAGATATAAGAATTCCAATGAAAAATGAAAAAATTTCGGGAGATACTTTTACTTTTAAAATAAATCGAGAAAAACTTCGGGAACAACAATTTAAAGAAGGCACATATCTTTTACGAACTAATTTACAAGATGGTGAACCTGAAGAACTTTGGCAACGGTATATTTTATTGACTGAAATAGAACAAGCCTTTAAAGAACTTAAGAGTGATCTTCATCTGAGGCCTGTGTATCATCAATTAGACAATAGAATAGAAGCACATATTTTTGTATCTTTCTTGGCGTATTGCCTTCAGATAACATTAAAACAACAGGCAAAACAGCATGCGCCGGGTATTACACCACGCGCAATCTTAGAAAAATTTAAAACTATGCAAATGATAGATGTACATTTGCCAACAACCGATGGAAGAGAACTTATTCTGCCCCGATATACATATCCTGAAAAAGATATAGCGCTACTTTTGTATAAACTTAAACTAAAACTTCCCAATCAGCCACCACCAAAAATTCAATATCAACCTAATAAATGTGGGGCCGACCTTTTGCCTAAAACCCAGTAAAATAGCCAACTTGTGTCTCGAATAGCGGAAGATGGGTTAGTTTTAATAAAAGAATTATTAGTAGAAAAATCCATAGCGGAATTTTTAAACACCTCGCCATTCGCAGGCGTATTCGTCCATAAAAAAATCACCAACGTCACAATACTAAAAACTTTTTTGATAAATATTTTGGCATTCATATATACCTCGAACTTTTTTTCATTTTGCGACACCGCCCTCTTCTATTCTACTATCAATTATACCACATATTCATTAAATCAACAAAAATTCTGATAACTTTTTATATTTACCGTATCAAAATATATTATATCACAAAAAGTGGCTCATGTAAATACAGTTTTTTTTAAAAAATATTTTTAGTAAAATTAAATAAAATTAAATTGTATATAAAAAATGAATTATATACAGGAAAGACTAACGCCTTGCAGACAAAAGTACATGCTTTTGGGTTAAATATTCCAAATATTTTTCACGCGCTTTGTATGAACTTCTCACAAGCGGCGCGGATAGCACGGTTGTAAAACCTATTTTTTTAGCTGACTCTTCTAATAATTGAAATTCCCGCGGTGTATAAAATTTTTTTACCGGCCAATGATTTTTTGAGGGGCTTAAATATTGGCCTATATACAAAATATTTACACCGTGTTCTATTAAGTCAGTCATGGCTGATTTAATATCGGGTATCGATTCCCCAAAACCAACCATAATAGCTGATTTTATAGCCAGTTCATTATTGCAATCAGAAAGAAATTTTAAAACCTTGAGTGATGTTTTATAAGAAGAACTCGTACGTATCGCGGGATATAAATTCTTTGGCATTTCCAAATTATGGCCGATAACATTAGCACCGGAATTAGCTAAAACTTTAAGAAACCCCGTATCACCTGCCATATCCGGAATTAATAATTCTATCAATGTCTCAGGCGATTTTTTTTTAATTTCTTGTACAGTTTTAACAAAATGCCCCGCGCCTTTATCTTCCAAATCATCCCTTGTAACTGAAGTAATAACACAATATTTTATCGCTAGCGCCTTAACTGCTTCGGCAATTCTTTTCGGTTCCGTTATATCGGGTTTTACCATTTCCCCTTTTTCAACGTCACAAAATAGACACGAACGCGAACAGTTTTTTCCTAAGATCATAAATGTTACATGCGCCTCGCGCCAGCATTCACCTTTATTCGGGCATGACGCTTCAACGCAGACAGAGTGGAGTAGTAAATCATCCATAATATTTTTTACATTATTTATTCCGCTAAACACCGGAAATTTTGTTTTAATCCATGAAGGATGTGAATGTTGGTTATCCATTAGGCCTCTTACAAAAAAAAATAGGGCGGACAATTTTTATTTATGCCCGCCCTAAAATCTAAAAACCACATCAACAAGACGATTTATCTGCTAAATATTTGTATAGTTCATACTGCCGCGTTACTTGTTTCTGCGCTTTTTCAAGCAACTCTTTTGCTCGTTCAGGGTTTGAGCGCTTTAGAACAGTATATCTGTTTTCGTTATAAACATATTCTTCTAGTTTTATGCTCGGTGTTTTACTTTCAAGCGTTAATGGATTTTTCCCTTCTAAACATAACGCCGGGTTATATCTAAAAAGTTGCCAATGCCCTGAATCAACTGCTCTTTTTTGTTCATCAAGACCTTTAACCATATTTATCCCGTGCGCGATACAATGCGCATAAGCGATAATTATAGACGGCCCTTCATACGCTTCTGCTTCAATAAATGCTTTTATTGTCTGGGATGGATCAGCTCCAAGTGCTACTTTCGCGACGTAAATATATCCATAACTCATGCACATTAATGATATATCTTTTTTGCCGATCGGCTTACCGCTTGCCGCGAACCGCGCTACAGCTCCCATTGGCGTTGATTTAGATGCCTGCCCACCGGTGTTCGAATAAACCTCTGTATCTAAAACAAGAATATTCACGTTTCTTCCTGACGCAAGAACATGATCTAATCCGCCGTATCCAATATCATACGCCCATCCGTCTCCGCCTACTGCCCAAACTGATTTTTTAATAAAATATTCGCATACTGATAAAAGTTCTTTCTCGTCAGGAATAGCGCTCTTCTCTATAAGTTTCTTTAATTTATCAACATTCCCTCTTTGCTTCTCTATTCCTTCCTGCGATGATTGATCAATAGTTTTGATTTCCTTTAAAATAGCTATTATCGAAGAACTCGTTTTACCTTCAGCGATTATTTTGTCAGCTAAAAAATTAGCATATTCGGTATGTTTATCCGTAGCAAGACGCATACCGTAAGCAAGTTCCGCGTTATCTTCAAACAAGGAATTATTCCAGCTGGGGCCTCTTCCATCCGAACGTTTACAGTAAGGAGTAGTAGGTAAATTCCCTCCATAAATAGAAGAACATCCTGTAGCATTAGCTATTACCGCGTGGTCTCCAAATAATTGACTCAAGAGTTTTACATACGCTGTTTCACCGCATCCAGCGCAGGCTCCGGAATATTCAAAAAGCGGAGTAATAAATTGGCTCCCCTTCATTGTCGCACGATTATAAAGTTTAGGATCCGTATCAGGCAGGTTTAAGAAAAATTTATAGTTTTCTTTTTCATCCGCGCGCAATGGTTCCTGCGGCATCATCTTAATAGCTTCTTTCGCTTTCATCGGACAATTCTCAACGCATGTTCCACAACCTGTACAATCTTCCGGAGCTGTTTGTAATGTGTACGCATATCCTTCCGCGCCTTTGGGAGGTTTTGGAAGAGCATGTTTAAAAGTTGCCGGCGCGCCTTTTAATAATTCCTCTTTATAAAGTTTAGGCCTAATTGCCGCGTGCGGGCACACAAGCGAACACTTTCCGCATTGTATACAAGTTTCAGTGTTCCACACGGGAATCTCTATCGCGATATTTCTTTTTTCGTATTGAGTTGTAGCTGTCGGCCACGTGCCGTCAAAAGGCATTTCTGACACCTTTATTTTATCGCCATCGCCTTTCATTATTTTGGCGGTAGTTTGTTTAACAAAATCAGGCGCTGTTTCCACGACCACTGTTTTTTCATTAACCACTCCGTTAAACTTCACGGGAACCGCGACTTCCTGAATGCCGCTAATCGCTTTATCTACTGCCAAAAGATTTACCGCGACAACTTTTTCGCCTTTTTTACCGTAAGTTTTTTTAATGGCATTTTTAATTTCACCTATTGCCGTGTTTTCATCTATAACCTGTGATATTTTAAAAAAAGCAGTCTGCATTATAACGTTGATATGCTCTCCCAGCCCTACTTCTTCCGCTATTTTTACGGCATCTATAACATAAAATTTCAATTTTTTATCAATAATCTGTTTCTGCGCTTTTGCGGGGAGATGTTCCCAAACTTTAGTTTTATCATATAACGAATTTAAAAGAAATACGCCGCCGTCTTCAACATTCTTAAGCATATCGTATTTTTCAAGAAAAGAAAAATTGTGGCAAGCTAAAAAATTCGCCCTTGTAACTAAATACGGGCTTCTTATTTTTTCTTTACCAAATCTTAAATGCGATACTGTTATTGTCCCGGCTTTTTTAGAATCGTACACAAAATATCCTTGAGTGTAGTTGTCAGTTAAATCGCCTATAATTTTTATAGAATTTTTATTAGCGCTTACTGTGCCGTCCGAACCTAATCCGTAAAACATCGCCCTGTATGTTTCTTTTTTCTCAACGCTGAAAGACGCGTCATATTCTAAACTTGTCTTAGTAACATCGTCTGTAATACCGACTGTAAAATGATTTTTGGGAGATTCTAAAGACAAATTATCAAATACAGCTTTTACCATTGCCGGTGTAAATTCACTTGAACCTAAACCATATCTGCCTCCAACTATCTTTGGATATTTTGTAAACGACGCATACCCTTCCTGCATTGCTTCACCGATAGCGGTACGAACGTCTTCATAAAGAGGCTCGCCTAATGACCCGGGTTCTTTTGTTCTATCCAAAACAGCAATCGCGAGAACTGTTGAAGGAAGAACAGAAACAAACGATTTAATGTCAAAAGGCCTATAAAGCCTGACTTGTAAAACACCCAGCTTTTCGCCTTTCGCATTTAGATAATCAACGGTTTCGCGAACCGCTTCCGCGCCGGAACCAATTATCACTATAATTTTTTTCGCGTCAGGAGCGCCGATATAATCAAATATTTTGTATTGCCTTCCTGTAATTTTTGCGAATTTATTCATAGTGTCCTGCACAATACCCGGGCAAGCTGTGTAATATTTATTCACTGTTTCTCTGCCTTGAAAATAAACATCAGGATTTTGAGATGTGCCGCGCATTACAGGATGTTCAGGCGACATGCCCCACGCGCGATGCCGATAAATAAGGTTTTCATCTAACATATTTTTCATATCTTCAAATGTTAATTCTTCTATTTTTTGTATTTCATGAGAAATTCTAAATCCTTCAAAGAAATGCAAAAACGGCACTCTGGCCTTGAGTGTGGCGGCTTGAGAAATTAATGCGAAATCCATAGATTCCTGAACACTCGCTGAAGCAAGCATTGCCCAGCCGGTGGAACGCGTGGACATTACATCCGAATGATCGCCAAAAATTGAAAGAGCTTGGCACGCAATAGCGCGAGCGGCTATATGAAAAACCGTGGGAGTAAGCTCACCGGCTATTTTATACATATTTGGAATCATAAGAAGAAGCCCTTGTGACGCAGTAAAAGTAGTAGTTAAGGCTCCGAGTGAAAGTGAACCATGAACAGCTCCGGCAGCGCCTGCTTCAGACTGCATTTCAACTACTTGAGGAATCGTGCCCCAAATATTTTTTTCTCCAGATGCTGATTTCGCGTCCGCGATTTCGCCCATATCAGACGATGGTGTTATAGGATAAATAGCAATTACTTCATTAGTCGCGTGAGCAACATGCGCGACAGCGCTGTTACCGCTATGTGGAATCATCTCACGTTTCATAAAACCTCCTAAAAAAGTTGTTATGTTAAATTTTTATAGAAATCTCCGCCTGTAGCAGGATGAAATTTCTCATCAATCAAATCCAAAAACAACGAAACAAACCCAAAAAATGGCTGGATTCTCCAGCCATTTTTTAAATTTAACCGTGAAGCTCTCCGACATAAAATTTTCCGTAATAAACTTTATTAGGATCAATCCCTTTTGCCACAAGCTTTTTACGTTTATTCTGTCTTTTAAATTTCTGCTTAACTTTCATTGTATTTCTATCTTTCAATCCCATAGTAATATCTCCTTAATTTTAAAAAAAAATAATTTTGGTTATTATACCTATAAAAAAAACTAAAATCAATTGGTCTCATTTTTCTATTTTAATCATAACCACTAAACAGTTAGTAGTAAACCTTCTTCATTAGGAATGACAACATTAATAATAAAATTTGCCATTACCAGCCGTTTAGTAAATACAAAAAATTCGCGTGTGACTGGGATAGGACACTATGGCGCTGTCGCAAAAATAAATTTTTTGCCGCACGCTCATCAATATTTGCGACAAAAAACTATTTTTTCAGCACAAAAAAACAAGTCAGAAAAAATAAAAAAATATTTTTTTCATTTTGCGACAGCGCCAAAAAAAATTTATAATGGTCGGGACGGCCGGATTCGAACCGGCGACCCCTAGCCCCCCAGACTAGTGCGCTAAACCGGGCTACGCTACGTCCCGACATTAATTTGAAAACCAAATACTAAACACAAATAAAAGATTAATTTTCTCTAGCTAAAAATAATCTTCTTTTTTTAATTCTCGCGTCATAAGGTCAGAAACTGCTTTTCTTGGATTTTTGCCTTCATAAATTATTTTATAAATTTGCGATGTTATCGGCATATCAACTTGATATTTTAAAGACAATTCATACGCTGATTTCGCGGTACCCACGCCTTCGATTGCCATTTCAGTTCTTTTTATAATATCCTCTGCTTTTAGGCCTTTTCCCACCTCTTCCCCAAAAGTCCTATTTCTACTAAATGGGCTTATACATGTCGTCGCCAAATCGCCTATTCCGCTTAGCCCGCTAAAAGTTTCTCTCCGTGCGCCCATTTTTACTCCTAAACGCGCGATTTCAACAAGGCCCCGAGTAAGGATAGAGGCTTTCGCATTGGCGCCAAACCCTAATCCATCTGAAATACCTGCGGCAATCGCTATAACATTTTTCAACGCGCCGCCGAGTTCCACGCCGATAATATCATTTGACGCGTATACTCTAAACGTAGGCGCGGTTAATAATGCCTGTAATGTGCTTATTGTATCCGACTCTCCGGCAAGAACAACTGACGCGGGGAAAAAACTAGCAACTTCGCTAGAAATACTTGGGCCTGATAAAACAAAAATTTTAGAATTTGTGAAATTTTCGGATAATATTTCAGACGGCCTTTTAAAAGTCTTTTTTTCAATTCCCTTTGTGGCGCTGACTATTGTTTTGAACGACGCGTTTTTAAATTGTTCCGCGATTTTTCCGGCATACTCGCATGGAACAGCAAAAATTACGGTATTACAACAGCTGGCTGTTTCTATATCTGACGTTATTTCTATATCAAAAGGAATTTTAACGCCTTTTAAAAATTTAGTATTTTCGCGTGTTTTATTAAGATATTCGGCATAGACCGGAGAATAACTCCAAAGAAGAGTTTTAATACCTTTTTTATTAAGTAAAATCGCGAGAGCTGTTCCCCATCCACCGTCGCCTATAATAGTTATTTGTTCCATAATCGCAAAAGTCTAACATACATAAAAATATGAGTCAATCCAATAAAAACAAAAAAATTAAAACATGCTGAGCAGTTTATTATGTAACGCCACAAAGACCGCGCCAAAAACTAAAGACACAATTCCCATAAGTTTTATAAGAATATTCATAGATGGCCCGGCGGTATCTTTAAACGGATCTCCGACAGTATCGCCGACAATCGCTGAAGAATGCGTGGAAGTCCCTTTCCCGCCTAAATTTCCCGCTTCAATCCATTTTTTAGCGTTATCCCACGCGCCGCCCATATTCGACATCATTATGCCAAGAAGAACTCCGCTTATAGTCGCTCCCGCGAGAAATCCTCCCAATGCCTCAGCACCAAAAAAAATCCCAATTAAAGCAGGAGAAATAACCGCAATTATCCCCGGCAAAATCATTGCTGTTAACGCGCTTGTTGTAACGATATCCACACATTTTTCTGTTTCAGGTTTCGCGGTACCTTCCAATAATCCCTTGATTTCTTTAAATTGCCGGCGTATTTCTTGAATTAATTTATCCGCGGCACGGCTTACCGCCCTTATGGTTTTAGCGGCAATAAGAAAAGGTATTACCGCTCCAATAAATAAACCAACTATAGCCAACGGTTGCATTAAATCAATCTGCGCTAAGCCGGTAGCTGTCTCAAAAGCCGCGAAAAGCGCGAGCGCGGTCAAAGCCGCTGACCCAATAGCAAAACCTTTTCCGATAGCGGCAGTTGTATTCCCCAATGAATCCAATTTATCTGTTATTGTTCTTACATTTTTATCTAACCCGCTCATTTGAGCGATTCCTCCCGCGTTATCAGCAATAGGCCCATAAGAATCTGTAGACATAACAATACCAATTGTTCCCAACATCCCCACAGCCGCTAAAGCAATACCATAAAGACCGCCGAAATAATACGCGATAAGCGTAGCGCCGCAAATAGTCAATATCGGAAGAATAGTGCTTTCAAATCCAATAGCTATTCCGGTAACAATGGTCGTGGCCGGGCCTGATACCGCGCTCTTAGCTATTTCCTTTATAGGTTTTCCTGAAGTAAAATATTCGCTTTCGAGGCCTATCAGAATTCCAGATACTAAGCCTGATATAATCGCCCATAAAAAATTTAATGTGCCAAACATTTTCGCAACAAGTAAATACGCTCCTACAACAAAAAGAATCGCTGAAATAAAAGTAGCATCTCTCAAAGCTGTTTGCGGATTTAATTTTTTAAAAAAATTAATAGATAAAACGCCTATAATTGAAGCAAAAAGCCCCATAGCAATCAGCAAAATAGGAAATACCATGTGTTTAAAAGGATTTATCATTGTAGCACCGATAACCAAAGTAGCAATTACAGCACCCACATAAGATTCAAATAAATCAGCACCCATACCCGCGGTATCACCAACATTATCTCCAACATTATCCGCGATTACTCCGGGGTTCCTCGGATCATCCTCAGGAATACCGGCTTCTATTTTCCCAACCAAATCTGCTCCCATATCAGCGGCTTTTGTATATATCCCGCCGCCGACGCGGCTAAACAACGCGATAGAGCTCGCTCCTAACGCAAACCCTGTAAGAATATTTGTATCTTGAGTAAACATAAACCACGCGCCAACACCTAATACCCCAAGCGCGGCAACTGTAATTCCCATGATAGAACCGCCTTTAAACGCGATTTCCAGCGCCTCATGCACGCCAAGAGTTCTTGCTGCTTCACAAGTCCGCGAATTAGCGCGCGTAGAAGCATTCATCCCGATAAAACCCGCGAGCATAGAACAAAAAGCGCCGGTGACATAAGATACTGCCGTATAAATTGAAAGAAAATAACAAATTATCGCAAACAAAATAATTATGAAAATTACAATTATTTTATATTCCCGGGCTAAAAATACCATAGCGCCTTTGTATATCTCATTAGATATTTCCTTCATCTTGGCACTACCTTCTGGTTTTTGAAGTATCCAATTAAACATGAATGCCACAAAAACCATCCCTAAAATCCCGGCAATAGGTAAAAAAAATGTGTATTCCATAAAATTATCCTCCCATTTCTTTCTCGTTAACTGCGCTTCGATATAACAAATAATGCTAGCTGTAAATCATTGCAAAAAATTTTTAATAAAATATTATACATAAATAACACAGGCACGAAAGAACTTTTTCATATTACCCTTTCACATAAAAGAATATAAAAAATGGTATTTTTTGAATAAAAATTAGTATATCATAATACACATCCAAATATTCAACATTATTAAATGGAGGTATAATTAACATGCTGTTTCTTCATTATTCGCGCAAATCCAATTCGAAATTAAAAACAATAATTTTCCTATCTGTATTATTTTTATATTGTTTTAATTCCCGCACAGCATATTCTAAAGAATCTTATGACGAGGATACTGCCGCATTTGAAAATACTACACATATAGGCACATGGGTGACTGTTTTCTCCAAAGAAGAAATATTATACAACCTTAAAAACGCGGATAAACTAATAAAAAATTGCAAGGCGCTGGGCATAAACCATATCTATCTGCAAATATATAGAGCCGATACTGCTTATTATAATTCCACCGTTTTACCTAATGATGCCTATTCAAAAATGCTTACAGCCACGGGCGGCTCTGATCCGATAGAACATATTATTTCACAGGCGCATGCTAACGGCATAAAAGTATACGCGTGGCTTAATATTTTATCTATCTCCCAAAACGCACAGGGAAACATAATAAAAAAATACGGCCAATCAGTTTTAACCCTTGACCGTTTTGGCAGGACATCTTTGATCCGGGGAGAAAGAAATGAAATGGATAAATATTATATCCGCGAGGACCAGCTTTTTCTTGAACCCGGCGATTCGCGTGTTCGCCAATATATCACATCTATCGTCAGTGAAATTTTAAAACGATATCCCCGCATGGACGGAATCCATCTGGATTATATAAGATACCCCACGGCAATGCCTTTCCCATTAGGTTCCAGATTTGATTCTCACGGATTAAGTTATGGATACAATAAAATAAATATACAAAATTTCAAACAAGCTACTGGATTAGACCCTAGCACAATGCCTAAAACAAGGGATAATTTCGCGCGCTGGGATGAATGGCGGAGAATGCAAATAAATAATCTTGTAAAAGAAATATCAAAAATCGTTAGAAATACTTACCCTGATAAAAAAATATCCTGCGCTATTGTGCCTTCAATAGATAGAACATATTTCTCTACTTTTCAAAACTGGACATACTGGCTTAAAGAAAAATTTGTTGATTATGTGGTTCTAATGAATTATTCAGAAGACACACATCTAGTAGAAATGAACTCGAAAGCAATGCTCGCGCAAACATCTAACTCGAAAGTACATGTTGGGATAGGCGCGCATTTATTTTCAGAAAGACCGTCAATTCTGGCGGAACAAATAAACACACTTAAAGAACTTTATCCCGGAGGCATCGCGATTTTTTCCTACGATGACCTAATAAAAAATCCATCGTTAAAAAAAATTATGGAAGAAATGGCGTTATAATATTTTTTTTAGAACCGGCACCGCGTAAGAAAGTATACGAAAATAATTTTTATGGAAAAAATAGCTACCCCAATTAAAAAAATACTTATAATAGAAGACGAAAAATGTATACTTCAAATAGTACGCGACGCCTTGGAAGACGCAGAATTCGTTGTGATGAGCTCTCCTAATGGCGAACTGGGGGCGGAACTAGCGCTAAAAGAAAATATAGATTTAGTCATATTGGACATAATGCTCCCGGGAATTGACGGATTCGAGGTAGTAAAAAGAATTAAGAAAAAAAAGCCGTCGCTTCCGATAATTATATTGACCGCTAAATCAACCGAAGAAGATAAACTCCTCGGGTTTGAATTGGGCGCGGATGATTACATAACAAAACCATTCAGCGTGAAAGAACTTATAATGCGCGTTAACGTTTGCTTAAGACGCGTGATAGCCCATTATTCCGCAAAAAAAACCGCGCCTAATAAATACGAATTCGGCGACATCAAGCTTGATATGATAAAAATGGAATCATTTAAAAAAAATAAACGTCTTGAATTCACAAAAAAAGAATATGACATCTTAAGCTATATGATAAATAGAAAAGGCGAGGTTGTCTCAAGAAACGATTTATTAGATGTAATATGGGGATATGAATCCATTCCTGAAACACGCACAGTTGACACCTTTATCGCCCGCATAAGAAAAAAAATAGAAGATAAAACAACTTCTCCAAAATATATAAAAAGTGTGCGGTCTATCGGATATAAATTAGATATATAAAATGGACGGCAAAATAGCTATTTCGCGCGAACCCAACAACAAACCAAAGGCTACGCATGACTTTGAATAAATATGAAAAATTAATTTTTTTGATATTGCTTGCCCATCTTTTAATAGCGTCTCTATTTTTTTATTTACGCGTGTATCATCCAAGACAAGAACTTGTCCTAGTCAAAAACAGCTTTCATGAAAATATTTCTATCGCTGAAATAAAAAAACAGCTGGATGAAAAAAGAAAAGTTTCTATCAATAAAGCTAGTGTCGAAGAATTAAAAAATATTCCCTATATAGGTGAAACTCTAGCTGATGAAATATATTCTTACATACAAACAAACGGCCCAATAATTCAAACAGATGACCTTCTTAAGGTAAAAGGCATCGGCGCTAAAAAAATAGAAAAAATCAAAAATTATATAAAAATTGAATGATAGCGCGGCGTGCCACGCCCATTACCGTATATTATGAACTCAAATATTCAATCGCGAAAAAAATACACTTTGATATTACCGATTATTTTTTTCACTTGCGGCATCTTTCTGGCCTCTAAATTTGTAGAATATTTCCAGCTGATTTTTAAAACATACTCCTTCCATATAAATAAATTTTCATTGGCATTATTATTCATATTGCCTATTTTTCTAATCATTCCGGCACGATTTTTAAAAAAATACTTTTATCTATTCTTATGCTTATTTTTTTTCGTAGCTGGATTTTTTAGGTACAATATTGAATCAGCTTCGAATTTCGCCCGCGCGGGAAATTACGCCAATTTTCATGACGAAAAAATTATTTTACGCGGCGTAATTACTAATTTCCCAACTTTATACGAATCTGAATTTTCTCGCTATACAGGCTTTAATCTAAAAACAACAAGCCTCCTAAACGGCGAAACGGAAGAAACCGCGCAAGGAGTTGTCCGGGTTAAACTTTTTAATAATAGCATAAACTCCATTATCGGAGACGAAATAATCATAGGCGGAAAATTAAGCTTGCCAGAAACTCGGCGGAATCCTTTTGGAATAGACTATTCCAAACAAATGGAATACTCTGGACTTGACGCGGTTTTTTTATCTAACCCAGATTCTTATTATCAAAAACTCGGTGAAAATAAAAATTATTTTTTCACAATAACACGCGTTCTGACAAAAACTCGCGAAAAAATAAATTCAGTCCTTACAAAATATCTTACCCCGTTATCAAGCGCGTTTATTGAATCTATCATCATTGGGATAAGAAACAACATCCCGCGCGAAATTAATGATATCTTTATAAAAACAGGAACTATGCACATTCTATCAGTCAGCGGGCTTCATATAGGCATGGTAATTATTATCGCGTCCGCTATTTTCGCTTTTTTAAGACTGCCGAAAAATATATCTTCATTTCTCACAATCGCGGTTATTTGGCTATACACCTTTTTAACAGGAATAAATCCTCCCGCTGTCCGTTCCGCGATTATGGGAAGTTTTGTTATGCTCGCGCTTATCCTAAACAGAAAAGTCCCTCTCCTTCATATTTTTTTAACAGCACTTTTTATCACTCTTTTCTTATATCCATGGCAAATAAATCATCCCGCGTTTGTACTATCTTATTCTGCGGTATTATCAATAATAGTCCTCTCGCCATTAATAGAATCCGCGTTCGGCATTTATAAAATAAAACACGAAAACAATTTTTTATGGAAAATAAAAAATATTGGCAATGAAGTGTAAGAAAAAATAATAGTATTTTTATTTTATAAAACTGTTAAAGAAAAAAGAAAGAAGGAGGTGTGGGTATATTATGAAGACATTAAAGATGGTAGTAGTTGCTCTAGTGCTCGTGTCTTTGGTAGGGATGACTGCTTATTCTTACGCGCAGGATCCAGCCAAGAAATTGGGTAGAGGTTTAGCCAACGTTCTCACGGGGTGGGTTGAACTTCCGAAAAATATTTATGATACGAGTGTGGAGGAAAATGTTCTTTCTGGTCTAACAATGGGTTTAGCCAAAGGTATAGGCATGACCATAGTTAGAACTGGCGCGGGAGTGTATGAAGCTGTGACATTCCCATTTCCAATACCAGAAAATTATCAGCCGGTATTAGAGCCAGAATTTGTATTTAGCGCGTAATTAAATTTGTATTTTATACGCAGAAAAAAGGGAACGATTTTTCGTTCCCTTTTTTTTTATTAGCCTATATTTTTTAGTGGACAAAATTTGAAAGTGCTTATATCATAAGGAATCTTTTTGATATCATTTGGGAGAAAAATACGCCGTAAGGTGTTGGAGGGTATAATGGAAGAAAGAAGAAATTACATGAGGTTTGATGTTTTATTGGAAGCCTTATGCCATAATTCGGAGTTTAAAGAAAAAGTTAAGGTTTGTAATTTTAGCAGATATGGTATTGGTGTTCTTTCTGATTTGCCTATTCCAAAAGGTAAAGAGATTGAAATAAAATTAGAAATTCCGGGAGATGATTTGCCCGTTGTGGTTTCAGGAGAACTTGCGTGGGCAAGTATAGAAAAAATTAATGGAAAACAGTTTCATGAAAGCGGGATACGTTTAAAACAGATGAATAATATAGACCGCGGGCGCATTTTAAATTATATATACAAAAAATGGATGATGCCTAAAAGTAAGAAAGAATTATAAATTATTTTTTGGTTTTATAAAGAAACATTTATGGAGGAGATAGTAATGATGTATTACAATGCTGAATCCGGAGACGCCATCGCTAGTAAAGAGCAAGCTGGAGAAAATAAAGAAGAAAAAAAATCTGGTGATCCTCGTCAGCCTAAAGCCACAAAATCTCATAAAACAGACGAATGTTCCGGGTGCGGAAAGGCTTTTAAAAAAGTGTTATGGTATTATAAAAACGGCGCTTTCTTTTGTAACAAACGTTGTTCAAAAAATAAACGTGAGAAAAGTAAAGAAAAAACCTCGAAAGCTTAATGCGGCGGAATATTTAGTTTTTTAATTTATTGGCTGGCATAATGAGTGATTGTATATTTTGCAAGATAAGAGATAAAATCATAAAGGCTGATATCGTATATGAAGACGAGTTTGTGATAGCCTTTAAAGATATCAATCCCCAAGCCCCTTTCCATGTTTTATTTATTCCTAAAAAACATATTTCTTCATTTAATGAAATAGAAGTTAGAGATGCTTTTATTTTGGAAAATATTTTTTTGGCGATTAAAAAAACCGTGTTTAAATTTAATATTGCTGAGAGCGGATATCGTATTGTAGGCAATTGTAATAAATCCGCTGGGCAGGAAGTTTTTCATTTGCATTTTCATGTTATGGCCGGCAGAAAATTTTTGTGGCCAGCCGGATGATTTAATTATTTTTTAACATACACGGTGTGAATATGACTGAAGTAAAAGAGAGACGCAAACATCCCAGAATTCAGGATCCGGATATAGGCATTCAGCTTTCCGCAGGCGGATTTGACATGTTAACTCAAAGTCTGAATATAAGCGCCAGCGGGATATTTTGTAGTGTAAAGGAAAGAATTCCGTTAATGACTAGATTGCAAATTGTACTTTCTTTGCCGGAAAAAACAAAACAAATATCAGCTACAGTATTAAATCTTGAAGGTATTGTAGTGCGTGAAAATCCCGTAATGAACAAAGACAAGATTAAACATTATGATTTAGCTATTTGTTTTAATTCACTGACATATCGTGAAAAAACTAAACTCGCGGAATATATAAATTCTAAAATTAGTAAGTAGTATTTAAAATTAAAAAACTGTATTAGTTCACGGCGAAGAAGAGCTAATATTTTTGGTTGAATTTTACAAGGTGTATTAATGGGGACACTTAGGAAACACAAGCCTGTAAAATTATTTGTGGGGCTTATTTTTCAAAATCAACATTTCGCGGATTTGGCCCGGGAAGAGCTTATATCCTTATATGGGCCGATTGAAGAATTTTCTATCAGTTTTCCTTTTATTCAAACCGATTATTATAACGAAGAATTCGGGTTACATTTAATCCGGAGTTTTATTTGTTTTAAGAATTTATCGCCTGCCGAAGATTTGTGGAAAATCAAAATAGCATCAAATCAAATAGAAGAAAAGTTTTCCGATAGTGGAAAACGAGTTATTAATATAGACCCCGGTTATATTACTCCTGCAAAGTTATTACTTTTTACTACTAAGGATTATTCACACCGTGTATATATAGGGAACGGTATTTTTACTGAAGTTACGCTTTATTTCCAAAAAGGTTCATTTAAGGCATGGCCATGGACATATCCTGATTATGCTATTGAAGAAGTTATAAAATATTTTAATACAATTCGAGGCATTTATATGAAAAGTATTAATGACGGGCAAAAGATAGAGATAAAAGAATGATTAAAAAAAAACATTTAATGGTAAGTTTGTGGTCGAGTTCTGGGGTGATTATTAGTATTCTTTCGACGATTATCGGGTTTTGGCTTTATCAGGGATGGAAAGAAGAAGATAGCTACAGAAAGTATAGATCATTTATGTCTAGTATTTTTGTTGATATTTTAAAAAAAGATATTGAAATAAGCGGGGTTAAAGCTACTTTGATAAAATCAGATAGAACTTCCGCGGCACCTGAAGTGGAAGGTGTATTAAAAAATAATTTTTCAAAAATTTTGACACGTGTTGCGTTGGAGGTTGTTTTTTCTACTAGCGAAGGTGTTGTGTTATACCGTGAAAAATTTTATCCTGTTGGAGACGGAGTTTTTGATTTTCCTCCTTTTTTAAAAGGCCGCCGCTCCGGTAATATATTAAATCCGGGCGGGATAATCCCTTTTAAGTTTCTTATAACAAATTGTCCGCAAGAAGCTATCGCAGAGTTTAATATTATAAAAGATAAAGAAACCGCGGAAAGTTCTTCAGGTATCTCCTTAAAGGTCATTTTGTCGGAAGTGAGTGTGTTATGAAAAGTTCAATCGTAACCTTTTTAATAATGCTTGGGATAATAACATTATTGCTGGTAGTTAGTTTTTTTGGCGATAGATTCTTATTCTCATAAAAATTATTATTATGAAATTTTTGAGTCAGGAAAATTAACGGGAAAAGTAGTTATTGATAAATATATTACCGAGGAAATGATTGTTTTTAAAAGTAGGAGTCATAATATTTTTCCGGCGGAATATCCTATCTTCGAGCAAAAAATTATGAGCGATCGAAAGGCTTTTACGCCTTTAAAGTACAATGCTCGTATTACAGGCATGAATGGTGTGAGCCATTTTGTTTGGCTTGAGCAGGAAAAAGGTATGACAAATTATTTATGTATGGATGGAAAAAATTTTTGCCCCATGCGTGAATTTGAGACAGGAGATAAGACATTTGTTTTTTCTCCGTATGAAATTATGTTATATATGCCTGTTTTTGATGTTTATAATTTTTGGAAAAAAGGGACGCAATTTTTTGAAATAATGATTCCGTCTATTGACAGCACGCCTTTATTGCGTTCCAAAATTGAGATTTCTTATTTAGGAGATGAATATATTACTTTTATGGGGGAAAAACAGGCTACGGAAAAATTTAACTTAAAGAGCCCGTCTTTTGAGGAAGTGACCGTATACATATCTAAATATTCTCATTATATTTTTCAAGTGGATATTCCCGGCCGCGGTAAGAAATTTATCCTTGAAAAAGTAGATAGAAATTTTAAAGACATATTGAAAAAAGAATCTACAAAAATTTTTGGTATTGATTATGCGGAGATGACGAATCCCGCGGCATTTTTAAAATATGACACGACTCCTAGTGAAAGCAAGTCTAATATTTTAAATGTTAAAAATATTATAGCGGATGTTGACGGAATTAATATTGAAGGTAAATTGTGGATGCCGCCAAATACCGTGAATCCGGTTTTTGTATTATTTGTTCCTTCGTTCGATGCCGAAACGGTTGGAGAATTTACGTATATTAAATCTCTTATTGAAAGATTAGTAAATGATGGGTTCACGGTTTTTGCGTTAAACTATAATAAAGAATATAAGAAACTTATTCGGCAGGGGGATATCGGAGAGGCTGAAATAATAAAATACATAAAATCAGGGGTGTCTTTTTTAAATGAAAATAATACGGCTAAAAAGCCGATAGTGGTATTAACTTATGGCGCGAGTGCTTATTTTACTATTAAAGCGATAAATGATGCACCGGAGGTATCGTCATGTGTATTGTTAAATCCATTTTTTGGAATGAAGTACGGAATAGATAACTATAAAAGTATTTTATCAGATAAAATAAAAAATAATGGTTTTTTGATATTTGATGAAGGATATTTAAATAC
>JYNY01000427.1 GCA_000954095.1 Candidatus Omnitrophus magneticus | reverse complement strand
GATTAGGTAAAACCGGAATCTCTATAATACTGCCTGTAAGGTATAGTCCTTTAAATGAGGAGGACTCCCACCGCTTATGGCCCATCAGCGTAGATTGTGCGTATGGGGCCGAGATTATAGGGCCGGAACTTTTTTCGATCACGACGCGATAAATATCAGCTTCAAGGTGACGCTTGATGAAGACCAGAGATACCTTATAAAGGAAGGCTTGCAGAGAGATTATATTTTTTATGTAAGTATATACAGACATTGGGATGTATGGCCTGATGAGTTTCTTCTGGGGATCAAGATCGAAAGAACAATAACAGCCGATCTGGTGAAAGGAGAGTTCAAGGTTGTATCTTCCACTGATAAGGCTGTCTCGGAG
>JYNY01000426.1 GCA_000954095.1 Candidatus Omnitrophus magneticus | reverse complement strand
AATACGTTTAATTATCTTATCAACAGTTTTCCAATCATGTTTAACATCACGCGCTTATAATGCTTCCCTGAATTCAGACCACTGGTTAAGGTGTGAAAACAGGCTATAATAATAGCCAAACTAGGAGGTCAAAATGAAGAAGCGAATACAATATCCAAAAGAGTTAAAGGCTCGTGTGGCACTGGAGGCTCTTAAGGAAACAAAAACGATTGCTGAACTTAGTTCTGAATACGAAATTCACAGCAACATGATCAGCAAGTGGAAGAAGCAATTACACGATAATATAGCTAATATTTTTACGCGCAAGAACGAACAAGAGCCAGATGCCAAGCAACAGCTAGACAATTTGTACAAACAAATTGGCCGTCAGCAGGTTGAGATTGATTGGCTAAAAAAAAAGCTTGGACTATAAGTCGCGAGCAAAAAATATTGTTCATTGACAAAAATAATACGGAATTGAGCGTTCGCCAGCAATGCGAATTACTGGGGTTCAATCGGTCGAACTTATATTATCAGCGACAGGAAAAAGAACTTTTGGATGAACACCAGCTTCGCAGAGCAATCGACGAACAGTTCATGAAAGATCCATGCGGCGTTATTAAAATGATGAAGTATTTACGGCGTTTGGGGCATACCGCTGGGAAAAAATTGATTCGTCGGCTTATGAGGTCGATGAACCTAGTGGCGATCTATCCAAAGCCACGGATAAGCCAGAAACATCCGGAACACCGTATTTACCCGTATCTGCTGAGAGGTGTTGAGATTGTCCGAGTTAATCAAGTCTGGGCCACTGACATCACGTATATTCAGCTCGCCAGAGGGTATTGTTATCTAGTGGCTATTATGGACTGGTTCAGCCGTTATGTTCTTTCTTGGCGGCTTAGTAACACACTGGATGCGTCTTTTTGTGTGGAATGCCTTGATGAAGTTTTAAAAAAATATGGCAAGCCAGAGATATTTAACAATGATCAGGGTACACAGTTCACGTCGATGGAGTTTATCCAAAAGCTATTGGACGCAAATATTCGAATAAGCATGGATGGACGTGGCAGGGTCTTTGACAACATTTTTATTGAGCGTCTCTGGCGTACGGTTAAATACAGTAATATTTATGTTCATGAATATCCAACAATGAGAGACGCGCATGATGGCCTAAGGATATATTTTAATGGGTACAATACCGAAAGGCTTCATCAGTCTCTATATTATCAAACGCCATGGGAGGTGTATTACGGGATAAAATTTTGCCAGCCATCACAAGGAAACTCTTTGAGTTTACCGTAAAAATTTTATACTGTTTACTCGGATGGCTGGTTTTGAGATTATTAACCAAGAACGTGTGGATACTGGCGTTCTGGAGACAAGATTGTGGATAACCCCAAAGCGGTTACCCACAACTTGTCATCCATCACTTGTATAACTGTTACACAGTTATACACAGTCTCCACACTTACTACTACTATATTTATGTTTACAAAAATAAACAGACCAGAAAAAGGAGGTATATCTTACAAGAAAAAAATAGATAAGGTGGAAATCTTAAAAATTTTTTTTCACCTTAAATTTGTTTAATTTTGGTCTGGACAAGGGAAGCATTATAGTATTCTTTACTGAAATTTTTTTTAGTATTAGCCATTGCATACCTGCCTTTGTTTTTTCTTATTATTATACTTCTTTTCTATCTTACCTCAATCCTGTCCGATAAAACTATTTCACCAAAAAACTAGTTGAAATTCCTTAATTTTAAAATCAGAAATTCTGGCTGGTGTTGCGCTTAACAGATCTATCAATGTCAACCTTGATAATAATGCTTCTTTTATTATCCTATGCAAATAAAATAACGATTTTTCATATTTAGATTGGTATTTTATATATGTCAAAAGTAAATAATATATCATCGCTATCCAGACTTGACTCATCACCGCATTTTTACTTGTTCCCAAAAATGTTTTTATTTGTAAATTCTGTTTTATCCATCTAAAAAATATTTCTATTTGCCATCTTGTTTTATATATTTGTACGATCGTTTTAGCTGACAGTTTAAAATTGTTGGTAACAATACTAACTACTTCGTCACTTTTTTCATCTAAAAATCTTATCATTCTTAAATTCTTTTCATATTTTTTATTTTCTAGTTTTATTTTTTCATCAGACAATATCCCGTCTTTCATTGCCTCTAGATGCTGTCCGAGAACTGTATATTTTAGATTGTTTTTTAATTTAGTCACAAAATAACTCTTAGAAAAGTCAATATTACTCCATAGTTCAAGGTCTGTATACGCACGGTCAAAACAATATATGCTGTCCGGTTTAATATTTAATTTATCCTTAGCTATTCTTATATCAGAAATATTCCCTTCAGTTATCACTG
>JYNY01000425.1 GCA_000954095.1 Candidatus Omnitrophus magneticus | reverse complement strand
CCCAAAATCCATTATTTGATAAATTTCTTCCTAAATATCTCCATGTTACGCCGTCAATAATAGCTCTTTCTCCGTAGTTATCACGTGCTTTCATCTCTTCTACTTCTCCCAAATTCCAGTCTACACTTCCGAATGTGTTATTCACATCCTCTTTCGCGATGTATTCCCATGGCGCGTTACGGTCAAATGTAGTTATTGCCTGTGAATTATATTAGAGATGCGAATACGACATTATCAAAAAGCTGGGATACGATTGACACAGACAAACTATATACCGTGTATACCGGACATACACAAGATACAGTTGATTCAGAAGTGTGGAAATATTCCACAAAGAATTTTGGTAATGCCGGATTCTGGGGCAGTGCGAAAAGTGTAGGAAACGCTTGGATAGACACATATGGATTTAATTATGTGTATTTAAATAATTCACAGGCAATAACTACATTTGACCGTACCGCGCCATGGGAATACATCGCGAACGCGGATAAAATCGGCACTTTCGCGGGGACTGTTGATTGGAATTTGACAGAGACAGATACACTTACAACCGTTGACACAAGTGGCGAATCGTCAAGTGTAGATGGCGTAACTTGGAAATATATGGGCAAAAATTATAATAGTGCTGGCTGGTGGGGCGCTGGTCAAAATGAAGGCGCGTCATGGACAGATTCATATGGGTTTAAACATATCAATATGCTCGCAAACACGCGCGGTATCAGTAATTTTGATAGATCTAGCCAATGGGAATACATCGCGAACGC
>JYNY01000424.1 GCA_000954095.1 Candidatus Omnitrophus magneticus | reverse complement strand
AGTACAATCCTTTCTGTCAGTCGCTTCTTTTTTAGCAACCTCAAACTCGAAATCAAGATGGCTGTCCCGCCTTCTCATTAAAAAAATCAACCGCGCCACATCAACGCCAATCTCCTCAATGATTTCCCTTAAAGAAATAAATTCCGCTCTACGTGTAGACATGGAAACCGCTACACCATTTCGAAGCAGTGTAGCCAACTGAACTATAAGAATATCTATAGAGGATTTATCATATCCCATAGCAGAAACAGCCGCTTTCATTCTGTTTATATATCCATGATGATCCGGCCCTAACAAGTCAATAATTTTCTCAAACTTCCGTAAATATTTATCTTTATGATACGCTATATCCGGCGCTAAATATGTATACGAACCATCGCTTTTACGAACAACCCGATCCTTATCATCTCCAAATGCCGTTGACTTAAACCATTTAGCTCCGTCTTGTTCATAAAGATAGCCGGCTTTTTCCAGCTCTTCTAAAGTGCGTTCGACAATTTTTCTTTCCTCAAATTCTGCTTGGCTTGTCCATACATCAAAATGAACCCTAAAATCTTCAAGGTCTTTTCTAATAAGATTCATTATGCTTTCTACTGCGTATTTTCTAAAAAATTTACTAGTTTGTTGGAGATGCCGGCAAAACTTTTTACTTGAGATATTTCGTTGTGATTCGTGGTTGGGGCGCGAAAAGAATTTAAATTTTTTTCAGGGTCTTTATCATTTAATATATGCCAAACAAAATAGTTAATTATTTTTTGCGTGTAAAAGAGTTCGTCTGATT
>JYNY01000423.1 GCA_000954095.1 Candidatus Omnitrophus magneticus | reverse complement strand
GGTACAATCCTTTCTGTCAGTCGCTTCTTTTTTAGCAACCTCAAACTCGAAATCAAGATGGCTGTCCCGCCTTCTCATTAAAAAAATCAACCGCGCCACATCAACGCCAATCTCCTCAATGATTTCCCTTAAAGAAATAAATTCCGCTCTACGTGTAGACATGGAAACCGCTACACCATTTCGAAGCAGTGTAGCCAACTGAACTATAAGAATATCTATAGAGGATTTATCATATCCCATAGCAGAAACAGCCGCTTTCATTCTGTTTATATATCCATGATGATCCGGCCCTAACAAGTCAATAATTTTCTCAAACTTCCGTAAATATTTATCTTTATGATACGCTATATCCGGCGCTAAATATGTATACGAACCATCGCTTTTACGAACAACCCGATCCTTATCATCTCCAAATGCCGTTGACTTAAACCATTTAGCTCCGTCTTGTTCATAAAGATAGCCGGCTTTTTCCAGCTCTTCTAAAGTGCGTTCGACAATTTTTCTTTCCTCAAATTCTGCTTGGCTTGTCCATACATCAAAATGAACCCTAAAATCTTCAAGGTCTTTTCTAATAAGATTCATTATGCTTTCTACTGCGTATTTTCTAAAAAAATTACTAGTTTTTTCTGTTTCTTCTAAAAACATTTCCCCGTGTTTTTCTTTTATTTCTTTAGCAATATCAATAACATATTCCCCGACATACCCGTCCTCCGGCAAACTATCCTCTTTCCCGCATAAATTCCTATACCTAATTTCTAGCGACTTTCCCAGCATATTAATCTGCCTGCCGCAGTCATTAAGATAATATTCTGTTGTCACGTCATATCCATTAAATTTTAATATTCGCGCTAAAGCATCGCCTATCGCGGCTTGTCTCGCGTGCGCAATCGTAAGAGGTCCTGTAGGATTCGCTGAAACAAATTCTATATTAACTCTCTTCCCGCCAAAGTCGCTATTCTGCCCAAACTTTTCTTTATTCTTAAATATTTCCAAAAGAATATTTTCATAATATTTATCAGAAAGCCAAAGATTAATAAACGCGCCTTTTACTTCAATACCGTCGATAAAAGAATTAATGTCGCTTCTCTGATTAAATATTTTTTTTATTTTTTCACTGATATGTTGAGCTAAAATGACAGGATTTGCTTTTACTTGTTTTGCTAAAACCATAGCGATATTGGAAGTGATATCCCCATGAAGTTTTTCTTTTGGGGCATCGAGGGAAATAAGAGAAGAAGAAATATCCGCACGACAAGCGGACTCTTCCGCGAAATATTGGTTTATGCCTTCGCTGAAGATTTGGATAATTTTTTCTTTAAAGTTTTTTTCAAGCATTTTTCATTAATTTCTTCTCTTGGAGCAGAGAGCCACAACCGTTCTATCCCATAAAAATTGCGCGCGTCTTTATAAAAAACATGCGCTATTACATCTCCCGCGTCAACCAATGTCCAAGAAGGATTATTTTTCCCCTCTAGGCGAGCGTTTTGCTTCCAGTTAACGGACAGCTCTTCGTCTATGGCTTTTGCTATTGACTGAACTCTTTTAGATGAACCAGCAGTAATCAACACAAAATAATTAAAAATATTAGCGGATTTGGTTAAATCTAAAACAAGAATATCTTCGCCTTCTTTTTCAAGCGCAACCCTAGCTATTGCATGCGCCTTTTCTAAGGCTAAATCTTTAATTTTTCTTTTTACCACAGATTACCTTTAGGTATAAAACATTGTAGGGACTCGATAATTTCGTGCCCCTACAATTTAATATCCTTTTAATAATTAAAATTCTTATTTACCCAATATGCGATATAAGCCTGTGCCGCAACTATTACAAGACCCTTTAATTGCTTTACGGCCGTTTTTCATAGTAACTTCCTGTGGGCTTTTCATTTCTTTCTTAGTTTTACATTTTACGCAACACGCCTCGGCCATACACAGCCGCCAAGTAGAAAAGAGGAAATCTATCCAAGAAAGAGAAAAAGCAAGAGGAACACAATTGACTTTTTTTCCTGATTTAAAGGAATATCGTTATAGCGTTTGGATAACTAACTCTAAAGAAAAAGCGGAAGAAGTGTGGCATTGTTATAAAGAACGAGCAAATGACGAGAATACGATAAAAGAATTTAAAGAAGATTTTGCTCTCGGCGGATTTTGCTTAAATAATTTTTATGCTACAGAATCGGCAATGCTTATAAGAATGCTAGTATATAATATTTTTGTATTGTTTCGTTTCGCAGTAATGGGGCAAAGAGAAACAAGAGAACGGTTAAAAACATTACGGTATAAGTTTTTTGTTGTACCCGCGCATTTTGGAAAGCATGGTAGGGAATCTCTTTTAAGACTCTCTGTAACAACCGAACATATTCGACAAAAATTTAGACAGTTTTTTAAAAATATAGAACAACATATTTTTAACTGCAATGCATTTGAAAATACAGTCGTTAACTAAGCATAAAAAAATAATATGATTATGATTTTTTACTAAAAAATATATAAAATTTGGGTTTCAACTGCAGTTTTTGGGTT
>JYNY01000429.1 GCA_000954095.1 Candidatus Omnitrophus magneticus | reverse complement strand
GATTAAGGCTCCTCTAAAAGTGATTTTTTACTTTGTGATCTTGAAAGAATCATTCGGTATTTCTCCAAACATCTCTGGCGAGTACATGGCCTCTATTCTTGTTTGAGGAAGCTTAAATATGCCTTCGTTATTGAGTCTCATTGTATACTCTATGTTCCATAGGCCTTTTGGAACAAATTCGTAATATGCCCTGAATGCCTCGAATGTGCGTTCCTCATATATTGGCCATGCGTACACGTTGTCTGTTTCAGACTGTGTTAGTATGCTGGAGTCTCTGCCAAGCCCTGAACCAAGTACCGCGACTCCAGCTGGAATTGGGTCATCAATTACAACCCAGGTCATGTCTGTCTGGGCTTCTCCGTCTATTCTTACTCGCACCACGTCGCCGATGCTAAATATGCCAGGCCTTTTTTGTTCAACAGCGGTTATTGTCTTTTTTATTTTGTAACCACTTGAAAGAGGCTCTTTAATCGGAATTGCCGCCATGCTTCTTATCGTCATCCACGGGTCGCCATCGCCTTTTTTAACAATATATGCTGTTTGTTTATCACCGGGCCATATAAACTTGAGTTCTTTTCCTTTTGGTGTGTCATTCCAACTTATGGTTTGTGTGCTGTCCTGTAGTTTTACCATACTTACGCCTGAAACAGGAGTTGACTCGAATTTCTCTCTGAACCTGCTTAGGGCGACTATTCCCCATGCGTTTGCTACAGTGGTATCCCATTTCCCAAGCCTCTGACGTGATGTGGCCCCTCTGATCATTCAGG
>JYNY01000421.1 GCA_000954095.1 Candidatus Omnitrophus magneticus | reverse complement strand
AATATAACGCGGAAGCCGAAGGTTACTGGTGGTTCAAACAACAGAGATATGTTGGCACACCTCCCAACGGGGCACCCATGCAGTCCGTTCTTCCCGCCCCCCAATTACATAATTTTCCTACGTTTGGTTTCCGCGGTAGTTTTGATCCTCCAGAGGCGTGGGCAATTGCTTTTGAACGTGGTTAACGATTTCTCCGCAAGTAGGGTATTCTTTATCATTTGATGAACAGTATAAAAGTGAATTTTATGGCGGTCTTAGTATAGGATTTTCTTATT
>JYNY01000420.1 GCA_000954095.1 Candidatus Omnitrophus magneticus | reverse complement strand
CTTTTACTAAGCTAACCGCCTAATCTTTACTAATCCGCTTTTCTCATCTGCTGAGAAAGATAATTGCCAAACCCCATCTGCTTAATCTGATCCTGCTGCATTTCTATCCAATCAATATGCTCTTCCTCATCTTTAAGAATATCCTCAAGCAATAGTCTTGTGCCATGATCGCCTTGTTCAAATGCCAGCTTTATCGCCGATTGATAAGCTGCAATAGCACCCTCTTCAGCAATACGGTCGTTTTCAAGCTGCTGCTCAACCTCTGCTCCAATGTGCATTCTTTTTAATTCGCTCATCGTGGGCTTGCCTTCAAGAAAAAGCATTCGCGCTATTAGCTTCTCCGCATGTTTCATCTCATCCATTGCGCGCTCCTCTACTTCATGATGGAGCTTACTGTATCCCCAGTTATCGCACATCTCGCTATGAACCATATATTGACTAATCGCAGTTAACTCATCAGACAATAAATCATTGAGCATCTCTAATATTTTATCTTTGCTTTTCATTTAATCCTCCTTAAAAAGAATTGTCGAGATATGTAAGACTATTCCGACTTAACACTTTCACTATCTATTTGAGCCTTCTTAGCCTCAAGATTAGACGACGCACATATAAAAGCATGAGACTTCCTCATCGCCCGAGATACTTTTCTTGAAGCAGTCTTTTTATGAATTATTCCTTTAGAAGCAGCTTTATCAAGGTCTCTTACTAGATTAGTTAAATCAGTAGGCAACTGTTCTTTGTCATTTTTTTCAATAGAACTCGTAAACTTTTTGCTTAATGTCCTAAGTTTACTCTTACAGTCCCTATTTCGCCTTTTATGT
>JYNY01000419.1 GCA_000954095.1 Candidatus Omnitrophus magneticus | reverse complement strand
ATACACACTATTTTAAAATATATTTCATTTTGCTTAAATATATCTCTTAAAATAAAAATTAATACACCCTATCTCAACCGACAATGTTAAGATTTTTAAACATAAGAAATTATATAATATTTGACAATACTTTTTTGTAAATATAAAATATGATGTAATTTTTAAAAATAAATTAACCCCAAAAATAGGTTTGCCCACAGACAAAACTATTTTTCTAAATGAAAGGTAGTAAAAATCAATCATGAAAAAATACGCTAAAAATTCACAAATTAAAATCTTATCTATTTGTTTAACTATTTTTTTATCTGCCAATGAATTGTTAATAGCAGATATCTTGCCGCGCGCAGAACTTACTAATCTTCAACCTCAAACACTAATAACCGATGGCACAGCCGAGTCAATCTTCATTTCTACGACAAAATATTTATGGACATGCCTAGAAAAAATAAAAGAAACTCCTGAAAATTTAAATGTCCCGCGAATCGAACAAATTGTCTCTTCCATTTTTAATACCCTAAAACAATCTCCTAATATTCCAGAGAATATTAAAAAATCATATGCTAATTTTGACATCATTCCGAGTCAAACCGACGTTATAATAAAATTTAATGATTTTCTAGTAAGGTATTTCAATCCTACTATACCGGGTTCAAAAAAATTAAACCAACCGTTTGATTCTATCTATACAGAACTTCTTGAATCACAAAAAGGCTTATATCTTTCAATGCAATTATTCAAACAAAAGAATACTCTTACTCAAAAAATAAACGCTCCTGCCAGCGTAGATACTATAAAAATACCAGAAAATACGGTTAAACAAGCGCAAACACTATCAGAAAAAATAAAACTATATCTATCTAAAAAAATTTATAATTCCTTTATCAAATGGCTTAAAAAATCATTAACCGTTCATTATGATGTAAAGAATATAGAAAAACATTTAAAAAAATACGGATGGAAAATACCCGCGGAATCGCGAAGTAGCACGTTAAAACTATGGGAAAAAATTTATCGCTTATACCCGCCGAGTTTATACGGGACAGCACAGCACGCTTTAAGAGGCGCGCTTTTTGGAATAACCATTTATAGTTCCCTCACATGCGATTTAAAAGAAAAAAATTTCGAGGAACTAAATAACTTAATAACAGCATCTTTAGCGCATGACCTTGGGAAAGGATTCGGGGAAATACGTGAGCTTACGCTGAAAGAAGGCATTTTCAATCAGCAAGAACGTGAAAAGATGAAACTCCACGTTGAAAAATCTTTAGAAATTTTAGAAAAATCAAATATAAAAATAAATAAAAAAATAGAACAGGCAATACTGACTCATCATCCATTTTATAAAGGCAACATCCCAAAAGAGATAATCGACCAGATACTTTATATCGTAGACCAAATTGACGCGCGTCAGGATGTTGGGAGATCTTATCGTAAAATGCGATTACGAAGCTGGAACCCTTACAGAATACAAGAAGCCTTTGAAGAGGCCATAGAAAAAAAATGGATATCCCAAATGGTATACAATACTATAACTAATTTAGTAAACTCTAAAAATCCAGAATATATGCGATTAGTCTTATCAACTTATTATCCTTGTCATAGATTTATATTAAAAAATATTTTACGTTATCGCCAAGTGCTAAAACTTTCAGAATACTTACCTACTCTCCATAAATTTTATAAATATTTACCGGATATATTAAAAAAACTTAAACCCGCGCCTACTCCTAATAGAACGCGCGGAATAGAAACAAAAACTACAAAAAATTTTGAAGACGCTATATCCAAAAATTTAAAAATACTGCATGTAGATAATCTTCCTTTACATCAAGTGGATACCATAATAGAAATAAATAATGGCAAACCTCCTAAGGGAAAAAAGTGGAATGCGTCATTTTTCAGCATGATAGATGAATCTAACGACCTGCATATAGCATTATGGAATGATGAAAATAACTCTATTAACGCTTATATGGCATTTGTCACAGAAAATAAAAAAGCCGATATTAAATTCTTAGGAATCCGTAAAAACAAAAAAAATAGTAAAGAATATACAGCCATCGCGAAAAATCTTTTCACTTATTTAAACGCCTTAAATATAACAACTGTCAATATACTAGTAGCTTTTGGCGATTCTGAAATGCAGGAGTGGTCAGAAGAAATAATAAAATCAGGCATATCTAAAAAATTTAATAAAAAGTTCAAAGCGCCGGAAACATGGATATATACTTTCACAATAGATAAGAAACAGGTTACACCTCCCTCTTGTTCAATAAACCCTGATATAAAAAGACTAGATGAAGTCATCCATGACGCTAATTTAAATCAAAAAAATGACCAGCCTGATTTAAAATCCTCTCAACCAAAAATACTATGGACAGCCGATAATATAAAAAATAATATTTCCATAGCTATACCCTCACTCATTGAAACAATGATTACCCTGTCTAACAAGGCCATCAATACTGATAAATCTATTAAATATGAATTATTTATTGACGAAGACATAGCGAGCGGCATGGGTGAAACAATTATAAAAGAAATAAAAAAATACTTGTCAGCGCTGTCTAACGTAAAAAAGAATAACACGGAACTTTCACTCTTTCTTAAAAATCTAGAAATAATCCAAGGCCGTATAGAACAATTTGATAGCCATAAAACTAATATCCCGCTTGAAAATATTATAGTTATTACAAATAATAGCCGCGCTGGCAAAATAAAAAATCCTGAAAAATTTGGCCTATTAACGGCAGTTGACGCTATAGAATTTAAAAACAGAAACTATTATTTTCCACTAGTAGAAATAATTTTATTCGCTATCGCTAATTATCTGGCATACGACAAAAAAGCACTATATGAATATTACAATAATATTCCCTATGTTTTCGCGCCCGAAAATACTAATCAAACTGATTTTTTAAATTATTTAAAGCAGGCGAATAATAAGCTTATTATAAAACTAATTCCACCGGCGGAAGAATTCAAGACTGAAATATTTGTGGATATTATAAACCCTATAAAAGATGTTTTAAGAAAAGCATAATCCCAAAAACATGGGGATATCATTTCCAGCCCCGCCCCCGCTTGTCGAGGCATGGGGAGACATATAGAATGGGCAGGATTTCAGACAATAATACTGTCGGATAAAAAACATTACACTGTATCACAAAAATCAGCGATTAATTTACGATGGCTTTCAAATGGGATTTGAGGAAGGCTCGTTCTTGGAATAAATTTCGCGTCAGAGGCATCATCTCCCGCTTTGACGGTTTGAAAAGTATCGATTAAAAATTCCATTCCAATAACTAAAACAAAATCGTATATCGGATTATATTCTAAATGGACTCCGACAATGCGCCCGGGAATTCCCTGAAGGCCTGTTTCTTCTTTAAGCTCCCTAACGCCGGCTGTTTTAATATCTTCATCTATTTCTATAAAACCGCCGGGGATTGCCCACGCGCCTATACACGGCTCTATCGCGCGCTTAATAAGGAGTATATCACCATTATCATTTGAAACTAAACACGCTATTACGGGAACAGGATTACGATAATTTATCCATCCGCATAAAGAACAAATTTTTCGAATCCTCTCATCTATATGCTTTTGAATAAGAACCCCTTTACACATGGGGCAATATTGAAAATCGCGCATAGTCATTTTTCATCTCCTAATATAGGTTTCAAATTTATATTTTCTGTTTCAACACCGCTCCGGTAGAGGCTGACATAACCATTTGCGCGTAACGGTATAAATATCCCTCTTTAATTTTATAATCAGGATGTTTCCATTTTTTTTGTCTTTCATCTAAAATTTCTTTTGAAACAAGTATATCTAATTTTCTATTTGGTATATCTATACGGATTTTATCGCCTTCTTCTATGAGTGAAATAGGCCCTCCTTCCTGAGCTTCAGGAGAAACGTGGCCTATAGCGGCTCCCCGAGTACCGCCTGAAAACCTTCCGTCAGTTATAAGCGCGACATCTTTATCAAGCCCCACTCCCGCTATCGCTGAAGTAGGCCCAAGCATTTCACGCATCCCGGGCCCGCCTTTTGGGCCTTCATATCTAATTACTACAACATCGCCCTTTTTTATTTTACCGTTTAATATAGCGCTCATCGCGTCTTCTTCCGCGTTAAAAATTCTAGCAGGGCCTTCATGCACAAGCATTTTTTCATCTACCGCGGCTTTTTTTACAACTGCTCCGTCCGGAGCCAAAGACCCGAATAAAATAGCAATCCCGCCGTCTTGAGTATATGGAGACTCAATCGTTTTGATAACTTCTGTATCTAAATTTTTTACACCGTGTATATTTTCTTTAACAGTAAGGCCTGATACGGTAAGAAGACTTGTATCAATCAAAGCTTTTTTATTCAACTCTGCCATAACCGCCATAATACCGCCGGCTTTATCTAAATCTTCTATATGTTTCGCGCCGGCCGGAGAAATTTTGCAAAGGTTTGGTGTTTTAGCGCTGATTTCATTAAAAAGATTCAAATCAAGTTTTATGCCCGCTTCATTAGCGATAGCAGGAAGATGAAGAACAGTATTAGTGGAACTTCCTAACGCCATTTCAACTGTTACAGCATTTCTAAAGGCCTTATTCGTAGCGATATCACGCGGCTTAATATCCTTTAATGTAAGTGCCATTATTTTCATTCCAGCCTGCTTAGCAAGTCTTATCCGTTTAGCGGATACAGCAGGAATTGTGCCATTACCCGGAAGGCTAAGTCCAAGCGCCTCGCTTAAACAGTTCATGGAATTCGCGGTAAACATTCCTGAACAAGAACCTGAACCGGGACACGCGTTATTTTCAAGTTCCAACAATTCAGCGTCAGTTATTTTTTCAAGTTTACGCGCGCCGACACCTTCAAAAACACTGATTAAATCTACTGTTTTTCTATTTGAACATCCGGAAAGCATCGGACCTCCGCTAATCATAATCGCGGGGATATTCACCCGGAGCATTGCCATCATCATACCCGGAACTATTTTATCGCAGTTACAAATAGTAACAAGGCCGTCAAATGGATAGGCATTACACATGAGTTCCACTGAATCCGCTATTATTTCTCTCGACGCGAGCGAATACTTCATTCCTTTATGTCCCATCGCTATACCATCGCATACGCCGATAGTATTAAATTCCATAGGTGTTCCGCCGGCTATTCTAATTCCTGTTTTAACAGCTTCCACAATATCTTTTAAATGATTATGCCCGGGTATTACTTCGTTATAAGAATTAGCAATACCGATAATAGGCCTATTTATTTCTTCATCAGTATAAGTAAGCGCTTTTAATAATGACCTGTGCGGCGCGCGCTCTAGGCCTTTTTTCATCTGATCAGATCTCATTTGTGTTCCTCCGTTATTTATTTTTTCAAAAAAATTCTATTCTTTTGTTATTGTATAGTTTCTTCATAGGGGGAACGGTTCCCTTCCCCCTCTTGACGCTCGCGGTTTTTATTGCGTTTTACTTTTGTTATATCTCGTAAGGAGCGGGATTATGGGGCTCGCTGTCACCCCCTTCCCTATGGTTTATTTTTCTTTTATCAAAGGAGAAGGGGAAATGTTCCCCTTCTCCTTTGTATCCTTTTCCCTTTTAAAGGTATCTACGTTATTTATTTTTTCAAAAAAATTCTATTCTTTTGTTATTGTATAGTTTCTTCATAGGGGGAACGGTTCCCTTCCCCCTCTTGACGCTCGCGGTGAATATATCTAATCCTTATGGACTAAAATTCACGATTACGATAGTATACCATTCAGTATACCATTCATAAAATTAGTATACCATTCGTTTCCATCTCGCGGATTGCCCTATGCCTATACCCTTAATTTTACGGGCTTTATGCATCTGTAAAAGTACTTTCTTAATCATTACCCGGCTAACACTAGGACAAGCTCTCTCTATATCTGAAATAGTAAACTCGCCGTGCTGACTATTAATAACTTGTATCACCAATTCTTTTTTAGTCCCGCGCAAAGAATTAATATTCCGCGCGCGAATCTCAAATTCTTTATAAGCAGTAAGCACAGTCCCAAGAAAATAATTCAACCATGGAATAACATCATGCCTAGCGTCATGCCATTTTTGCGAACTTTTATTGAGATTTTCATAATAAGTTTCCTTTGAATTTTCAATAATTCGCTCAATACTAATATATTTACCAACCATAAAACCATGCTGATATAGCGCGAGTAGTGTTAAAAGCCGCGATACTCTGCCATTCCCATCCCTAAAAGGATGAATGCTCAAAAAATCTAGTACCAGACAGGCGACAGCGTAAAGGTCCGGATATTTAAGCTGAGAAATACTATATTCATAAGATAGACATAATTGTTCCATCATTTCCGGAGTTTTAGCGGCACTAACCGGCCGAAATATAACCTCAACACGACCGTCAGGATTTTTTCTAATAATGTCATTATCTTTTTCCTTCCACTTCCCAGCGTCCCAAGATTCATTACGGCAAAGACTATGAAATTCTTGTATTATTTCCGGTGTGATAGATATACTTTTATATTTCTTATGAATTAAATCTAATGCTTTACGATATCCTGCGACCTCTTCTTCCGAGCGGTCTCTCGGTCTACTGTGCCCAATAAGAAGCGGTTTTAAACGCGCCCTATCAATGGTAACTCCCTCAATACGATTTGAAGACTCCGCGCTTTCAATAAGGGCTGTTTCAAAAAGTGTCTTTAATACTTGCGGTGTTTGTTTAGTATAAATGTCCTGCTTCCCTTTATATTCGGAAATAGAATTAGTCAGCCAAACTGCGCTTAAAGGCAACTCAACATTTTTCTTCTTAAACGAATTCATTTTACCGGCTTTGTTTTCTCACAAAATAAAAAAACATAAAACATCTTAAGACTTATAAAGGATTTTCCTTTTCCGCCCATGATTTTAAATGGTCGCAGTATTTTTGACAGTCATGGAATGATATTAATTCAAAAAATTTTAATTTTAATGATTCTAAATTTTCAGAAGAATTTTCAAACAAAAATTCAAAAATTTTTTTGAAAATATTTTCCATAACTTCGTCCTCAGAAATATTATTTTTTACCTCACCACTGTCTAAAGCACTGTCTAAATAATGGATATTACCATAATGGAAGTATTCATTACCTTCAAGATTTACATCTTTATTTGAAATTTTTGTAATCATCCTCTCTAAATACTTTAACCACCATATCCCACGAAATGGTAAACAAGGAACAATATCATACTTATTAACAATTCGATAAATTGGTGTTTTTTTTATTGCATCTCCAAATTGTTCATTTCCAACGCGGGGACTGCCAAAAGTATAACACGCGGATAAATTATACCTATCTAACTCATGAGTAGCAATAACTGCTAATGCCCCGCCAAGAGAATGCCCTGTAATAAAAATTGAATAATTGTCATGAGTAAGTTTTTCTAAAATATCAATAATATCTTTTTTAACATCATTAAAAGCTGTAAAAAACCCTTTATGCACAGCTTGATCTTTATCTAAAATTTCAAACTCTATATTAAAATCTGTTATAATATCTTTTTTTTCTTTTTCTGTCCCTCTAAACGCTAAAATCGCGATTTTATCCTTTTCTTTTGTTGCAACAAAAGCCTGCGTGCCTTTCCCGCTTTCACTTTTATTTTCAATTATGTTCTCGCTTGGCAAATCAAAACCAAAATCTTTTAATTGTTTTGTTAAACTTGCTTCATCTTTTTCATAAGCAAGCTTTGACATACAAGACATAAGATACGCGATTCTGTCGCTATAACCGGCTCGACGAACAGGAAGATTGTTAACTATATCCATAATAATTCCCTCCTTTTTCTAATTCCCAAAATACAATCACGGCCTATTTTAAAATCTTAAAATTTCTGCTTATTTTCTCTCACACAAACCTTTTTCCCTTGAAAAACAATAGCAAGTTTTTTTATTTTTTCTATGCCGCGTGATGTGAGTTCTAAATCATATTTGCGTTCTTCTATTTGCGCTAGAGCCTTTTCTACAGCTATTTCAACGGTCTCGTTATCTTCTTCATCAACACTTTTAAACTCTATTACAAAACCTATTCTCTTTTTATCCCGCGGAATCATGATGACATCTGCCCTGCCGTAACCAGCCTCGCGGTCGCTTTTTATTTCATATTCATTTTCTATCCACACAAATAATCCGATGATAAACGCCTGATAAACTTTTTCAGGTTCTTTTGTGAAATCATGATAGCTAAACACGCTTGCTACCAGCTCTTTTAATAATCGTTCAAATAATTTTATGTCGCCGGACATTAACGCTTTCGTCATTACTTTTTGTTTGTCATTTTCCATACGGCGTTCAAACCAGCGCCGTATTATTCCCTGATAAATAGTTATTATTTCCTGATTCGGTATTTTTAATTCGTAAAAATATCCTCCGGCAGATTGATTCCATCTTTTATTGCTTTGCTTTAAATATCCGCTAAATAAAAGAAAACTCCACAATACACTGTCAAGCTGATCAATATCAGAAAAAATTATGTTTTCTTCTATTAGTTTTTCTACGCCCGCGCCTTCTATTAAATAAAGTAATTCCTGTTTAAGCTCTTCTCCATTTTTTGTTAAAATTCCATTTATTATTTTGTTATCCGAAGTATTTGCCCAATATGTTTGAAATCCATCCAACGGATTAGCAGCATAGTTTATAATTGACCAAGGATTATAAATTAATTTTTCACCAAATATATATCCGTTATACCAATGACGGACTTCTTCTAATTTTTCTGACAGTTTATAATCTTCAAGTGTCTTTTTAACTTCTTCTTCTGTAAGACCGAATTTATCAGAAAATTTATGGCTAAGAATAGTAAACACTCCTAAATTATTCATGCCTGAAAATATAGATTCTTTAGAGACGCGTAAAATGCCCGTTAATACGCCTTTTTCAAGAGACGTGTTATCTTTAAAACCGCCGGAAAGAAAGTTTCGCATGAAACTTATAACATGTTCATAAAAGTTTTCTAAATATCCAGACTGTATAGGCGTATCGTATTCATCAAGAAGAATGATTACTTTTTTACTATAGTAACGTTCTAAATAAAATGATAAATTTTTTAAACTGTTTTCGTAGTCACCTTGTTTTGCTAAACCTCTTAGGATATTATTAAAATATTCTTTTTCTGTTTCTTTAAATCCATCCCAATTGTTTAGATAATCGTGCCGTAGAATTCATTTTGTATAAGTTTAATACCTCTATAAGTGGCGTTCCCAAGTTTTTTCTTTAATATCTTTAAGCGTGAGAAAAATTACCGGATACGCGCCTTGTTGGTTCATGTATTTTTCGCCCAGATGGTATATGGTAAGGTCTTTAAATAAATACGAGTTGGATTTTTCTGTTTTTTCAAAAAAGTAACGGAGCATTGAAAGATTTAATGTTTTGCCGAAACGTCTTGGACGAGGAATCAAAATAACATTACAAGATTCATCAATAATTTCTTTTATAAAAAGAGTTTTATCAATGTAGTAAAATTTGTTATCAATAATTGTTTTAAAATCAGAATATCCAACCGGTAATTTTTGACTGTTCATATAAATCCTTTTAATTTTTAATTTTGCGATAGCCTTCGGCAAAATGTGCAATTGTATTTCGTGAAATAATCTCTCGCTACACGGCTTACCGCGTTGCTACAGAAACTTATGAACCAATATTTATATTTCTTAAAACGCGTATCAATAGACGCCGCGCGGGTTTTAGCGTACAAAATCATTCCTGTAACTCAAATTTTTTGTAAGCACTAAGCGGTTAGTAATAAACTTTTCTATATCCTTTAGAAAACATCATTCTGTCATTCCCGCGAAAGCGGGAATCCATAAGGGTTTTATGATGTTTTTGAACTGGTTATACTATATATAAATTCCTGCTTCATGGAAAATCACAACGTTAATAATCAAGCTTGCAATTACCATCCGCTTAGTGATTACAATTTTTTTGACTCGAATTTTTCTTTTTAAATTTTCAATTGTTCTACTAAAAAATTTTTTATTATTATAGCATAGCAGTACTTGTGTTCCAACCACAAAACAGGTACCGAATTGACTCAAATTTAATGTAACCCATGCGTTGACTCATAAATAATGTAACCGGAAAATTATACTTTTAAAAAGGGGCGTCCGATTTTACTGTGGACAAAAAGAGGAACATTTTGCATGAGAAGCCGAATGAATTAAGAGGCACAAAGAATATTATTCTTTAAAAACTTGACATAAGAAAAAGAAGATTTATAGTAAAGGGATGAATACAAAAACAGTTTAAAAAATTTGTATAATTTTCTCGGTTTTAGGGCATTGTATAATAAATTATTGTCATCCTGAATAACAAAGTATCTCTCGGATTTATGGAGGGATTGAACAACGAAATTCGTATAATTCAGCGTAGGGCTTACGGTATTAAAAATCAAGAATATTTAAGACTAAAAGTATTAACTTCTTTTATAAAGGAACCAGAAGAAAAATCATTTTTTTTCACAATAAAACCGGAAGACCCCTCTTTTTTTTATTATTTTGATAAAACTATAAACAGTGTAGTAGAATACTAAAAAATTTTGGCAAAAAATATAAAATAGAAATTAAATTTTGCGGCAAGATTTCCGTGGATTCCGAATATTTGCCTACGACAAATTACGGAACGACAGAATAAGATTTATCGCTAACCCTTAATCCCAAAAACGAGAGTTCCCCATGAATAAAAAAAGCTAAGATGTTCGAGCTAAAAGGCGTAAAGAAATTCGCGTTATTTGTCATAGGCAATTATAGTTTTTAGGGTTATGATTACAAAAATTAACGCGTTCACAAAATAAAAAATTAAGGAGTAAAAATGAAAGGTATAGTATTGGCAGGCGGTTTAGGGACTAGACTTTTCCCTCTTACAAAAATTACTAATAAACATTTATTGCCTATCTATAATAAACCTATGATTTATTATCCTATAGAAGTTTTAGTAAACGCGGGCATTAAAGATATTATGATAGTTACAGGAGGAAATCACGCCGGAGATTTCTTAAGACTTTTAGGTAATGGCGAAGAATTCGGACTTAAAGCTGTAAATTACGCGTATCAGGAAAAAGAAGGTGGAATAGCTGAAGCATTAGGATTAGCGGAATATTTCGCGGATGGAGAAAAAATAGTTGTAATTTTGGGAGACAATATTATTGAAACTAACATAAAAAAAGATGTTACCGCGTTTAAAAAACAAGAAAAAGGCGCGCGCATTATTCTTAAAGAAGTTGAACATCCTGAAAGATTCGGTGTTGTAGAACTCAAAAATGGAAAAATTATAGACATAATAGAAAAACCTAAAGCGCCTAAAAGTAATTATGCCGTCACCGGAATATATATGTATGACCCCTCAGTTTTTAAAATCATAAAAACACTTATCCCGTCAGAACGAGGCGAACTTGAAATAACAGACGTAAATAATTATTACCTAAAAAAAGGCATTCTCACTCATTCAATTCTTGATGGCTGGTGGACAGATGCGGGAACATTTGATTCACTTTTAAAAGCGAACAAACTAGTCGCAGAAAAAGAATATAAACACTCGTAATAAAAATTTATCTCTCAAAAAATATGAAAATACTCATTACAGGTTCAAATGGAATGTTAGCTTATGCCTTAGAAGACATTCTTTCCCCAAAACATACGCTCTTCGGTATTGACGCTCTCGACGGAGAAAAATATAAACTCGAAAAATTTTTCAAAATAGACATAACCAGTATGCTACAACTCAGTAAAATACAGGACTTTGGAACTCTTGACCTAATAATCCATACTGCCGCTTGGACAGATGTGGATGCCTCTGAACTTGACCATAATAAGACTATGATGGTAAATTTTAAAGGGACAAAGAATTTAGTTGATATAGTCCGTGAAAGCGCGGTTCCAATAATTTTTATCAGCACTGATTTTGTTTTTGACGGAACCAAAAAAATGCCATACATAGAAACAGATACACCATCGCCGATAAATACATACGGAATGAGTAAATATGAAGGCGAAAAATATGTGCGGTCTTGTTTGAAAAAATACGCTATTATCAGGACTAGCTGGCTCTTTGGAAAACACGGCAAAAATTTTGTTGATACAATTTTAAAAAAAGCGCGTGAAGAAAAACATTTGAAAATAGTAAGCGACCAAATCGGTTCGCCTACTTACACAATAGATTTGGCAATGGCAATTTTAAAATTAATTGAAACCGGCACTATTGAAAAAGAACCCGGTGAAATTTTTCACGCGGCAAATACTGACCAATGTTCTTGGCATGAATTCGCGGGATATATTTTAGACACCGCTGGTATTACAGACATTACAGTAACGCCAATAACATCAAAAGAATTATCTAGGCCGGCTAAAAGGCCTCTTTTCTCGGTATTAAATTCTGATAAATTAAAAAATTTTACAGGCTATCATATGCGGCCATGGCGCGAAGCCTTATGCGAATATCTTAAATCAAAAAAATAAAATATACATAAAGTACATTTTAAAAAGGGAGGAAAAATGAGCGTATATTCAGAATTAACTAATAAAATAAAAAACAAAACAGCTGTAATCACTGTCATGGGGCTTGGGTATGTAGGCTTACCTATGGCTCTTGAATTCGCGAAAAAAGGATTCAAAGTTAACGGCTTAGACACCAATGAACGCCGTATAAACAATTTAAAAAAAGGCATTTCATACATAAATGATATTGATTCCAAAGAAATAAAAGAAGCCCTAAAAAGAAAACCGGCATTAAACGCTACTACAGATCCCAATATTATCAGCCAAAGCGACGCGATTATTATATGCGTTCCTACTCCTTTACGAAAAGTAAAAGACCCCGATATATCCTATGTTTTAAGCGCCGCAAAAATGCTTAAAGATTATATGCGTTCGGGTCAGATTATAGTACTAGAAAGCACAACATACCCGGGAACAACACGCGAAATTATTATGCCTAACTTGGAAAAAAACGGTATGTGTATTGATAGAGATTTTTATCTAGCGTTTTCTCCTGAAAGAATAGACCCGGGTAACCCAAAATATAGTTTTACAAATATTCCAAAAGTTGTCGGCGGATTTACAAAAGAATGCACTGACCTTGCTAAACTCTTATATTCTCAAGTTGTTACTAAAGTTGTCGGGGTATCCAATCCTGAAGTCGCCGAAGTCACAAAACTTTTAGAAAATACATTCCGTATCGTGAATATCGGGCTTATCAATGAATTCGCCACACTTTGCCATAAACTTAATATAGATGTTTGGGAAGTAATAAAAGCGGCTGAAACAAAACCTTTTGGATTTATGCCGTTTTATCCGGGACCCGGTATAGGCGGGCACTGTATACCTGCTGATCCTATCTATTTATCATGGAAAGCTAAAAAAATAGGATTTGAAACAAAAATGATAGACTTGGCGGCTGAAGTAAACCGTAAAGTCCCACATCACATGGTGGAACGTATGGAAGAAATATTAAAACAAAATAATAAAAAACTCGCGGACGCAAAAATTTTCATACTGGGCGTTACATATAAACGCGATGTTAATGACCTTCGAGAATCTCCGGCGCTTGACGTTATTGACACACTTAACAAGAAAAAAGTTTCTTGGGGTTATCATGATCCGTTCATATCATACCTAGACATAAGCGGAATCAAAGCAAAATCGGCAGTTATAACGCCGGCGCTATTAAAAAAATATGACCTTTGTGTTGTTTTGGCTGATCACAGCACAATTGATTATAAAATGATAAAAGATAACGCGAAATTAATTTTTGACACTCGCAATATTTTCGCTAAGAAAAATATAACAGGAGAAAATATAACTAGACTATAAATAGACAAATTATTGCTGAAAACTATCCAGTTTGTTTTTCAAGGGAGGAAAAATGGACAATTATTTAGTCACGGGCGGCGCCGGTTTTATTGGTTCCAATATTGTTGAAGAACTTGTTAAACGTGGAGAAAAGGTTAGAGTTCTAGACAACCTTTGCACAGGAAAAGAAGAAAATCTGAAACCATTTAGCGGCAAAATAGAATTTTATAAAGGCGATATCAGAAAAGCGGAAGATGTCGAAAAAGCTTTAAAAGGTATTACTTACGTCATACATCAGGCCGCATTAAGAAGCGTGGCAAGAAGCGTCGAAGAACCTTGGGAAACAAATGACGTGAATGTAAGCGGCACTTTAAATGTTCTTATGCGCGCTAAAGAAGCCAACGTAAAAAGAGTGGTTTACGCTTCCAGTAGTTCAGCTTATGGCGACTGCGCAGAATATCCGCAAAAAGAAACATTCGAACCTAAACCTATTTCTCCCTACGCTGTAAGTAAACTCGCGGCTGAACACTACTGCAGAATGTTCAGCGCCACATTAAGCCTAGAAACGGTTTCACTTAGATACTTTAACGTATTTGGCCCAAGACAAAATCCTGAATCAAAATATTCGGCAGTTATACCCGCGTTTATAGCAATGCTGATAAAAAATATACCATGCACTATAGATGGAGACGGCTTACAATCACGCGACTTTACTTATGTGGGAAATGTTGTTGACGCGAATTTAGCGGCATGTAAAGCTACCGGCGCAAGTGGACTCGCAATTAATGTCGCTTGCGGCGCTGATTATTCAGTAGTAGATGTGGCAGAAAACCTAAAAAAGATTTTAGGCAAAAATATAAATTCGGTTCACGGTCCAAAAAGAAACGGCGATGTAAGAAAAACATATGCTGATATAACAAGGTTAAAAACAATTCTTAAAATTGAACCCAAAGTTAATTTTCACGATGGGCTCAAAAAAACAGTAGAATGGTTTTTAAAAAATCCGGGCATTGTAAAATAAAATATTATAAAAATTAAATTCAAAATAAAAAAGCCATAATAGAAAAAAACACCTATTATGGCTTTTTTATTTTATCCGACTTAGCCCATCTTCCGCTATTCGCGTAAAAAAACAGCTATTTTTCAGATTTTAAAATTTTGAAGTACCCATTTAATGCGGGCTTTATGTTTTAAAAACTCAAAAAATGGTTGTGGGGCCGACCTAGTTGATTGACAAAGTATTTACTTGTGTAAAAATATAGACATTATGTATTTAAAATGTCGCAGAAGGTTTAAAGACGGTAAAGAACATCGTTATTTCAGCATTGTTGAAAGTATTAGAACTCGCCGCGGAGTAATAAAACGACAAGTTCTTTATTTGGGAGAAATTAATGATTCTCAAGAAGCTTCATGGTGTAAAGCTTTAGAAGTATTTGATAAAAGCGATAAGACATATCGCCAGTTATCAATTTTTACGGATGATATAAATCCGCCTGATAAAGTTACTAATCCAATACAGATAAAACTTAATGAAATGCGCCTTGAGCGTCCACGAGAATGGGGAGCATGCTGGTTAGCGCTTGAGATGTGGAATTTTTTGGGATTAGATAATTTTTGGTCAAAACATCTTACCCCTAGCCGTAAAGGGACAAATTGGCTTAATGTTTTAAAAACACTAGTTACGTATCGTTGGATTTCGGCTGGTAGTGAATGGCGTTTACACAGGCAATGGTTTAAAAGTAGCGCTATGGCGGATTTGCTAGGAGAGGATGATTCTATCGCGTTAGATGATACTTTGTATCGCTGTTTGGATTTACTTCACGCGCCCAAAAAAGATTTATTTTCATTTTTATCTGAACGTTGGAAAACATTATTTAATATATCCTATGATGTTTTATTATACGATCTTACCAGCACATATTTTGAGGCAGATTCAAAAGATAATGAACGATTAAAAAAATTCGGATATAGTAGAGATAAGAGAAGTGATTGCGTGCAAGTAGTAATTGCGCTTATAGTCACTAAAGAAGGTTTTCCGGTGGCCTATGAAGTTATGCCGGGAAATACTCAAGACCGGACAACTCTACCGGAATTTTTAAAAAAGATAGAAACAGTATATGGCAAATTAAATAGATTGTGGATTATGGATAGAGGCATTCCTACCGAAGAAAGTCTTAAAAAAATGCGAGAACATAATGCTGATTATCTTGTCGGAACGCCAAGAGGAAAACTGTCTAAGCTTGAAAAACAATTATTAAAAGAACCATGGAAAAAAGTTCAAGAAAATGTAAAAGTAAAACTTATCCGAGAAGAAAAAGAATTGTATATATTGACTTTTAGTAACGGCAGGCGTGATAAAGAAAGGTCAATGAGACAAAGAAGACTACGCAATTTATACGAACGGCTAAAAG
>JYNY01000418.1 GCA_000954095.1 Candidatus Omnitrophus magneticus | reverse complement strand
GTTCCCGAAATCCCGGGCGGAATGGCCCTCGCGCTACTATTTGGGTTTGGAGTGAGTTATTTAAGACGGATGAAGAAGTAGAGTATATATCGTAACTACCTTAAAAGGGGAAAAGGATACAAAGGAGAAGGGGAACATTTCCCCTTCTCCTTTGATACAGAAAAAATAGACCTTAGGCAAGGGGGTGACAGCGAGCCCCATAATCAAGCAACTTGCAAGACACGACAAAAGTTAACCGGATAAAGAAAGGCGAGCGTCAAGAGGGGGAAGGGAACCCTTCCCCCTATGAAAAAAACTGTGTGTAGGAATCTTTATTTTATTAGAATTATTTTTACAACATAAAAAAATAAATAACGAGAACACAATTTTGGAGTGAGTTATTTAAGACGTATAAAAAAATAAACTTATGTGCACACCTCCTTTAAAAGAAGTCCGTCTTTGATGTGTTGTCAAAGGCGGATTTCTTTTTTTTGTAAAAATTTTTGGCGAAAATATTTTGTTTTGAGAGATTGTTCTTTTGTAATCACTAAGCAGATGGTAATTGCAAGCTTGATTATTAACGTTGGGATTTTCCATGAAGCAGGAATTTATATATGGTATAACCATTTCAAAAACATCATAAAACCCTTATGGATTCCCGCTTTCGCGGGAATGACAGAATGATGTTTTCTAAAGGATATAGAAAAGTTTATTACTAACCGCTTAGTGCTTACGTTCTTTTTCTCACGTTTTGCAATGCCGCGCGCGGGAAATAATTCTAGAGACTACTAGAATCGCGCTATTTTCTATTATTTTCTTTCCCCGCGCAATCTGTTATAATCTAGAAATATTTATTTATAAAATTATTTGGAGGAAATTTTAAAATGAAAAGTAAACGATATTTTAATACAACCGGGTTTTGCGACCCTGAAATTCATTACATGATAGACCCATTAAGAAATCAAAATATCATTTTTGATATGATAGAGAAAAGACAGTACTTTACAATCCACGCGCCAAGGCAGACAGGTAAGACAACACTTTTACACGCGCTGGCAAATAGAATAAACAAGGAAGGGCAATATATATCAGTAGTGTTTTCTGTGGAATCCGCGGGGTATCGGTCTATAACTGAAGAAACCGCGAATAGTAAAATAATAGATTCTCTTTATGAATCATGCGAGTTATTTATTTCTAAGGAGTTATGGCCGAAAAAGTCTCTTACAGGGGAAAAATGTTCTTTGCAGACTTATTTAAATAATTGGGCGGGTTCTCAAAAAAAACCAATAGTTTTATTATTAGACGAAATAGATTCGTTATATGATGACGTATTAGTATCAGTGCTAAGGCAACTACGTAATGGTTTTCAAGGAAGACCAAAACATTTTCCATCAACCATAGCTTTAGTGGGATTAAGAGATGTTCGGGAATATAAAACAAAAGTCCGTCCGAGTGAAGTGTCTCTAGGCTCCGGTTCGCCCTTTAATATAAAAGCGGAATCAATTCTTTTAGGAACATGGACAAAAGAAGAAATAGCTGAATTATACAGTCAGCACACAAAAGATACAGGGCAGGTATTTACTAAAACAATTGTTAATAGAATTTATGAATTAACCGGAGGCCAGCCGTGGCTGGTAAACGCTATAGCGAGAGAAATAGTAGTAAAAATATTAAACGAAGATTTTACAAAAAAAATAACTCTAGCGCATGTTGAATCCGCGAAAGAAAATATAATACAAAGACGCGACACGCATTTAGATAGTTTATTAGATAAACTTAAAGAATCCAGAGTTAAAAATATTGTCAGTGCTATTATAAACGGCGATTCTCTTGTGTATGACAACTTCAATGATGATCTTAGATATGTTATAGATTTAGGTATTATCAAAGATATAAATAACGACATAGTTTTCGCGAATGAGATATATGGAGAAATTATTCCAAGAGTTTTAAATTTTCAGTTGCAAAAAAATATTCGTGAACAAGGCACAACTTCTTGGTACATAAAATCCAACGGTAAACTTGATATGGATAAATTATTAAAAGCTTTTCAAGAATTTTACAGTGAAAATTCTGAAGTTTGGCTTGAAAG
>JYNY01000417.1 GCA_000954095.1 Candidatus Omnitrophus magneticus | reverse complement strand
AAACTTACTATCGGAGAATTCGCGGATGTTAAAATAATTGATGTACGGATAACCGATTCTTTAATCTCACGTCTTATATCGCTAATAAGCGCCTCTATTCCACTTCTTGTAACATGACGGTTCATTTCTTTTAAAATACGGTCATTTATATGCTGTATTGGAATATCAACATATTTACAAACATTATCAAATGAAGATATAACCCGTATAAGTTCCGGTGTAAAATGCGCTGGATGAGTATATAAAAGTCTAAGCCACCCGTCTCCCGCTATAGGGCTTAAATTTTCTACTAATTTCGCTAAAGCATTTTTTTCATGACGGTCAATCCCATAAGCGGTAATATCCTGCCCAATAATAATCAGTTCTTTAGCACCGCGTTCCTCTTTTATTTTTTTTGCTTCTAAAAGGATAGACGACATCTCTCTACTACGGAGACGTCCTCGTATTTTAGGGATAACACAATATGAACAGTTATTAAGGCATCCTTCCTGAATTTTTAAATACGCGTAATGTTTCGGTGTTAAAAAAACTCTTTCATTTGTATGGTCGTATAAAAAATTAGGCTCTTTAGAAACTTCCATCATTTTAGCATCTATTTTATTTTTATTTTGTTTTAAATATGCCGGAATTTTATTAAAATCTGCTGAACCAAAGACTGCGTCTATTTCTTTAATATCTTTTAGAAGTTCTTCCGGATACCTTTGAGACAGACAACCTGTTACGATAAGCTCTTTTAATTTTCCTTTTTTCTTTAATTCCGCAAGTTCTAAAATCATGTCTATAGATTCTTTTTTAGCGTCCTGAATAAACCCGCATGTATTTACTACCGCGATACCGGCGCTTTCCGCGTTTATAACTATTTCAAAACCTTCTTTTTTGAAAAGGCCTTCCATTATTTCGCTATCAATGAGATTACGCGGGCATCCTAACGTTAAAATAAAAATTTTTTTTGATTTCTCTATCATAACTGTCACGTGTTTGCCCCTTCACTCGTGATCTGGACTTTATTTAATTCTTCAACATTTGTAACATATATTTCCCTCGGTTTAGCGCCATTATGCGCGCCCACAATTCCCTCTTGTTCCATAATATCAATAAGCCTAGCAGCTCGCGCGTAACCGAGCTTCAATCTTCTCTGAAGCATAGAAACAGACGCTTGTTTAAGCCCAATAACAAGCCTGACAGCTTCTTCATATACCGCGTCTTTTTCTTCTTCCTGAAAATTCATATCACTAGTTCTTTGTTTTTCCATTAATTCCGGCATATATTCTGGCTCGCCTTGAGTTTTTATAAACTGCACTACTTTCTTTATTTCTATATCCTGAACTAAACTGCATTGCCCGCGCACTATATTTGTTTTTCCGGTTTCCATGATAAGCATATCGCCTTTACCTAACAATTTTTCAGCGCCGTTAGCGTCGAGAATGGTTCTTGAATCAACCTTTGAAGCGACTCTAAAAGATATTCTAGCCGGAAAATTCGCTTTAATAACACCGGTAATAACATTAACCGACGGTCTTTGCGTGGCTAATATCATATGAATACCCGCGGCGCGTGAAAGTTGCGCTAAGCGCATAATAGAACCTTCTATATCTTCCTGCGCCACCATCATTAAATCAGCCAATTCATCAATGATTACCACAACATACGGTACATTTTCCCAATCTTTTTCCTGCCGTTCTTTGTAGCCGGCTATGTTTCTCACGCCTTTTTCTGAAAAAAGGTCATATCTTCTTTCCATTTCGCTTATAAGCCATGCTAAAGCTCCAGCGACTTTTTTCGCGTTTGTTATTATCGGAATCATTAAATGAGGAATACCGGCAAACATGAGTAGTTCCACTCGTTTAGGGTCCACCATAATAAACTTAAGATCCTTTGGAGACGAATTCATAAGAAGGCTGGTTATAATACAATTTATACAGACTGTTTTTCCAGCGCCGGTAGCTCCGGCTATCAATAAATGAGGCATAGCCGCTAAATCCATAACTAGCGGTATCCCTGATATATCCTTACCTAAAGCTAATTTTAAAGGAGAAGTATTTTCATGATAAACATCTGAATCCATAATATCGCGCAAAATAACTAATTCCCTGTTATCATTCGGGACTTCAATTCCTATTGTGCCTTTACCCGGCATAGGCGCTACAATACGGATATTAGCTGATTTTAATGATAAAGAAATATTATCGGCAAGCGATGTTATTTTTGCCAATTTAGTTCCAATAGGAGGTTCTAATTCATATAACGTAATGACAGGGCCTATACTAATACGCACAACTTTAGAGGTAACGCCGAACTCAAGCAATGTTTTTTCTAAAAGCGCCGCTTTAGATTTAACAGCGTCTTCTCTTTCTTTTTCACGAGCCTTAGGCGGGGCGTTCAATAAATCAAATCCGGGTAATTTATATTCTTCTTGTTTAGTTTTATCTTGTTCTAGATTATTAGTATCCACGCTTACTGATTTTATCTTTTGAATTTTTCCTTTATTCTCAACTGTAGTTTTAATCTGCACAATCTTAGGTTCTGCCTTATCCTCGGTAGTCTTTACGTTTTCATTTTTTTTATTATTCTCCAGCACCTTGCCTGAACGACGCTCCACATCTTCTTTTATTGTCATAAGTTTTTTAGCAACTTCGTTTTTAGCTTCTTTTATAACTTCTTTAGCTTTATCTCTTTTGGAATAAATCTTTTTTGCCGCGTGAAATAAAAAATCTTTAAGATAAATCCCGCCTTTATAAGCTAGTTTCACGCCTTTAATAATAACAGGCAAAAGAAGAAACTCTGTAGCTATAAGAAGCGACAGCATTATAGTGGTTATAATAAAAATATAACTGCCGGCTGTGCCCAAATATCCTATAAGAAATTCCGCGACAATTGTACCGAGTAATCCTCCCGCGCTAAAAGAAAACGCGCGGATTGGATAATCAAACATGCTTAAAGTGGCACTCACACTGATTAACAAAAAAGCCGCACCGAAAATTTTTAAAAAAAATCTTTTGTTACTGCTTAACTGGGCTAATTTTGCAATACCCCAAACAATTAAAAGAAACGGAATCACATAAGACGCCTTACCAGTAAAAAATATCAAAAAAGCACTTAAATACGCGCCCAATATACCTGCCATATTAGACATATCCACATTAGGCATGTTCGTAAAAAGCCCTATATCTCTTGAATCAAATGTTAGAAGGCTTAAAAAAATAAAAATTCCAACCGCGCATAAAATAACACCGCGTATCTCATTTTTTCTAACATCAGTAAAATGATATTTAAATTTCATTTTCATAATTTTAAAAATTCCCCGCTACTCCCTTAGTTTCCTATTTCAATAAGAAAAAAGCCACTCCCCCTATAATAAAACAATATATCCCAAATAAATATAATTTTCTCCCATTGATAACTCTAGCTAATAAAGGCAAACTAACCAACCCCACTAGAAAACTAATAATAATGCCAAGTATATAATTCCACGCGGGGTTTAAAATAGGCTCTACTCCCTTAAGAACTTTAAATGTTTCATATATTACCGCGGCTAAAACAGCCGGCACTGATAATAAAAACGAAAAATTAAACGCTTCTTCAGCTTTTATTTTTCTAATAAGCGCGGTTGAAATAGTCATTCCGCTTCTTGAAACTCCCGGCAAAAGCGCTATTGCCTGCATAATACCTACTACTATAGAATCTAAAAAATTAACGCCTCTTTTTCCGCGGTATGTTTCACTTAAAAAAAATTGTCCCACGAACAACATAGACCCTGTAAAAAATAACGATAAAGAAACAATAACCGCGTTATCGTAAAATGAAGAAATATTTTTTTCAAATAAAAGCCCCGCGATCACAGCAGGCACTGTTCCGAGAGACAAATATAAAAAATATTTTAAATCTTTTTTTTGGATTAATTCTAATATTCTTTTTCTAAAAAATATTAAAACACTAAATAATGTGCCAATATGAAGACATACATCAAAAAAAAGATCCGTTTGAGTCAGTTTAAAATATCCATGTAAAATCGCTAAATGTCCATCGCTAGAAATCGGCAAGAATTCAGTAATACCTTGCACTATACCTGAAATAATAACTTGTAAAATAGACACTGTTATCCCCCCTAAAACAAATTCGGAATTCGGATTATCCGCTTATAACGCGGATAACACGAATTCCGTATGTAAAAATTATATAAAAATATTCATTTAGCCAGAATTATTGTTTACGAATTTACTCCCACCATTTTAGGAGCTTTCTGTAGAATTTGGGGTTAAACCCCGGTATGACCAAACCCGCCGTGCGCGCGTACGGTATCTCCTAATTCTTCAACCACTTCCAATTCCGCGCGAATAACTTCTTTTATAATCATCTGTGCTAATCTTTGCCCGCGCTTAACAACATAAGGCTGATTACCCATATTTATAACAATCAGACTAATTAAACCGCGATAATCGCTGTCTATTGTCCCGGGAGTATTAACTAAAGTGATTCCATGTTTAAGTGCTAATCCACTACGTGGTCTTATTTCAGCCTCATACCCAAGCGGTAATTCAATATAAATTCCACATGAAATTAACTTTATTTCTCCGGGGTTAATGACCAACTCAGAATCAACATCTGCCAATAAATCCATCCCACTTGAACCGTTTGTCGCATAAGAAGGTAACGGAAGATCATTTATTGTTTCTTTTTTCTTTATTTTTAATTTTATGCTCTTCATAAAAATTACGAATTTACCAAAACCCGCATCAAATCCCTAAAAAACAAATGTCTTACTTTAATTTGTTTTAGACATTAGCTTCCGGTGCCTCGGGCGCTTTCACTCTTTTTATACTTAGGTTATACCGCCCCTGATTATCAATTTCAAAAAGAATTACTTTAACATCGTCACCTTCTTTTAAAACAGTACTCACATCCCGCACATAAGTATCAGAAACTTCTGAAACATGTATAAGGCCTTCTCTGCCTTGCATAAATTCACAAAACGCGCCAAAGTTCATTAATTTTGTTATTCTGCCGTTATAAATTTTACCGACTTCCGGATCATCTGTTATATCTTTAATCATGCGCAATGCCTTATCCATAGCGGTTTTCTCAATAGATGAAACATGGCAGGTGCCGTCATCTTCCACATTTATTTCAGCGCCTGTCTCCGCGACTATTTTTTTAATCATTTTTCCGCCCGGACCTATAATATCTCTAATTTTCTCTGGATCAATTTTAATAATTTCTATGCGAGGAGCTCTATTTGAAAGTTCCATTGGTTTTTCTATTGTTTTTGCCATGTGTTCTAGAACTTTAAACCGCGCTTTTTTTGCCATCGCAAAAGCTTTCGTTAAAATTTCATAGCTTATACCTTTTATCTTTAAATCAAGCTGTACCGCTGTCACGCCATCACTAGTACCTGCTACTTTAAAATCCATGTCTCCTGAATGATCTTCAACTCCCGCGATGTCTGTAACTATCGCGAATTCCTTATCTCTTGTAAATAACCCCATAGCAACTCCAGCAACAGGAGCCTTTATTGGAACACCGCCTCCCATAAGAGACATTGATGACGCGCATACTGTAGCCATAGAACTTGAACCATTTGATTCTAAAATTTCTGACACCAGCCTTATTGTATACGGGAATGTCCCATGATCAGGCAATACCGGTGTTAATGCCTTTGCCGCAAGCGCGCCATGGCCGATCTCACGTCTTCCCGGGCCTCTCAATGTTTTTGCTTCTCCAACACTAAAAGGAGGAAAATTATAATGTAACATAAAAGTCCTTGTATACTCGCCTTCCAACGCATCAATCTTCTGTTCATCTTCGATCGTACCTAAAGTAGTAACAGAAAGCGCCTGTGTTTCCCCGCGTGTAAAAAGAGCGGAACCATGAGCACGCGGTAATAAGTTAATTTCAGATGATAAAGGACGAATCTCTTCAAATCCCCTGCCGTCTAAACGTTTACCTTCTTTAATGACAATTTCTCTAACTACTTCTTTTTCTATTTTTCCAAGAACAACCTTAATAGCTGTTTCAGTTATCTCAGGATTTTCTGCCATCTCTTCTTTAACGATCTTGTCACCTAAAAACTCAAGAGCTTCAATTCTCTGATTTTTTTCAGTAACTAAAAGCGCGCCAACAAAATCTTTTGAAACTTTATTTCTAATTTTATTATATAATTCCTTATTAAGTTCATGTTTTACAATATCTTCTCTCTTCTCTTTCCCAACTTTTGCGCTAAAATCCGTTTGCGCTTTAATAACAACTTTTAAATTTTCATGGCCAAATTTTATTCCTTCAAGTATTGTTTCTTCTGAAAGCTGATTTGCTCCTACTTCAAGCATCAATACATCATTGGCATTAGCGACAACAATCAAATCCAAATTACTTTCTTCCATTTGTTTGCAATTAGGGTTGATAACAAATTTATTATCAATAAAACCCACACGAGCACTGGCAATCGGACCGTTAAAAGGGATATCTGAAATAGTAAGCGCGCATGACGCGCCGATAACAGATAAAATATCAGACACATTTTTTTCATCTACAGAGAGAACCGTAGCTATAACCTGTATTTCATTTAACATCCCGTCAGGAAATAACGGTCTTATAGGACGATCTATCATTCTGGATGTGAGGATGGCTTTTTCGGAAGGCTTACCTTCTCTCTTAAAAAATCCACCGGGGATTCTTCCTGCGGCAAAACTTTTTTCCTGATATTCTACAGTAAGTGGAACAAATCCGGGTTCATAATCATCTCTTTCACGAGCCTTTTTAGCGCATACCGCTGTTACTAAAACCACTGTTTCACCCAACCGGACAACTACTGAACCATCAGCCTGTTTCGCAAGTTTACCTGTTTCAAAAATTAAATCATCGTTACCAAATCTAACCTTTATCTGTTCCATTCTTCCCCTTTAGTAAAAAACACACTCTAAAAAACTATTATAAATTTCAAAAAAATATTCCACAGTGATTATTTTCTTAACCCGAGTTTTTCAATTAAAGATTTATACCGGGCTTCATCGCATTTCTGGATATAATGCAAAAGTTGCCGACGTTTATTTACCAACATAAGAAGGCCCCTACGTGAATGATGGTCTTTCTTGTGCTTTTTGAAATGATCCGTAAGGCTGGTAATACGCTCTGTAATAAGAGCTACCTGAACTTCCGGAGACCCCGTATCAGTATCATGTTTTTTAAAATTTGCCACAACACCTTGTTTTCTTTCTTTTGCTAGTGTCACTTTATTCCCCTTTCATTTTTATAATTTAAAATTTATTAAAAATTTTATAATGATATCCAAATGTCCTATTTTATCTTAATAACAAAGATTTGTAAACGACATATATTTTATATATAAATTCTATGAATTTCCCGGCTCATTCATACGTGAGAAAGTTTATCAGCCAACAATTCTCCGCATTCTTTTATAATATCGTTTGGATGAACACCATAAAGGCATAACATATTTAATTTGCAAGCAGAAAGACGAAAATTCTTGTAGCAAGGACGGCACTGAAGTCCGTCCACAGTTAAAACTCTATTACAATTTTTATCTTTAGGATACGGCCCATAAACATTTTCATCAACAGGCCCAAAAATAGCTACAACCTTTCTGCCTAAAGCGCTTGCTAAATGAAGCGGCCCGCCGTCATTAGTAATGACAAGCGCGCCCAAACTAAGTAACGCTATATATTTTTTTATGTCTAAATCATTTTCAATAAAACTCGGTTTAAACTTCATTTTATTCGCGACAGTTTCACATAATACTCGTTCGGAATGTGCCCCTAAAATACAAATCTGAAATTTTTCATTTATTAATGCGTCCGCTACTATAGCGAAATTTTCATCAGGCCATCTTTTTCTAACGGCATCTTTTCCCCAGCTGGCCCCGCCTCCGGGAATAATAAAAATAAGACGGTCTTTTTCAACATTTTTATTTAAAAGATAATTTTTTGCCCATTTCAATGAATACTCATCTGGAGTAATCGCCGGACAAAAAACACGGGCATCTATGCCGGCATATTTAAGAAGTTCCAAATAAAACTCAACAACATGTTTTCCATCAAACCCTGTCAACGCCATCTTATCCGTAAGAAAAATTCCGCGGTTTTTATAGTCAAAACCTATACGCCGCTTAATACCGCAAAGTAAAAAAACAAACCCAAATTCACGGGAAAGAGTAAAATCAAAAACAATATCATATTTCTTTTTTTTGATAGAAAAAAACAAATTTAAAACTTCCTTCACAAATAGCCGCTTTGAATTTTTCCAAAGATTTAAATATTTGTCTTTCTCATAAATATGAATATTATCAATACCGCTAACCAATTCTAAAACACCATTCACTCTGGCATTGCACAAATAATCAACCCTAGAACCTTCAAACATATTTTTTAAATTATCCACAATAGGAAGAGTAAATACAACATCCCCAATTCCAAAAATATTAGCAATAAGTATTCTTTTAGGTGTTTTCATATTTATACTTTTATCCCAATTATAGACGGCTTTTAACACGTCCCCGTTTAATGGTACACTCATCAGAATAAAACAATTACATTTCTACAACTGTAATTGTTTTATTCTGATGAGAAACATCTTCCCATTTAACGCGCGTTTCCCATGGGATAACTGTGGAAGGTTTTAATTCGAATAAAATAAGATATCCTTTAGTCATGCCAAGTGTGTCTAAATAACGCGAGATTTGGTCTAAGCCTTTTTGTTTAGCGGATGGAAGTCTCTTTAGTTTTAATTCTAAAACAAACCTTTCGTCGTTAAATTCTATAAGAAGATCAGTTCGACCTGTGCCAACTGCCATCTCTCTATTTATTTTCCCGCCGCCGTTTATTATTCTCTGTAAAAACGCCATTAAAAGTAAATGCGGTCCCGCTTCTTTATAATCAAATTTTTCAAGCCACATTTCAGAATTTTCACGGTAAAATTCTTGAAAAGCTTTTAATAATTTATCCATATCGAGTTTGCCCGCGGGATTTATGTACCAAGAAATAATTCCTACTTCGCGTATATTTTTTTGCATGGAAAAATTCAAAACACGCGGTATTATTTCTCTATATATCTCATTAGCAAATACTATATCATTATTTTTTTCAGCAACAATCCCTAAATCTAAAACATATACTAAGTCATCGTTAAAACTATCATAAACAAGAGTATCTCCGTTAATAATAGCACTTATTATATTTTTCACTCTCGGCTCTTTGAGTTTATCTATTAAACTATCCAAATGCGTGTCGCGTCTTTTTATGATGTTTTCCTTAGCTTCTTCCACAATAGCTATTGTTATTTTTTTAGTGTCATCACTTTTTAATATTTTTTCTATAATTTCATTCGCTACCGCGTTTACTAGCCACGGCTGGCCTCCGGTTAATTCATAGATTCTATCTATTATTTCTTTAGGAAATACCTGTCCTGTGTCGTTTGTATGTTGAGCGTATAATTCAGTTATATCTTCTTTTGCGAATGTTCCTAAAAGTATTGATTCAGCTTTGATATTAAAGGGCGAGCCGGAACCGAGGGACGCTTCGTCTGGACGAATTTTTAATTTGTAATCCCTGACATCTCTTAATCCCACTAAAGCTATAGTTGAAGGAAAATGTTTTGGTCTTCCTTGAAAGCCATTGCGCAATTGCCTAAGCACTGATACTAAGACATCGTCGTATAATGAATCTATTTCGTCTAATAATAAAACTATAGGTTTTTTTATTTTAAAAGACCAGTCAGATAAATACATATACAGTAAATTATGGCTCTTTTCATAACTAGAAGGGTTTGGCGGCAATTCATTCTCTGGCAAAAATTGACGGCTTTCTCTATGCAAACTTTCAATTATAGCGTGCATTGCTTCTGGCAAAGGAATACTTTTATATCCCGCGTTTTCTACTGAAAAAACTGTAGAAATATAATTTCCTTCTTTATTTAATCTATGCGCCAATTCATGTAAAAGTGTTGTTTTTCCAGTCTGCCTCGGCGCGTGAATTGTAAAATATTGTGTTTTATCTATTAAATCGAATATTATTTTTTGATTGCGCAAAGGGTCAATCATATAATGTCTTTCAGGCATACAAAAACCTGTTGTATTAAAATATCGTTTACTTTTCATTTAAAAAAATCCTCCATATATTTTTATTTATAAATATTGCTAGATTATAACAGATTGCGCGGGGAAATAAAATAATAGAAAATATAGCGGTTCCACTCATTGTTAGCCCGCTAGCTCGTGGCAGTACGAGGTTATAACTTCTTACTAGGCGTTGTCGCGAAATTAAAAAAATATTTTGCGACAGTACCTACTAATATCATCTATTTTTATTTTACGAGAGAGGAAAGATAGAAGAAATAATGTTTTTTGAGTTTACATTTCCACTATAGTAATTTCTTTATTCTGATGAGAAATATCTTCCCATTTAACGCGTGTTTCCCATGGAATAATGCTGGAAGGTTTTATTTCAAATAAAATAAGATACCCCTTAGTCATGCCGAGTGTGTCTAGATAGCGTGAAATTTGGTCGAGGCCTTTTTGTCGCGCGGAAGGAAGCCTTTTTAGTTTTAATTCTAAAACAAATCTTTCACCGTTAAATTCTATAAGTAAATCAGTTCTTCCTGTTCCAACTGCCATCTCTCTATTTATTTTCCCGCCGCCGTTTATTATTCTCTGCAAAAACGCCATTAAAAGTAAATGCGGTCCCGCTTCTTTATAATCAAATTTTTCAAGCCACATTTCAGAATTTTCACGGTAAAATTCTTGAAAAGCTTTTAATAATTTATCCATATCGAGTTTGCCCGCGGGATTTATGTACCAAGAAATAATTCCTACTTCGCGTATATTTTTTTGCATGGAAAAATTCAAAACACGCGGTATTATTTCTCTATATATCTCATTAGCAAATACTATATCATTATTTTTTTCAGCAACAATCCCTAAATCTAAAACATATACTAAGTCATCGTTAAAACTATCATAAACAAGAGTATCTCCGTTAATAATAGCGCTTACTATATTTTTTACTCGCTCCTCTTTGAGTTTATCTATTAAGCTGTCCAAATGCGTGTCGCGTCTGGCGATTAAATTTTCTTTCGCCTCTTCCGCGTGAGCGAGTGTTATTTTTTTTGTGTAATCTTTTTAGAATCTCAACTACTATTTCATTAGCTATAGCGTTCACCAGCCACGGCTGGCCTCCGGTTAATTCATAAATTCTATCTACTACTTCTTTTGAAAATATCTGCCCTGTATCTTTTGTGTGCTGACTGTATAATTCAGCTATTTCTTCTTTTGTCCATGTTCCTAAAAGTATTGATTTTGCTTTGATATTAAAGGGCGAGCCGGAACCGAGTGACGCTTCACTCGGACGAACTTTTGTTTTGTATTCCCGAACATCTCTTAACCCAACTAAAGCTATAGTTGATGGGAATTGTTTAGGCCTCCCTTGAAAACCATTACGTAACTGTCTAAGCACTGCAACTAAAACATCATCATATAATGAGTCTATTTCATCTAATAATAGAACTATAGGTTTTTCCATCTGCTTTGCCCAAGCAGATAAATACATATATAATAAATTATGACTTTTTTTATACCCTGTAAGTTTTGGCGGCAACTCGTTATTTGGTAAAAATTTTGTGCTTTCTTCATATAAACTTTCAATTATTGTGCGCATTGCTTCCGGCAAAGGAATACTTTTATATCCCGCGTTTTCTACTGAAAAAACCGTAGAAATATAATTCATTTCTTTGTTTAATCTGTTTGCTAATGCATGTAAAAGCGTAGTCTTTCCAGTCTGCCTCGGCGCGTGGATTGTAAAGTATTGTTCTTTTTCAATAAGGTCAAAGATTACACTCTGATTTCTTAATGGATCCAACATATAATGTTTTTCAGGCCGACAAAAACCTGTTGTATTAAAATATCGTTTAGCTTTCATTTAAAAAATCCTCCAAATTTTATTTTTTATATTGTTTTTTTGAGTTATTTATTTTTTGCATTCACAATTTGAACTAGACGGGGTTAAATTACATTTCCACAACTGTAATTGTTTTATTTTGATGAAAAATATCTTCCCATTTAACACGTGTTTCCCATGGGATAACTGTGGAAGGTTTTAATTCGAATAAAATAAGATATCCTTTTGTCATGCCGAGTGTGTCTAGATAACGCGAGATTTGGTCTAACCCATCTTCTTTACTATCGCTGTGTCTTTTTAATTTTAATTCTAAAACAAATCTTTCACCGTAAAATTCTATTACTAAATCTGTTCTTCCTCTTCCAACTGCCATTTCACGGTCTATTCTCCCGCCGCCGTTTATGATTCTTTGCAAAAATGCCATTATAAGAAGCCCCTGCCCAGCCTCTTTATAATCAAACCTATCAAGCCAATGTTCGCTATTACGACGATAAAATTTTTGAAATTCTTTTAACAGTTTATCCATATCTAATTTGCCGTCAGGTTTTATGTACCATTTCGTTTCGACCTCTTCTTCAATACTATCCTGTAAATTTCTATTTAAAACTCTTGGAATAATTTCCCCGTATATCTCATTCGCGATTCTGACAGGCCTTGTTTCGCTTATAATTCCTAAATCTCGACAATACATAAGCGAATCGTCATAGTTGTCAAACAAAACTCCGTCTCCATTTATAATAGCGCTTACTATATTTTTAACACGCGGTTCTTTAAGTTTATCTATTAAACTATCTAAATGCGTATCTCTGCGCGCGATAAGATTTTCTTTCGCCTGTTCCGCGTGATCTATTGTTATTGTTTTCGTGTAATCACTTTTTAATATTTTTTCTACAATTTCATTCGCT
>JYNY01000422.1 GCA_000954095.1 Candidatus Omnitrophus magneticus | reverse complement strand
ATTTCAAAAATATCATAAAACCCTTATGGATTCCAGCTTTCCGAGGGAATGACAGAATGATATTTCCTAAAGGACTACAGAAAAGCTTATTACCAACCGCTTAGTAATTACTTTCGCGTTAACATAACAATAACTTCATAAAGTGGAACAGTTTTCCACTTATCCTGTTCTCCTATAAAAATACGCAATAATTTACAGTTAAACTAATCTTTCATGAATTTTGTTCAGCATTATTTATTCATGTTAAACAATATTTTCCGTGTCAAATCATCTCCGCTATAACCGATCCTAATTTAAACGCTAAAAAACCTATTACAAAACTAATCGCGACATTTCCGAACGCGTAAATATATTCATTTTCTTTAAGCAACTTAGACGTTTCCAATATTAATGCCGAAAAAGTCGTAAATGCCCCGCAAAAACCAGTCATTAAAAAAATACGGTAATTAGGACTTATAAAAAACTTTTTTTCAAAAATAGTATCCAAAAATCCAATAACAAAACATCCTATAACATTAACAGCTAACGTCCCCCATGGAAAAACTGTCCCGGACTTATCTGAAACAAACCCGGATAAACCATATCGAGATGCTGTCCCAATAATCCCTCCAATCAATAAATATATCCACTTATCCATACATAATCCTGATAAAACCTGTATTTTATAATAAATCCAAAACTAAAAATCCCCGCCCAAAAACAAAAAAAAGTAAACACTGGAGAATACCGTTATTATTTTTGACTATCTTCTCGAACCCAAACCTTTTTACCTTGAAACACAATAGCGAGTTTTTTTATTTTTTCGATGCCGCGATTTTTAAAAACCAAATCGTATTGTTTTTCTTCTATCTGTTTAAACGCGGCTTTTACGGCTTGCGGCATTTTTTCTTTTTTGCGCGCGTCTACTTTTTTAAACTCAATTATTATTCCGAAGTCAGTTTTATTTTTTGGGGTTAAAATTAAGTCGCTACGCCCTCTACCTGCTTCTTTTTCATTCTCTATCTCGTATTTATCAGCCAAAGCTATAAGTAATCCAAGGACAAATGATTTATATACCTTTTCTGAGTGGTCTTTCCCTGTGTCAAAATAACTAAGGCTTTTCATCACAAATTCTGAAAATATTTCTTCAAAGGTGTCTATGTCTCCAGTTCGTAAAGCAAGTAACATTTTTCTTTGTGATTGTTCTTCAATACGCGCGCCAAACCATTTTTTTATTATACCTTTATAGATTGAACAAATT
>JYNY01000415.1 GCA_000954095.1 Candidatus Omnitrophus magneticus | reverse complement strand
TTCGCCATTATCATTTATATGGCTGATTTTACTTCACGAAAAAGATATTTAGTGCATGCGACGATGTATCGTTTGCACTCACGCCCCTTTGCTGGCCGGGGCTGGACCTCTTCCGTCTTGTCTGGCTCTGCACCGTATTGAAACTGCGTTCATGGGAAACTTCGCTGAACGTAACATGAACAACGACAAATAAATGAGGATAAGAAGGTAACTTGAAACCGGGCAGACTGATTCGCCGCTCACAGGTAGGTGGCGTTACGGCAATCGCGGTAACAGACCATGTTGACCATTCGAATATTTCTTATGTCATAGAAGGATTAACAAGAGTTGCTGGAGAAATTAATAGATATTGGAATATCAGAGTTATTCCGGGCGTAGAAATAACACATGTTCCTTTGGAATGTTTTAAAGACCTCGTGTCTTTCGCGCGGCTTAAAGGAGTAGAGATTGTGGTTGCGCATGGAGAGTCTCCGGTTGAACCTGTTATAAAAGGAACTAATAGAGTTGCGATAGAAGCAGGGGTAGACATTTTAGCGCATCCGGGGCATCTCCTAGAAGAAGACGCGATTTTGGCGAGAGATCGCGGAGTTTATCTGGAGATTACCGCGCGTAGCGGCCATTCTGCTACAAACGCGCATGTTTTTTCTATCGCGGAAAAAACACACGCGAAATTAGTTTTTAATACTGATGCGCACACGCCGGCGGATTTGCTTACAAAAGAAAGTCGGGAAAAAATTTTAAATGAATTGCGCGCGAATGAAAAACAAAAAATAGAAATTATTAAGAATGCCGAAGAATTTTTAAACAAGATAGCAGTAGCACGCTCAAGATTTTTATAATTCTAACAACCAAAAAAATCTTTTTTGCTGTTTGACGAAGAAACTCATTGTGCTATACTTGCAACATCAGTATGCCTAGAGTGGGCGAGAAGTTTTTAATTAATTTTAGAAAAATAACAAGAGCAAGTACCGGCTAAAGCTATTTCTAATCTGGCAAAGAAAGGAGGGATGAAATAGTTGTCTGGAAAATATCAATAACAACAGAAGTTTTGACGTATATGAAAATTTGATATTTTTTTTATTATTTTGCCGCAGAGTAGCTAAACAAACAGCCGATACAATATAAACAGATAGAAATTAAATAGAACAAAAATTTGTTCTTATTTAGGGTGGGAAGTATTAAAATTTTCTTTTAAGGAGGAAATAATAATGAAGTTTTTAAAAATAGCAATGGTTTTAGCGCTTACAAGCTTAGTTGCTGTTGGCGCGTACGCTGAGACACAAAGTGTCAAAATCAGCGGAGATTTAGCGATGAGATCTTTCGCGAGAAACAACTATGATTTGGATAACAATGATCCAAACGTAGCGAACACTGGCGTAGAGTCTTCAGATTGGAGCACATACCTTACAAACACAGCTGAAGTTCAAGTGGACGCGGACTTAACTGACAATGTAACAGGTGTTATAAGACTTGTTAACCAGAGACTCTGGGGCGATGTGTATGGCAACAATACAGCCGCGGATAATACATACGGCATAATTGGCGCGCCTTATACAGATCAGGTTGCCGCGAGAACAGTTTCTTCAGCAGATTCTTTTGATGTTAATGTGGATTTAGCTTATATAGAATTAAAAGAGTTCCTTTATTCACCTCTTACATTAAAAATTGGTCGTCAGGACCTTTGGTTTGGTAAAGGATTTATCGTTGGTGCTAACTTACAAGATCCAAATGGTAATTTACTTCCAAGAGAATATACAGCGATTAAATCTTTTGACGCGATTCGCGCTACTTTAGATTATGATCCTTGGACAATTGACGGTGTATTCGCGAAAATCCGCGAGAACCAAGACAGAGCAGATGAAGATATAAATCTTTGGGGTACAAATGTTGGTTATAAATTCAATGAATATAACGCGGAAGCCGAAGGTTACTGGTGGTTCAAACAACAGAGATATGTTGGAACAACTTCCAACGGGGCAACAATGCCGTCAGTTCTTAACGGCCACCAATCAAATGATGTTCATACTTTTGGTTTAAGAGGTAGTTTTGATCCTATAGAGGATTGGACAATTGCTCTTGAAGGTGCTTACCAGCTTGGCGAATATATCGGAGCAGCACAACAGATAGAAGAAAGAAGCAGAAGCGCTTGGGCAGTAGATGCTATGGTAGAATGCCGTTATTTCCAAGATAATTTTGCGTGGAGACCGGTTGTTGGCGCTGAATATATTTTATATTCCGGCGAAGAAAATCTTGGTAATACAACAGCTACTACGAATGGAACATATAACGGATGGGATCCTGTATACAGAGGCAAGTTTGATACAGCTATTCGTGAATTCCAGAATGTATTTTACAGAACAGCGATGGGAAGTTCCCCATCTACAACTAATCAGCACCAGATTTTATTAACAGGTAAAGTAGAGCCTACAGATAGCCTTACATTAAAAGGTACTTTTGGCAATTTCTGGCTTGCTGAAGAATGGGCGTCAACTACAACCGTAGTTAATCAGAATGAAGAGCAATACCTTGGTAGTGAAGCAGATATTACATTGACTTGGGATTACACAGAAGATGTGCAGTTTGGTCTTTTGACAGCATGGTTCTTCCCAGGCGATCATTTTGCTAACAGCCAAGATGATGTTGCTACAGATGTCGTTGGATCTGTTTCTCTTAACTTCTAATTATTTTTAAGCAAGAGATCAGGGAGGGAAAACGGCTCACCTTTTTGGTGAGCCGTTTTTTTTATGCTAAAAATTTCTTTGCAAGGAAAGGTTCTTGACTTTTAAAGAGAGTATGATAAACTTATTTTCATTGTTTGTAAGGAGAATTTGTTATTTTATACTTGGAGGTGGAGTATGGCAGAGGCGTATTGCGTAAAATGTAAAACTAAGAAAGAAATGAAAAGCCCACAGGAAGTTACTATGAAAAACGGCCGTAAAGCAATTAAAGGGTCTTGTAATAGTTGCGGCACAGGCTTATATCGCATATTGGGTAAATAAGAATTTTAATTATTAAAAGGATATTAAATTGTAGGGGCACGAAATTATCGAGTCCCTACAATGTTTTATACCTAAAGGTAATCTGTGGTAAAAAGAAAAATTAAAGATTTAGCCTTAGAAAAGGCGCATGCAATAGCTAGGGTTGCGCTTGAAAAAGAAGGCGAAGATATTCTTGTTTTAGATTTAACCAAATCCGCTAATATTTTTAATTATTTTGTGTTGATTACTGCTGGTTCATCTAAAAGAGTTCAGTCAATAGCAAAAGCCATAGACGAAGAGCTGTCCGTTAACTGGAAGCAAAACGCTCGCCTAGAGGGGAAAAATAATCCTTCTTGGACATTGGTTGACGCGGGAGATGTAATAGCGCATGTTTTTTATAAAGACGCGCGCAATTTTTATGGGATAGAACGGTTGTGGCTCTCTGCTCCAAGAGAAGAAATTAATGAAAAATGCTTGAAAAAAACTTTAAAGAAAAAATTATCCAAATCTTCAGCGAAGGCATAAACCAATATTTCGCGGAAGAGTCCGCTTGTCGTGCGGATATTTCTTCTTCTCTTATTTCCCTCGATGCCCCAAAAGAAAAACTTCATGGGGATATCACTTCCAATATCGCTATGGTTTTAGCAAAACAAGTAAAAGCAAATCCTGTCATTTTAGCTCAACATATCAGTGAAAAAATAAAAAAAATATTTAATCAGAGAAGCGACATTAATTCTTTTATCGACGGTATTGAAGTAAAAGGCGCGTTTATTAATCTTTGGCTTTCTGATAAATATTATGAAAATATTCTTTTGGAAATATTTAAGAATAAAGAAAAGTTTGGGCAGAATAGCGACTTTGGCGGGAAGAGAGTTAATATAGAATTTGTTTCAGCGAATCCTACAGGACCTCTTACGATTGCGCACGCGAGACAAGCCGCGATAGGCGATGCTTTAGCGCGAATATTAAAATTTAATGGATATGACGTGACAACAGAATATTATCTTAATGACTGCGGCAGGCAGATTAATATGCTGGGAAAGTCGCTAGAAATTAGGTATAGGAATTTATGCGGGAAAGAGGATAGTTTGCCGGAGGACGGGTATGTCGGGGAATATGTTATTGATATTGCTAAAGAAATAAAAGAAAAACACGGGGAAATGTTTTTAGAAGAAACAGAAAAAACTAGTAATTTTTTTAGAAAATACGCAGTAGAAAGCATAATGAATCTTATTAGAAAAGACCTTGAAGATTTTAGGGTTCATTTTGATGTATGGACAAGCCAAGCAGAATTTGAGGAAAGAAAAATTGTCGAACGCACTTTAGAAGAGCTGGAAAAAGCCGGCTATCTTTATGAACAAGACGGAGCTAAATGGTTTAAGTCAACGGCATTTGGAGATGATAAGGATCGGGTTGTTCGTAAAAGCGATGGTTCGTATACATATTTAGCGCCGGATATAGCGTATCATAAAGATAAATATTTACGGAAGTTTGAGAAAATTATTGACTTGTTAGGGCCGGATCATCATGGATATATAAACAGAATGAAAGCGGCTGTTTCTGCTATGGGATATGATAAATCCTCTATAGATATTCTTATAGTTCAGTTGGCTACACTGCTTCGAAATGGTGTAGCGGTTTCCATGTCTACACGTAGAGCGGAATTTATTTCTTTAAGGGAAATCATTGAGGAGATTGGCGTTGATGTGGCGCGGTTGATTTTTTTAATGAGAAGGCGGGACAGCCATCTTGATTTCGAGTTTGAGGTTGCTAAAAAAGAAGCGACTGACAGAAAGGATTGTACC
>JYNY01000414.1 GCA_000954095.1 Candidatus Omnitrophus magneticus | reverse complement strand
TATTTATCGCGTCTCCTCCTTTACTCGCTCAACTTATTTATCATGAATGTGTCCCTGAATACGGCTCTATTACTGATCCTAATAGAAACGAACATCGGCTAATTTATTCTGAACTTCAAACCGCGATTTTCGGGAAAGACGCTGTTGAAGATTTACGCGACGAACTCAGGATTTATATTCAAGAATCGCTGACTTTGGATTTTCAAAAATTTAAAAACGCGGAAAAAGGCGAAGATAAAGATGATTTTAATATTATTGGACATTATATAAACCCCAATGGAAAACCTGTTCACGCTTCAGCCATGTCACCTAAAAATAATTTTTATACTGATCGCATTATAGTTGCCGGCAGTCAAGACTGTATTGTCCGACTATACAAACTCGGAGAAGATAAACCATTTCAAGAAATTGATGAAAATTATAACTTTATAGATATTGGTAATGGCAAAATAGAAAAACAACATACCAATTATGATGAAGTCTCCAAACTTATAAAGATGGTTGATTTTTCTTTTGACGGACTTGAACTTCTTATTGCTACAAAAGAATATGATAAAGGTAAAGTTACTCTCTGGGAATATAACTCTACTTCTCAAAAATTTTCAAATACTCCTAAACAATCATTTTTCAATGAAGATAATCCTATAGTTTCAGCAAAATTTTCTCCGGATAAAAATTATATTGCGCTAGGCAGTATTGGCGGGAAAGTCAGAATTTATAACCGTAATAGCGATGGATTCTATGAATTCTCGCAAATACTTCATCAAGGCACTCTTGATATTTATAAATTTAGAGAGAGAGATTTAAACTTTCATGAAATTTTTCCTAAACTTTTAGAACAAGGATATGTTGATGAAGATACGAGAACCGTGGAAACTCATAATATATTAGAAGATGATTTTGTAGATCAATTCACAAGCTATACAGAAAAAGAAAAAAAGAAACTTGAAAGATTATTTGAAGAATTTACAAAAACGCCTTATGTTATTAAATTCTCACCTGACAGTAAAACAATTTATGTCGGCGCTGAAAATAGAGTATTCATTTATGAATTCGACGAATATTATCAAAAATTCCCAGACGACCCGAACACAACTATTCCTCTTCAATACGGGCCTGTGACTTGTATTGACTTTTTACCTAAAAAATCTCCTTATGGCGAAACTCTTCTTGTTTCTTCTCCCGGCGGTTTACATTTTTTTACTCATGATGGAACCTTTAAAAATATCCATCTTCAACAAATGCTGAATGGCGAGTCAGGAATGTTTGAAGATATGATTATTTCCCAAGACGGTAAAGTTATACTTGGTTCTGGGGGAGGAGCATATTTTGATAGATATGTCCATTTAGAAAACTACGGATATATGCTTGATAAAGTCTACCAAATAAAATCATTTTCTATTACAAAATCTGAACATTTTTATCCGCCTTGCCAATTTTTAGAATCTGGCGGAAATATTCTATACAATACCCAAAGCGGAAAAGGTAACGCGACTTTATATGAATACAAAAACTGCCCGAAAGAAACTCCTTTAACAGACCAACTTCCTAACCTTGACTTCACTTTCCCTGAAACTACTCTTGAATATCACGCGGAATTTTTTAATAGATACCCCCGCCTTTACAGGCGGGGTTCTTTTTCAGAATTCAAACTTCGTT
>JYNY01000413.1 GCA_000954095.1 Candidatus Omnitrophus magneticus | reverse complement strand
ACAAAAACAAGAAAGATCTTAAATATTTATGTTTTTTAATATTTTGCCAATTGCTCTAGACACAAAAAAGTTGACAGTCTCCTTTCTTTATCACGCCTGCCGTTACTAAAAGTCAATATATACAATTCTTTTTCTTCTCGGATAAGTTTTACTTTTACATTTTCTTGAACTTTTTTCCATGGTTCTTTTAATAATTGTTTTTCAAGCTTAGACAGTTTTCCTCTTGGCGTTCCGACAAGATAATCAGCATTATGTTCTCGCATTTTTTTAAGACTTTCTTCGGTAGGAATGCCTCTATCCATAATCCACAATCTATTTAATTTGCCATATACTGTTTCTATCTTTTTTAAAAATCCCGGTAGAGTTGTCCGGTCTTGAGTATTTCCCGGCATAACTTCATAGGCCACCGGAAAACCTTCTTTAGTGACTATAAGCGCAATTACTACTTGCACGCAATCACTTCTCTTATCTCTACTATATCCGAATTTTTTTAATCGTTCATTATCTTTTGAATCTGCCTCAAAATATGTGCTGGTAAGATCGTATAATAAAACATCATAGGATATATTAAATAATGTTTTCCAACGTTCAGATAAAAATGAAAATAAATCTTTTTTGGGCGCGTGAAGTAAATCCAAACAGCGATACAAAGTATCATCTAACGCGATAGAATCATCCTCTCCTAGCAAATCCGCCATAGCGCTACTTTTAAACCATTGCCTGTGTAAACGCCATTCACTACCAGCCGAAATCCAACGATACGTAACTAGTGTTTTTAAAACATTAAGCCAATTTGTCCCTTTACGGCTAGGGGTAAGATGTTTTGACCAAAAATTATCTAATCCCAAAAAATTCCACATCTCAAGCGCTAACCAGCATGCTCCCCATTCTCGTGGACGCTCAAGGCGCATTTCATTAAGTTTTATCTGTAT
>JYNY01000412.1 GCA_000954095.1 Candidatus Omnitrophus magneticus | reverse complement strand
TAATTAGCCATGGCCTTTACGGACGGTAATACCATAGCACCCATGGTCACTTCCCAGGATTACAAACGGGTTCGCGATGGTAACGAAGGACCTAACACAGGAGGAATGGGCGCCTATAGTCCCGCAAGAGTCATGACCCCTGAGCTGGAACAAGAAATCATGGAACGAATCATGCTCCCTACTATATGTGGCCTCAAAAAAGAGAATATAATGTACAAAGGCATACTGTACGCTGGTATAATGGTAAAGGAGGGCAAACCGTGGGTGCTTGAGTTTAATTGCCGCTTCGGCGACCCTGAGACCCAGGCCGTACTCATGCGCCTTGACACTGACTTGCTCGACATATTCATGGCTATAAACGACGGCACATTAGGTAAACTCGAGGTCAAGTGGAAAGAGGGGGCGTCCATGTGCGTAGTCATGGCCTCGGAGGGCTATCCAGGCAAGTTCGTGAAGGGCAAGGCTGTTACAGGACTCGACACCCTGAAGGGATATGGCGATACAGAGGTGTTTCATTCCGGCACTGGCTTTGACCACAAAGGAATTGTCACATCAGGGGGCAGGGTCCTGGCCGTAACCTCTATCGGCAGGAACCTCAGGGACGCAAAAAAACGAGCCTACGACGCCGTGGAAAAAATTCACTTCGACAACAAAGTCTACCGTAAAGACATCGGGGATGTGATCGTCCCCCGTGTAACTCACAACTGCGGGACGATTCCTGTATTCCCCAAGGAGTATAAATAAATTATGGATTGTTTGTTTTGCAAGATAGTTAATAAAGAAATCCCCGCCCAAATAGTGTACGAGGATGACCGTGTCATCGCTTTCGAGGATATAAGCCCTCAAGCCCCCGTCCATGTGCTTGTAATCCCAAGGAGACATTTAGCTACGACCCTCGAACTCAAAGAAGAGGATGAGAGTCTGACGGGCCATCTCATAGTAGTTGGCAACAAGATCGCCGCCGACAGGGGCGTCGCGGAAAAGGGCTTTCGTATGGTCATGAACTGCAACAGAGAGGCGGGACAAACGGTATTTCATGTGCATCTTCATGTGCTCGGCGGGCGGTTCATGAGTTGGCCTCCCGGTTGATCTATGAGAATATTAACACTGGGTTACTCTCCCTGTCCGAACGATACGTTCATTTTCTACGCCCTGGCCGCCGGAAAGATCGTTTGTGACGAAGTTTCAATTGACGAAGTTATCAGAGACGTAGAGACACTGAATATTTGGGCCTTGGGTCTTGCCAATGAGATAGGAGAAATTGAACCCCCACTGAATGTGACAAAGGCGTCGTTTCACGCCTATGGTTATCTCAGAGACGAATACGAGTTACTCGACTCCGGCAGCGCTCTAGGCAGGGGATGCGGCCCTCTCCTGATAGCTTCTGACCGAGTTCGTGATCTGGAAGACTTAAGGGGGATCGGCACCCAAACGAGTCCGGGTGCTCGTACCCCCAAAAAGATAGCCATACCAGGGGAATTTACCACGGCCCACCTCTTGCTTAAGTTGTTTGACGCCATGGAGTTCCCCTTGAGAGCGACTACAGTGGTTATGAGATTTGACAAGATAATCTCCGCCGTCAGCGAGGGCGCGGTAGACGCCGGCCTGATAATACACGAGAGCAGGTTCACATACAAGACCTGGGGACTAGTACCCATCCTCGACCTCGGCCAGTGGTGGGAAGATAAAACAAATATGCCAATCCCCCTGGGAGCCATAATAGCGAGAAAAGACCTGGGTGCAGACCTCATCGGCAATATCGCCGCCGCCATAAAGAGTTCGCTCATGTACGCCCATTCGCATAGAGACGAGATACTGAACTATATCCTCCAACACTCCCAGGAAGTGGCCCCAGAGGTGGTGAACAACCACATAGCCTTATATGTGAACGATTATACCTATAGCCTGGGGGAGTCAGGCAGAGAGGCGGTTGATCTTTTATACAAAATGGCAGACGAGCAAGGGCTTTTTCTTGGCAAGCCGCAAACAAGGGGTTCAAGGGGTTCAAGGGGTTAAGACCCCGTGGGACAAGTCCCTGGTCTTTAGTCCCTTAATCTTTAAATATAATAATAATTTTAACTGACCACCTTTGAAGCTATATGCTAAAATAAATCTATGGAAATTTTAGAGATTAAAGATAAACTCACAACCCAACCAGTGGGACTGTCTCCCAGCTCATTATACGAAACTGATTTTTACCAGTGGACGCTACATAACGCCGAACTACTTAGACAGGGGCGGTTTTCAGAGATAGACACAGAGAACATGGCGGAGGAGATCGAAAATTTGGGTGGGAATAATAAGAGAGAGTTATTACATCGTTTAGTAATACTAATAATGCACCTGCTTAAGTGGCAATACCAGCCAGAGAGAAGATCAAGAAGTTGGAAATCCACAGTGGTAGCGCAACGAGAAAACATAGACAGTTTGCTTGAACAAAGTCCCAGTTTGAGATATGGTATAGAAACTGTTATAGCTAAAGCTCTTGTTAAGGCAGGAAAACAGTTTGAAGCAGAAACAGGAATATCCAGGAAAGTTCTACCGGGAGCTTGCCCTTACACCTTTGAGCAGATCATGGATGATGAGTTTTGGCCTGATTGATTCTGAGGCGAATGATCTCTTCGAGGGTTTCGTGGAGTTTTTCCACTTGTACGGGTTTTGGCAGATAGTAGTCCATGCCCACATCGAAGCACCTCTTGCGGACTTCCTCTGTGGCATAGGCGGTCATCGCTATTATGGGAGTGTGAGCAGATGTATTTCGTTCTTCTGATCTTATTATCGTCGCGGCCTCGCAACCGTCGGTGATGGGCATCTGCACGTCCATTATTATCAAGTCCAGATTGAGTTCTCTTGACAATTTGACAGCCTCGGCGCCGTCGTTTGCAACCGTAACTGTATTGCCCCATCTCTTGAGGATACGCACTATCACCTGTTGATTAAACTTATTGTCCTCGGCCAGGAGTATGTTTAGATTTCTAGTGTTTTTCAAGTCCTGTGGACATACAACGGCATGGGGTTCTTTACGGTTTGCAGACTTATTTATAATGAATCGAGCAGTAAAGTAAAAGGTTGTGCCACTGTCAGGTTTGCTCTCCAGCCAGATACTGCCGTTCATCAAGTGTACGATATGGTTCGATATGGTGAGACCCAACCCTGCGCCGCCGTAGCTTCGTGTAGTTGAGCCATCCGCCTGTGTAAAGGACTCGAATATCTTTTCGCACTTGTCATTAGATATACCGATTCCCGTGTCTATTACGGTGAACAGGAGATTCACATCATCGGTTGTTTGAGACTCTGCCTTTACGTTTACAGTCACTTCGCCCTTTTCTGTGAACTTTAAGGCGTTGCCCGCAATCTTGAAGACAACCTGGCGCAGTCTCGCGGGGTCGCCGATTACTGAGTCCGGGATTCCACTGGTTATGGAGCATGTGAGTACTATGCCTTTTGATCGCGCCTCTATCTCAAGAACGCTTATGGCGTCATTTACGCTCTTTCTCAGACTGAACTCCGTGGCTTCGAGTTGAAGCTTGCCCGCCTCTATTTTTGAGAAATCTAATATGTCGCTTATCACATCCAGCAGTAAATTGCCTGAGGTCTTTATCAACGCGATATAGGACTTCTGTTTATCTGTCAGTTCGGTGAGGGATAGAAGCTCTGCCATACCTATGATGCCGTTTAACGGGGTTCGTATCTCGTGAGACAGATTCGCTATAAACTCGCTTTTGGCCCTGGAAGCGATTCGCGCCTGAGTGTTTGCTTCCTGGAGGTCTTCCGCCACCTTTCTTTGTTCTCTGAGGTCCTTGCCGAGCAGCATAACCCGTCGGTTGTTTCCAGAGCTGTCTTTCATCACCGTCAGGGACACAAGCATGGGGATGGCCACGGCGGTAGAAGTTCTGCAAGTCATCTCGCGACTTGTTTTTGTAGAGCTGTCGAGCAAGTCTTTGAATCCATTATTTATAAATACGCTGTCCGCCTCCGCGAATATGAGGCTTGCCTCTTTACCTGTAAGCTCCCCCTCTGTGTATCCCAGAGTCTGGCAGACGGCGGAGTTAACTGCCTCGATCCTGGCGTCCAGGGTTATGACAAAGAGAGCGTCATCCACAACCGCCATTATCTGAGACACATAGTCCTCAACAAACGAGACACGGTTCATGAGTCTTCTGAAGATGACAACAGCCCCCAGGACCAGCAGCAGTATTACTACATATACGATAGTAGTTGTAGTCAAGGCGTTCCTAAGAGGCGATTAATGATTGATTATTGTTATATTCACCTTTTAATTTGTCGAGAACATTCATTACGTCGTGAGAAGCGCGTTCCAACTCGGTGAAGTCTTTTTCCGCTTTTTTCTTGTTGCCGCGGTTTATGTCGTTGACTATCTCTTTGCCCAGGGTGTGAAGTTTCTTGTGATGAGACTCGAGTATCCTGAAATTCGACATATGGCCGCAAGACCTCATGCCGTCAGAGTAATACCAATTGCCCAGTCTGCAAGAGTGATGGTCTGAGAGCTTTGATGGATCAAGACGTTCTCCTCCCCTCAAAGCGCCGGCCACTTTGTTGACCCATACCCTGTGGTCGCCCTTCGCCAGGTCAAAGATCATGGCTTCCAGGCCCCTGAGCTTGAAGAAGGCCGTTACATCTCTCAAGGATTCTGTCACGGAGGTCATCTCATTAACCTCTTTAAGCATATCTCCGGAAATGTCTCTCATTCTCTCGGCTACGACGGAGGTTTTTTCTATATTATTGGCCACGTCTTCGGCCACGGTGGATTGTTCGTTCACCGCGGTGGCTATTTGCCCTATCTGATCTTTCAGTATGTAGACTGAATCTACTATGGACTTTAAGGAATCGCCTACATTTTCTATATAGTTAGTGGCCTCTCCGACTCTGCGGGAGGCCTCGCTCATGGACTTGGAGGTTTGGTTAGATTTGGCGTTTACCATGGCTATTTTGTTTGATATTTCGTCGGTGGCCTTTATGGTTCTTTCAGCGAGTTTTCGTACCTCGTCGGCCACGACGGCGAACCCTCTGCCCTGTTCACCGGCTCTTGCGGCTTCTATTGCCGCGTTGAGGGCCAGGAGGTTCGTCTGATCCGCTATGTCGTTAATCACGGTTATTATCTTGCTTATCTCACTTACGCTCACGCTGAACTCGCTTACCATCGCCGCAAGCTCTTCTGTAGAGGAGTTTACATTATTTACCATTGTGATGGCCCCATCTGTGACCTTCTGGCCTTTCGAGGCGATATCCATTGTTTTGTTGGCGGTGTCCATGGCTGTTTGGGCGTTGGACGATATGTTTACTATTGTTTGACTCATTTCCTCTGCGGCGGTCGCTATTTGCGCGGCCTGATCGGATTGTTCCTGTGCTCCGGTGGCTGTCTTTTCAGCTATTGGCCTGAGGACGTCCATTACTGAGGTCAAGGTTAGAGACGCCTCGAGTATCTTTCGCACGGTGCCGTTCAGTGTTTCAAGAACGGCGTTTGTGCTTCCGGCGAGGACAGCCAATTCGTCTTTCCCGCGGAATCTGACGCGCTGACTGAGGTTTCCTCCAGACACGTCCTTCATCACCGCCAATGTACCGGAGATGGTTGAGGTTATGCTTCTCGTGAGTCCTGACAAGATGACGACGCTTAGAATAATGGCGAAGGGCG
>JYNY01000411.1 GCA_000954095.1 Candidatus Omnitrophus magneticus | reverse complement strand
ACAAAAACAAGAAAGCTCTTAAAAATTTATGTTTTTTAATATTTTGCCAATTGCTTCAGACACAAAAAAGTCAACAATTGCTGAAATAACGATGTTCTTTACCGTCTTTAAACCTTCTGCGACATTTTAAATACATAATGTCTATATTTTTACACAAGTAAATACTTTGTCAATCAACTAGGTCGGCCCCACAACCATTTTTTGAGTTTTTAAAACATAAAGCCCGCATTAAATGGGTACTTCAAAATTTTAAAATCTGAAAAATAGCTGTTTTTTTACGCGAATAGCGGAAGATGGGTTAGGTACGTTTGTCCTGTTTATGTCCGGTTTGACGCGTTTATGTCGGGTTTCGCTAATCGCGCAGTAATCGCGCAAATCGCTCACTTGTCCTATATGTCCCATAAATGTCCCAAATCGCCAACTTTGCGCCAATTAACCCTTTACTGCCCCTTTGGCACGTTTAGCACGATTACGACGTTTTTTAGCATCAAGCATCTCGAGCATCAGTTTGCGCCGCTTCGGCAACGGAACATCATATGCGCTTTTACCCAAATAACGAAAAGCATCTCCGATCCGGCCATGGCTTCCGCCAAGATTATAGATATCGCACCATACACCACCTTCGCAATGAGATAAAGTGCATTCTTTGAAGATAGCGCAATTCCTGTTTTCATAACGCCTTGCCGCGTCTAATAGCGCTGGCGTCGCCCCGATAGGAACATTAGCCTTGCTGGCGGCATCCCGCATAGCGCTGGCGATCTTGCAATTGTAATCATCGCAGGACAAAACAATCTTTGCCTCTTCAAGCATTCCGGCTTTTTTGAAAAGTTTCGCAATAAGATTTTTGTGTTTAAGATTGTATTCCATAATCTAAATCCTAATTTTTAAGGTATCAGGTGTGCCGCCGTATAAATCCTTTGATAACTCCGATTGCCAGTATTCTTTTGTATCAACATCCATAATCGTCAGCTTGCCCGACCAGCCAGCACCGGTATCTAAATCCCATACGTTACAAACATGAATCGGCTGAAGCGTCCTATAAATCTCTGTTGTCGTATGACCGATAAAGATATCATCGTATTTTGTAATCTGCGCTTCACGTCTATAATTAGCCGCTTCCCATGCGTCTTTTAGCAAATCCCTGTCCCACACAAGTACCTGAGCGCTATTTTGTTCCAATGGCAAATCCGGCTCAAAACCGGCATGGACAAAAAGTTTATTCCCGACTTCCAACCAAAGATGTCCGCTTTTTAGGAAGTCAATGTGCGTCTGCGGCATAGGACCGCCGTTATACGAAGCCATGGTCCGGTCACCGCCCTGCTTCGTCCATATCTCCGGCTTGTCGCCCTTAAGCGCCCAATCCAGCGCCCACATATCATGATTGCCAATGACCAGATCACAATGCTTGATCTTTAACAATTCGTCGATGCACTGCCTGACATCCGGATACCCGTCACAAACATCGCCCATCACGATCAGTCGGTCTTTCTTATAATCGAACTTTGAGCGTTCAAAGCACTGCATCATCGCCTTGTAGGCGCCGTGGATGTCACCGATCGCGAAGGTTCTCATTCCTCAACCCTTCGCCGAATATCTCCGAATTTTTCAAACGCGTCTTCTCTTACATTCGCGACATAAACGTCCGGGCCGTTTTCCTGCTCGACAAATAAAGGCCCCTTTGAGTCAACACTGCCAAAATACTCCTTGAGGTTCTCTTTAACCTGTTTGCCTTCTTTAAGTTTTTTGATAAGACCAACCACATCGTCACAAAGTTGTGCCTTTGTCGGGCTGAATCTGATCATATAATAAACGTAATAAAGGTCTTTCCTGAGTTTAGCCTTATTTTCCCGATCCACAAACGTCAGCAGTTTATGGAAAACAAACATCGATTCTGTCGGTATCTGAATACTCTTGCCGTTCATTTTTACAGGCATGACAGAGCCAAGCAACAAACTGAAATGCTGGATTTCATTGATCTTGATCTCTTGGCCAACAATCTTATTGATGACTTTCCGGGAAACCTTGGGGTCGGTGATAAATTCAACTTCCGCTTTGGTATCTCCGGAGGCATCTTTTACAATAGGCACAAATGGAATCATTCTGTCCATAGAAACGTGGCGCTCTCCATAGCCCAATCGTTGCACACGAGAAGCAACGGTATCCTTCCCCTTAAAGTCGTGATCACCAACGCCAAAATCGATATCTCCGGTAGTCACTGCCATATTGGGGACGTCTTTCCACATGTGTCTGGCATAGATGTACGGCACCCAGCCGCCGACAAGAACAAGATACGGCAAAAAATCAGCCAGATCATCTATGACTTTGATGAGGAGTTTTTCTCCCGGGAATTCTTTAAGCAATTGGCTTTCCTTCCTCTTTTAATGTCTTGAGTAAATACTCGGCATGATCACGGCCTCTCTGCGGAAAATGATACAGGTCCAAATAAAGCTGGAGATCCGAGACAACATTGAAGCCTTTGATTATCTGTGTATTGAAAAATGTGGCGCTTCTATAATACGGGTTTATTAAATAAAAATTGCCGCCCGTTTTTAATTCCTTCAGATCAAGCACCTGCCGCAGGTCCAATGAAGCGCTCTTAAAATCCTTTACTGGTAAATAACAATATATCGTTTGCGTGTTCACGTAGCTGGTAATGAGATTGGCTCCGGTATGAAGCGCTAAGGCGTATTTATTGGGTTCTTTCTTCCCTGCAAAATATTCCCTTAGACGGGGGAGGATGTCCTCTCGGGTTGAATAATAAAGATGGGCTTCGTTAAGCTCAAACTTATAGACTTTGAGCCACTCTTCAAGAAGCTCTTCTTTATTTTGTAATATGCTATGCGCGAGCCTGCCAGACCGGACTCCTCCGACAAACCCTTTGGCGCGCAGTTCTGATAATACTTTTGCCGCGCGCGCACGCCCCACGCCAAACTCTTTTTCAAAATCTCTGGCGACCCATTTCCTATCGGGTTGAGATAGCATGGCGCGGATAATTATGTTCGCCTTATCTCCTAAAAGTATTTTCATCGTAGCAACTCCTTCATGCAATCCATGACTTGACTGTCTGAAAAGCCAAGGTATATTAAATGTCCACTACTCCGAAATGTCCACTATTTAATGGACATTTCCAATTAGTGGACATTTTACCATGATGCGCTTGAGAGTCAAGAAGAATTCTACTGCGGGTCAGTAAAATCATGTCCATCCATGTCCATCAAAATGGCCTTTTTTGACCCTCCTGAACGCCTGTCAATTTTAATGTAAAAATACCCAAAAATTTCAATTGAAAATTACCCACTTG
>JYNY01000416.1 GCA_000954095.1 Candidatus Omnitrophus magneticus | reverse complement strand
GAGCCGATTATACAGCAGGTTGGAGGAGTCGGATACGGCAGAACTTCTTTATATTCTGATGCCGCTGGTACAGAATACAAAACATATGATTGGGGAGAAACACAAGTAACAGTAGATGTTTATAGTGGAGTATATACAACAGGCCCGCATGATGCTACAGGAAATGGAGTAGTAACAAGCCAGAGAGCTGATAGATATATTTATGACCATGCTGGAGAAGAATTGGATTTAAATACCGAGACAAACAACTGGACAATGAGACAACATACGGTATATGACACAAATGGGACAACAGTATTGGAAGAATATAAATATTATGTTTCAACAAGACTAGAAAGTAAGGAGTTATTGTCAGAAACAGCCGACGGAGAGTTTACCGGTAAACATGTAAAATATTACTACAAAGATGAAGATGATGGAGTAGACCCGGGCCGTATAAATAGGATAGACAATATAACCGACGGCTGGTATTACGAGATAACATATGTAGATGAAGAAACACCATCTGCGACAGAGGAAAAGAGCCGTGTGAGAAAGAATTTGACAACAAGCGAGATAGAATCATGGATAGAGTATTATGACGTATCATTATTAAAGAAACGCGAGATGGAGTTAGCGACAGGAAATATAACCGAATATTTAGATGAAGACTATGACAGTGGTGAAGGCGCTATAGGTTATGGGAGGACAACATTATATTATGACGTAGATAATACGGAATATAAGACCTATGATTGGGGCTTAAGCCAAGTAACAGTTAATATGTATGACGGGGTATATACCGTAAGTCCGCATGATGCGATAAGAAACGGAGTCTATACAACAGACAGGACAGAAACTAATGTTTATGACCATTTAGATGAGAATCTTGATTTAAATACAGGAACAAACAACTGGGTATTAAGAGATAGGACAGTATACGGCGCGGACGGCGTGACAATGAATGAAAAGTACGTGTACTATGCTTCAGGAAGATTAGAGACAAAAGAATTAGTGACAGAGAGTGCTGAGGGCGAGTTCAATGGTAAGCATGTAAAGTATTATTACAAAGATGAGGATTCTGATGGAGCGGGAGAAGGAAATATAGGACGGTTAGAAAAAATAGAGAATCTAACAGATGAATGGTATTACGAAATAACCTATATAACTGAAGGAACCCCAACAGCGTTAGATGAAAAGAG
>JYNY01000410.1 GCA_000954095.1 Candidatus Omnitrophus magneticus | reverse complement strand
ACAATAAATACGCGCCGTCGCCTAATGTTCTCGGGCGGCCAAATTTAATTTTTAAATAATCAAAAGAACTTAAAAGATGCCTAGGCGATTCAAAACGAGATAAATTTAAAAGCAATTTATAATTCTGATCTATTAGAGTATCTAACCTCCTTTTATTGTCCTGTAAAACATATCCTTCTTTAACTATTTCAACCCGCTGATGAACATACGCAACAGCAATTGCCGTAATAACTCCACAATTTAAAATTATTTTAGGTATTGTCATTCTATATCCTCTCTGCCACGCGTAATTTAGCACTTCGAGCTCGAGAATTATAACATATTTCTTCGTTTTTTGGAACTATCGGTTTTTTAGTTATTATTCTTAATTTTTCATTCCTAGCGCCATCTCTAAAAATATTTTTTACAATTCTATCTTCTAAAGAATGAAACGATATGACGCATATCTTAGCTCCAGTCTTTAAAAATTCAATCGTATCAAAAAT